>DDDD01000154.1:0-4661 GCA_002335945.1 Porticoccaceae bacterium UBA1989
CTCTGGCCTGGCTTTACCAATGTGCCAAACGAATTTATCGAGTCTTATTTCCCGCTGCGTATCGAGCGCTATGAAACCATTACCGATTCTGGGGGTGCAGGCCTGCACCGCGGCGGCAACGGCTTGAGTGTTGCCTACCGCTTCCTATGTGATGGCGACATTGGTATTCATGACGACCGCTGGCTGACCTATCCCTGGGGTGTACTTGGGGGTGAAACCGGACTGCGTTCCACCAAGAAATTGGTCCGTGTGGATGGCTCTGAAGAAGCGCTGCCGGCCAAGGTGGAAGGCATCAAGGTTAAAGCGGGAGATGTGCTCTATTTCAATACCTGGGGCGGCGGTGGCTGGGGCGATCCCTTTGCCCGTGATCCCGAATTGGTGCGCCAGGATGTTGCCCGTCGATTGGTCTCAATCGAAGGCGCCAAGCGTTATGGCGTGGTGCTGGCGGTAGATGCCAGCGTCGATCAGGCTGCGACAGAAACCCTGCGTGCTGAGTTGGTTGCAGCCCGTGGCGATAACAGTGCGCTATTTAACTTTGGTGGCGATCTGGAAGATATTCGCAGTCGCTGCGAAGCGGAAACCCATTTGCCAGCGCCGGTGAAACCGACGTTTGTAGGGGCAAAATAATTTATTTTAAAGGCAGTACAAAAACAATAAAAGAAACTGTAAATCACTAGAAATGAAACCAACAAGTGGAAGAGGGGAAATATTATGAAAGCAATTAACTGTAGAAATGTTATGGCAATGGCGATTTTAGCCAGCGTAGCAACCACCTCGGTGGCAGAAATTACGATTGAAGAAATTGTTGTATCAGCGCGAAAGCGCGCTGAAAATTTGCAAGAAGTTCCCATTGCGGTAACAGCATTTACCGAAGCACAGATTAAGAGTGCCGGCATTCAGCGACCCGCTGACTTTATTAGCCTGATGCCCAATGTCACCATGGTTGACTCCGCTAACGTGGGTGATACTCAGGTCAGTATTCGCGGTATTGTTTCAACCCGTGATGCAGAATCCACGTTTGCCTATGTGGTCGATGGTGTGTTGGTCACTAATCCCAACGGCTTTAACGAAGAGCTGATGGATGTGAGCCAGATCGAAGTACTAAAAGGCCCTCAGGGTGCTCTCTATGGTCGTAACGCAGTGGCCGGTGCAATTATCGTTACTACTAACCGTCCCGACGAAGAGTTTGAAGGCAAGGTTAAAGTGGGTACCGGTAATAATGGTTCTAAGAACGCCAGCTTAACCCTAAGCGGTGGTATAGCTGAGGGTGTGCTGGGTCGTATCAGTGTGAGTCAGCGTGAAACCGATGGTCATTACAGCAATGCACTGACCGGTGCTAGTTCAGTGGATTTCCTCGAAGACACTACCGTTCGCGGGCGTGTGATCTGGGATGTTAATGAAGAACTTTCACTGGATTTCCGTGGCGGTATGAGTGAGGTCAGCGGCGGTGCGATTAACTTTAATGCGGTGTTTGCTATTCCTGCATTTGCTGCTGGTTTCGGTCCGACGTTCTTTAAAGATGTTAATGAACACGAGTTTATCTTTTCGAACAATGTCCCAGGTGAAAATGAGCAGGAAACGACTGAATTTTCGGTGAAAGCAGACTGGGATCGTGACGGTGTCGATGTCACCGCAGTTCTTAGCTACAGCGACCTGGAAGAGTATTTGCTGTCTGATGGTACCAGTGCGACTTTTTATGGTTACGAATTAACCGATGCCTGTCAGACAGATCGCGCGACGTTAAATAATACTCCTGCGGGTCTCGGTGGTGCAGATCGCAGTGATTTGTTCGGCGACTTCTTTGGCCCATTCGGCGTGTTCCCTGGGAATGGTGGTGCTGCTCCAGACTTTACCGGCATCTATGGTCCCTATACACCTACAGCCTGTGATGGTTATCAGTATCAGGAGCGCAACCAGTCGGATACCAGTCTGGAAATTCGTCTGACGTCAGATGATGATTCAGATATTAGTTGGATCGCCGGCGTCTATGCCGCTGAGATTGAGCGTGAAGTTGTGGTTGCCTATGGTGCGGATACAGGCAATGGCTTTTTACGTCAGGGTTATGTGGCCCCAACGGGACCCAATCCAACTGATCTAATGTTCAGTGATCAGTTTGACACCTCAGTCATGGCAATCTTTGGTCAGCTTGAGTTTGATATTAGTGAGGACATGGAAATAGCGGTTGCTGGACGCTATGACCGTGAAGAGCGCGATGTCAGCAATCAGGTGCCAAATGAAGCTGGATCAGGACTAAATATCAACTCCTCTGGTTCAATCAATCCTGCATTTGCGGGTAATCCAAATGGTATTCCTAACCGAAGTGCGACCTTTAGCCAATTTCAACCAAAGGTGACATGGAGCTGGAATGCTGCTGAAGACCTCAATGTCTATGCTAGCTGGGGTGTGGGTTTCCGCAGTGGTGGCTTTAACTCCATAGGTAGCGAAGCACTGTTGGATCTCTGGTATGGCGATACTTGCCCGGTCTTTGTTCCTAGCTGTGGAAGTCCTGGTGTGGCAGTTGATGCCAATCTTGGCGTGAGCGACGAGTACAAGAAAGAAGTCTCTACCAGCTTTGAGCTAGGAAGCAAAATGGAGTTCTTCGACAGTCGTCTGCGGGTTAATGTCGCAGCGTTTAAAACTGAAGTTGAAGACAATCAGTTCTTTGAATTCTTCGCTGGCCCATTTGGCTTGATGCGTGTTGTCACAACCATTGACGAGTTAGAGATTCAAGGGTTCGAAATGGACTTTAACGCAGTGGTTACAGAAAACCTCTCGTTATTTGGTGGTGCAGGTTTCTTGGACAGTGAAATTATCCAGAACGATCACCGTCCGCTTTCAGAAGGTAATGAAGCCCCACAGGCGCCAGATCGTACCTACAATCTTGGTGCGCAGTTCGAGATGGCTGTTAGCGATGGTGTCGAGATGACTGCACGTTTAGATTGGCAGTATGTTGGCGAGATGGCGTTCCACACCTTGCAGGGTGAGGCTACTCCGACGATCTGGCAGGTGTTTAACGGTCCAGGTTTGACTCAGGACATGAGCAAAGCCAAGCGTGATGCCTATGACACTCTTAACGCTCGTATCTCCTTTGATGCGGAAAATTGGGGTGTGACTATCTGGGGCCGCAATGTCACTGACGAAAAGTATCTGGAAGAGATCATTCCAGCGCCTGAATTTGGTGGTTCATTTATTCACCCAGGTGCCAAAGACTCTTACGGGATTGACTTTAACTACCGTTTCTAAAATAAGGCAGTATCATTAGCGGGCTGTGCTTCTTGTTATGGGAAGCACAGTCCGCTTTTTTACGACAGAATAAAACTGATGGGAATGGTTATGGACTCGAATAATCTGCAGCAAAATCCTCTCGGCTTAACGGCCAGTCCTGCTCTGGTATTGGTCGATATGATCAATGGCTTTACCGATCCTGCCTGCCCATTGGGGAGCGACTGCCCTGAGGTGGTTTTGGCTAATGTGCAGCTGCTAGAGGCTTTTCGGGCGCTGGGTTTACCCGTGTTTTTCACCACCGTGGTCTATCACAGTGAACAGCAGGCCAGGGTGTTTCGTCAGAAAGTGCCAGCGTTAAATGTGCTAGAGCCAGACAGTCATTGGGTAAAAATTGATTCGGCATTAGAGCCGCTGGACGGCGAGCCGGTGATAGAAAAACAGTGGGCCAGTGCTTTTTTTGAGACGGACCTTAATGAACGACTATCGGCCCTTGGCGTTGATTCGTTAGTGGTGACAGGTTTGACTACCAGTGGCTGTGTGCGAGCCTCGGCAGTGGATGGATTACAGAATGATTATCAGGTGGTGATTGCAGAAGAGGCTGTGGGGGATAGAAACCCTGAGGCTCATCGTGCCAATCTATTTGATCTGAATGCTAAGTATGCCGATGTGCTGCCCGTTGCGCAGGTGCTCAATCAGTTAACAGCACTTTGCGGTAGCAAGGGTTAGGCCTAGAGCGAAAAGCGCGTAATTAAGAGCGTCTATATAAGAGCGGCGTATTTACCGCGATTAAAGATCAGTGGCTCTAGACCATTGTCTCTAAACTCAATCACGCGGCCGACCAAAATAATATGGTCGCCGCCTTCATATTGGTTCTCAATTTTGCATTCAAAGCAAGCGCTGTAATGGGGAAGAATGGGTACCCCTGACAGACCTTCAGTACATTCAAGCTCAGCAAACTTATCTGCGCCACTTTTAGCAAAGCGATTAGACATGGCTTCTTGATCGTCGGCGAGTACGTGGATAGCAAAAGACTCAGCATCAATAAAGTCGTCAAAGCAATTGGCGTCCCGGGCTACACTCCAGAGCACTAACATAGGGTCCAGAGACACCGAGTTAAAGCTGTTGGCGGTCATGCCGACCTTTTGGCCGTCTTTGCCCAGTGCGGTAATAACGGTGATACCCGTGGCGAAACTGCCAAGAGCGTTGCGGAAATCGGTAGACTGTTGCTTATCAGACATAGTTTTTCTTATTGAATCTATTATTAAAGGTTAAATTAAAAAATGCGCGCTTAATATTAAGCGCGCATGATCCGTTGATTGCCTGCGGGTTGCAACAATTATTAGCCAGAACCTTAGATCTGTGCAGCTAATCTTGTGGCCTGGTTAATAGCACCCTTGGCATCGAGTTCAGCAGCCACATCAGCACCGCCAATCAGA
>DDDD01000154.1:4695-29028 GCA_002335945.1 Porticoccaceae bacterium UBA1989
CGCTTATAGTCACAACTAGGCATCATACGCACACCTTTCATTGCTAGACCTGCGCGGTGAACCCAGCCAGTGGTTTTACCTAGGCCTTTACCAACTCTCGAGCTTTTACGTTGGAGCAAATAGACTTCCCGCGGGGAGGGCTCAGGTTGAGCGGTTATGCCTTCGGTACCGGAACGCGAGCCAAAGGTCATATCGACACCCCATTCCTTCATAAAGGCTGGAATATTCTGGCTAGTGGATTCGCCCGCATGGGTAATGTATTCCGCCGTATCAAAGCCAATGCCACCAGCGCCAATAATGGCTACTTTCTTACCAACATGCTGTTTGCCACCAATCACGTCTAGGTAGTTAAGTACCTTGGGGTGATCGATGCCTTCAATATTGGGCATTCTTGGGGCAATTCCCGTGGCAACAATAACCTGGTCGAAGCCGCCGTTGTTGAGCTCTTCAGCAGTCGCGCGGTGGTTGAGCTTAAGGTCGACGCCGGTGATTTCAATTTGCTTACCGTAGTAGCGTAATGTCTCGAAGAACTCTTCTTTACCGGGAATCTGTTTGGCAATATTAAACTGGCCGCCAATTTCATTGGCACCATCAAACAATGTGACCTGATGGCCTCGTGAAGCAGCCGTGGTTGCTGCGGCAAGGCCCGCAGGGCCAGCACCGACAACAGCGATCTTTTTGCTGCTAGTCGTGGCCAGAATATGCAATTCGGTTTCGTGACAGGCACGGGGGTTAACCAGACAGCTGGTCATAACGCCGCCAAATACATGGTCGAGACAGGCCTGGTTACAGCCGATGCAGGTATTGATTTCATCGGCGCGATTTTCCTGCGCTTTAATCACAAAGTCTGGATCTGCGAGGAAGGGGCGAGCCATGGATACCATGTCGGCATCACCACGGGCTAGAACTTCTTCGGCTACTTCTGGGGTGTTAATACGGTTGGAGGTAATAACCGGCACTGACAGCTCTTTTCTAAAGCGCGCGGTTACCCAGGTAAAGGCGGCGCGAGGAACCTTGGTTGCAATGGTTGGAATCTGTGCTTCGTGCCAGCCAATACCCGTATTAATAATAGTCGCACCGGCCGTCTCTACTGCCTTACCCAGCTGGATAACTTCTTCAGCGGTACTGCCGCCATCAACCAGATCAAGCATCGACAGACGGAAGATAATAATAAAGTGCTCGCCAACTGCTTCGCGAACTCTGCGGACAACTTCAATCGGCAGACGGATGCGGTTTTCATAGCTACCGCCCCAGTCATCTTCGCGCTGGTTGGTGCGGGCAGCGATAAATTGATTCAGAAAATACCCTTCCGAACCCATAATCTCAACACCGTCGTAACCGGCTTTCTGCGCCTGGACTGAAGTAAATACGAAGTCATCAATTTGCTTATAAATCTCAGAGTCAGTGAGGGCCCTTGGCGTAAACGGGTTGATCGGTGACTTGATCGCTGAGGGAGCTACCTGGTCGGGAGAGTAGGCATAGCGTCCAGTGTGCAGTATCTGCATACAGATTTTACCGTCGTGTGCGTGCACGGCATCGGTGATCTGCTTGTGGCCTGCTATATCTTCTTCAGTGACCAGTTTTTTAGTGTTGGGGTGAGTGCCACCCTCAGTGTTGGGGCCAATGCCGCCAGTCACAATTAGGCCAACGCCGCCTTTGGCGCGCTCACCAAAATAAGCCGCCATACGCTCATGGCCATTGGCCACTTCTTCAAGGCCGGTGTGCATTGAGCCCATCAAGACGCGATTTTTTAAGGTAGTAAAACCGAGATCTAATGGGGCTAGCATGTGTGGGTACTGTGCGTGTGACATAGATTCCTCTCTAAAACTTTATAAGTATTTTTATGATTTAAGGCAGTAAATTATCGAATTTAGGGTCGCGCTTTTCTTTGCTGGCTTTCATTGCTTCGTGCGTGTCTGTGGCGCGGAGCATGCCTGATTGCCAGGTCGCCATATGGTTAAGGCTGTCTTGCACCGAATGATCGCGACTGTAGTTAAGCATTTCTTTGGTGCCATGCACTGCCAGCGGGCTATGTTTGGCGATATCGCTGGCGAGGGCTCGAACAGCCTTGAGCATTTCGTCTTGGTCGGCATAGACCTTATTCACAAAACCGCTGGTGAGTGCTTCATCGGCGCCCAAATTGCGGCTGCTGTAGGCCAGTTCACGGGCTAGACCGCTGGGCATAACATGCTGGATGCGCTGCAATGTGCCTACATCCGCAGTGATACCAAGCTCCGTTTCTTTGATATTAAAGAAGGCGTTGGCGGTGCAAAAACGCATATCAGCCGCACAGATCATATCCACGCCGCCGCCAATACAGGCGCCTTGAATCGCCGCGATAACCGGCATGCGTGCTTTTTCAAAAGTGGTAAAGGCTTCCTGCATATCGAGAATCCAGCGGCGAGATTTTTCAGCGGCACGGGCAAGTTCATCATTGGGATCGCCACCAAGGCCGTCAAAAACGCTAAGGTCCATGCCCGCAGTGAAATGTTTGCCTTTGGAATAAAGAATAATAACGCGCGCAGCAGACGCACGATCAAGCGCCTTAATTATTGCAGGCAGCTCATCCCAGAAATCACTGTTCATTGAATTTAAGGATTGAGGACGATTTAAGCAGATTTCTACTACTTGATTTTTGTCGATACTGACGTCAAACGCTTTCAGTTTGGGGAAATCTTCTATATGCATCGTTTTTGAGCTCTTGATGTTGGACAGCCTCTTGTATACGACCATTTTATTAATTTGAGATTAATTTATGTACGCAGATTAAGGTGCAATTTTGACACTGTCAAGATGTGTTGGTACATTGCGGCCATGAATCCCCCAGCAAAAACTCATACGACCCGCCCCAGTTACCATCATGGTGATTTACGGCAGGCGCTATTAGTGGCCGCCAAAGCGTTGATCGCAGAAGCTGGAATAGAGAATTTGTCATTGCGCAAACTCGCTGAAAGAGCAGGGGTGTCTCGCACCGCGCCCTACCACCATTTCTCAGACAAGAATGAATTACTCTGTGCTATCGCGGCACAAGGTTTTCGGCGTCGCCATCGTGCCATGCAGGAGACATTTAATGATGCAATATTATCGCCGCAGCAGAATTTTGAAGCCTATATTTGCGACTATGTCAGACATGCCGCTGACTACCCCGAAGAATACGAGTTAATGTTTGGTCGCAACATATGGAAACAGAAACACAGTACCCAAGAACTGCGGGATGTGGCGTATCCCTGTTTTCAGCATCAGCTCGAGATGGTGGCTAGCTGGCAAGAGCAGGGGCTTATCGGCGGTGACAATCCGCTGCGGACATCGCAGGTGATCTGGGGAACAGTCCATGGCATTGCCAAGCTGTTTATTGATGGTATCTACACAGATTCTGCCCAGGTAGAAGAAATTTCTCTCTGTGCAGTCAAGTTATTTATCAAGAAGCCTAGCTAAGTTATTGTTTTAAGTCGGTAATAACTGAATCTCTGTGCAGTTCTTTTTGGTCCCACCATAAATATCGCCTAAGTTATTGATTCTTAAATTAAATAATTCCAATAAATCCAGTTTATTTTTTTGACAATGTCAAAAATGAGAACTACTTTTACCTTTACCTGTTAAGTAGTTTAGTTTTGTTGTAAATATATGGAATTAGTCGCGTTTTTGCATTCGCGCTTAGTTTGTTTTTAGGAGATATTAAGGAGTTAGTTATGAATAGGAATCTATCAAAATTACTGCAGTCACTTGCAGGTGCCGTAGTATTATCAATGGCCAGTTTGTCCATGGCCGCAACGTATACATATGACTTTGATGCTGATGAAAACGAAAGAGGTGGGCAACCACTGAATTTCGGTGATCTGAATGTTTATGGTGGTCTGTTAGTTGACGGAGCTCGACCCAGTGTTGTTGCTGCAAATGCTTATTTGGATGCAGGCCCTAAGGCTGGTCTCGGTGTTTGTAGAGAGTCAGTGGACAATACCGCTGGTGGCGGTGCTCCCGGTGCCAATAAATGTTTCACAAACGGCGGCGGTTATGCCGGATCTGATGACAATATGCAGCTCAATGAAGTATTAGGTTTTGTATTTGATGCTGAAAAGGAAATCGCTAACGTTGGAATCAACGGTGCTCACGCAGATGTTGCGCCCAAGACACAGGTATTGATCTGGACTGACACTCAGGGCTTTGACCTGTTGGCTGTTATCGCTGGAAAGATTACTCTAGGCTTCAAGTTAACTGAAATGGCTATCTTTGGCGCCATGAGTGATTTCTACAAGACTTACATGGCAGATAACTTCCAAATGGGTACGACCAATGCTAATGCGCTTTATATAGCGGGTATCAACGAAGTGCCAATTCCTGCCGCTGTATGGTTGTTTGGCTCTGCACTGTTAGGTCTTACTGGTTTACGTCGCCGCAAGGTAGCTGTTTAATACCATAACCACTTTATGGTAAGTAAGATCTAGCAACAAAAAAACCCCGGTAAATACCGGGGTTTTTTATGGCCTTAAAACCATCTATTTGTTCAGCATGTCATCCATTGCGTCTTCTACTTGGCTGTCAACTTTGTTCTCTGCAGCGTCTGAAGCCTCTTCCATTGCGTCAGCTCCACTGTCCATAGCGTCAGCAGCACTGTTCATAGCATCATCAGCCATTTCGTCCATCGCTTCAACGGCACCATCAATCGCGCCCATGGCAGTATCAGCGGCCTCTGTTGCTGCGTCTGACATTGAAGACTCAGCGGCTGGTGCTGATGCGTCAGCTTGAGGCTCACCCGTATCACATGCGGCAAGTCCAAGTGTTGCTGCTACTGCAAAAAGCATAAGGTAATTGTTTTTCATCATGTAACTCCTAACTGGGTTAATAAATAAAGTATGCGTTGTAAAGCATAGACCAAGCTTTCTGGCTATTTCCAGATTGATTAGGTCAGCTCTTGATAAATACCTTTCGCCCCTGCTCAGGGACTGTTAGCAGCCTTAAGCCCCTCACTCTAAGCCTTAGATTGCCGCTTCAGATTGCCTGGGAGACTTTTTCTCCCGTTTAGGCATTTAAAGGGCCTGAAGTAGTTGCCGATTCACAGGTGCTGTGGCAAACTTCACGCCCTTTTTGGCTGGGCACAGTTGTTGGCTTTGAACGAGCCACTAACCTGTAGATACCCGAGGCCCAGAAAGACAGATTATGCGAGTGTGGCGGAATTGGTAGACGCGCTAGATTTAGGTTCTAGTGTCTTAGGATGTGAGAGTTCGAGTCTCTCCACTCGCACCATATTTATACTATTTATGAAGAGGGCAACACATGCAGGTTTCTATTGAGTCGAGCACAGGTCTAGAGCGTCAGCTGAAGATTGGTGTCCCTGCCGACAAAATTGAACAAGAAGTAACTGCGCGTTTAGAGAAAGCGACTAAGACTGTGTCTATTAAAGGCTTTCGTAAGGGCAAGGTTCCACTGCGTGTTGTCAAACAGCATTATGGTAAAGGCGTTCGTCAGGAAGTTGTTGGCGAAATCGTTAATTCAAGCTTCTATGACGCGATTAACCAGGAAGATCTCCGTCCTGTGGGCCAGCCGCGCATTGATGGCCTGAAAGACAAAGAAGGCCAGGATCTAGAATACATGGCGATCTTTGAAGTCTACCCAGAAGTAAAGCTAGCAGATATCAGTAAGGTAAAGTTATCGCGCCCTGTTTCAGACGTAACTGACGCCGATATGGAAACCATGATTGAAGTGTTGCGTAATCAGCAAGCGACTTTCGATGTTTCAGACAAGCCCTCTGTTGATGGCGACCAGCTGAACATCGATTTTGTGGGTACCCAGAAGAAAGAAGAATTTGCCGGCGGCAGTGCCGAAGGCCAGGATCTAGTATTAGGTTCAAACAGCATGATCCCAGGTTTTGAAGATGGCTTGGTAGGTTTGAGTGCAGGGGACGAGACCGTTCTTAAGCTAAAATTCCCGAAAGATTATCACTCCGAAGAATTGAAAGGTAAGGCAGTACAGTTCGCCGTTAAGGTTAACTCGGTGTCGTCCAAGCAAATGCCAGAGCTGAATGACGAATTCTTCAAGCTTTACGGCGTTGAAGAGGGTGGCGAAGCCAAGTTCCGTGAAGATGTTAAAGGCAACATGGAGCGTGAACTGCGCAATGCGATCCGCACAAAAGTTAAAAACCGTGTTATGAACCAGCTGTTTGACCTTAATAAGGTTGAATTGCCGGCAGCATTGGTTGCCAATGAAATTACTCAGCTGAAGCAGCAAATGGTTCAGCAGTTTGGCGGCGGTCAGCAAATTGATCTGAGCATGCTTCCAGACGATATGTTTAAAGAGAAAGCCGAGCGCCGCGCTGCGTTGGGTGTAATTGTCTCTGAGCTGGTTAAGGTCGAAGGCCTAACACCAGACGAAGAGCAGGTTCGTGCTCGCGTTGATGAGATTGCCTCAACGTATGAGCAGCCCCGTGAAGTTGTCGACTATTATTACAGTAAGCCTGAGCTGCTCAGTTCTGTCGAAGCCGTGGTTCTGGAAGATCAGGTCACTGAGTTAGTACTTTCCAAGGCCAAAGTTAAAGAAGAAGCCTTACCTTACGAAGACGCTGTTAAGCCTGATCCTGAACCAGGCAGCGAAGCTTAAGCTGATTTTTGGCAGGTTGGACGAGTCCAGCTTGCCGATTGTTTGCGTACAACGGTATTAACAAAAGGTAAGCGTGCAAAAGGGATTGTGCGAAGCTACAGTACCCTGTATTCAAAAATCTAATTAGCGAGGACGCAATGAATTTTCAGAACCCATCTAGCATCAGTGGTTTCCCCGACGTGGAAGCCAGCGGTTTGGTTCCCATGGTTGTTGAGCAAAGCTCGAGAGGCGAAAGAGCCTACGACATCTACTCAAGGCTTTTAAAAGAAAGAATCATCTTTCTGGTGGGTCCGGTTGAAGATCATATGGCCAACCTTATTGTTGCGCAGATGCTATTCCTCGAGTCTGAAAACCCAGACAAAGACATACACCTCTATATCAATTCTCCCGGTGGCTCTGTGACTGCAGGTATGTCGATCTACGACACCATGCAGTTTATTAAGCCAGATGTCAGCACCATGTGTATTGGTCAGGCGGCATCGATGGGTTCGTTCCTGCTTACAGCGGGCGCAGAGGGCAAGCGTTTCTGCCTGCCTAACTCCCGCACCATGATTCACCAGCCAAGCGGCGGCGCTCAGGGTCAGGCGACAGATATTCATATTCAGTCTCAAGAAATTCTTAAAATCAAAGACCGTCTCAATAAGCTAATGGCCCACCACACGGGACAGAGTGTTGAAAAGGTAGCAGAAGATACTGAGCGTGATAACTTTATGAGTGCCGACGAGTCCAAGGACTATGGCCTTGTAGATCAGGTACTAGACAAAAGAGGTTAGGGGCAGTAGTCTTCTGACTTTCATTGTTAGATATTAAGTCTAACGTACTGTTTTATATGACTTTTGCGATTTCGGCAGGAGAAAGAAATGAGTGATAGTGATACCTTAGGCGACGGCGGAAAGTTACTGTTCTGTTCATTCTGCGGTAAGAACCAAAACGAAGTTCGTCGTTTAATAGCCGGCCCGTCTGTCTATATCTGCGATGAATGTGTCGATCTATGTAACGATATTATTTCTGAAGAATCTCAGGTCGTTGAGTCTAACAGTAGCCCCGACCGGTTGCCTGTTCCCACCGAGATTAAAGACATCCTCGACGAATATGTGGTTGGCCAAGAACGTGCCAAGCGTATTCTTTCTGTGGCTGTATACAACCATTACAAGCGACTTCAGGTCAGTGCCCAAGCTGGTGCCGATAAGCTAGAAGTAGAGCTGGGCAAGAGTAATATTTTGCTGATCGGCCCTACCGGCAGCGGCAAGACATTATTGGCTGAAACGTTGGCAAGATTGCTCGATGTCCCTTTCACCATCGCTGATGCCACCACGTTGACCGAAGCCGGTTATGTGGGTGAAGACGTTGAGAACATTATTCAAAAGCTCCTGCAGAAGTGCGACTACGATGTAGACAAGGCCCAGCGCGGTATTGTTTATATCGATGAGATCGACAAGATTTCACGTAAATCAGATAACCCGTCGATCACGCGCGATGTGTCTGGAGAAGGCGTTCAGCAGGCGCTGTTGAAGCTTATTGAGGGTACAGTTGCTTCAGTACCACCTCAGGGTGGACGCAAGCATCCTCAGCAAGAATTTCTGCAGGTTGATACCTCGAATATCCTGTTTGTCTGCGGCGGTGCCTTTGCCGGTTTGGAAAAGGTTATACGAGACCGTTCCGAGAAGGGCGGTATTGGTTTCAGTGCAGAAGTGAACAGTAAAGACAGCTCAAAATCTATCGGTGAGACATTGTTAGATGTGCAGCCCAGTGATTTGATTGGCTATGGTTTGATTCCAGAATTTATTGGCCGACTGCCTGTCGTAGCAACGTTGCAAGAGCTCGACCGCGATGCCCTAGTGAATATCCTTGTTGAGCCTAAGAATGCCCTGTTGAAGCAGTACCAGGCACTGTTTGGCATGGAGGGTGTTGAGCTGGATCTGCGTGATGATGCGCTGGCGGCGGTTGCCGACAAAGCCATTGAGCGCAAAACTGGTGCTCGTGGACTGCGATCTATCCTAGAAACCATATTGCTCGACACCATGTACAAGATTCCCTCGGAACCGGATGTGGTTAAGGTGGTTGTGGATGGCTCGGTCATCAACGGTGAAAATGAACCTCTGCTGGTTTACGAGAAACAAGAGAAAAAGCTAGCCTCAGACGAAGGCTAAACGAAGAAGCGGCGCAAGCCGCTTTTTTTATGTACTTTTTTATGCGCTTAGTTAGCACCTTGAGGTTGTTTTTACTTAGGCTGACCCCAATATAAAAGACTAACGCGAAAGTCACTGCGTACAATGTTAAACAAGAATACACATTAAAGATAAAGAGATATTGAGGTAATAATGGGTTCCACAGAGATAGATCCAAGCACGATTGTTTATCCACTCCTGCCACTACGTGATGTAGTGGTGTATCCGCATATGGTGGTTCCCCTGTTCGTCGGTAGAGAGAAATCTATCATAGCCCTCGAGCATGCCATGGAGTCAGATAAACAGGTCGTGCTGGTCGCGCAGAAAACGCCCTCAGAAGACAACCCCAGTATTGCCGATATCTACGAAGTAGGTACTCTGGCAACGATCCTGCAGCTGCTTAAACTTCCAGACGGCACACTCAAGGTGCTAGTGGAAGGCATTCAGCGCGTGAGCCTGACAGCGCCTGTTGAAGGCGACGCCTTTATGCAGAGCACCGCGGTAGAGCTTGCGGATGGAGAGCTTGATGACCAGGAAGCGGATGCCCTGACAAGGTCAACCATCAGCCTGTTTGAGCAGTACGTAAACCTGAGTAAAAAAATTCCCGCCGAGGTCATTACTACGGTCAGCGGTATCGAAGATGCCAACCGTTTGGCTGATACCATCGCGTCACATATGACGTTAAATCTCGAGCAAAAGCAGGATGTGCTCGAGATAGCCGATCTTACAGAGCGCTTTGAGCACCTGATGAGTTTAATGGAATCTGAAATTGATATTTTCCAGATAGAGCAGCGTATTCGTGGTCGTGTTAAACAGCAGATGGAAAAGAGTCAGCGCGAGTACTACCTCAACGAACAGATGAAGGCCATCCAGAAAGAACTGGGTGATATCGACGAAGGTGTCTCGGAACTTGATCTACTAGATAAGAAAATTGAACAGGCCGGCATGCCCAAGGCCGCCTTGGCAAAAGCGCAGTCAGAGCTAGCCAAGCTAAAGATGATGTCGCCAATGTCGGCAGAGGCCTCAGTACTGCGTAACTATATTGATTGCATGATCGGTGTGCCCTGGAAAAACCGCACCCGTGTCAAACATGACCTGATCGAAGCAGAAGCCACGCTTAATCTGGATCATCACGGTCTTGAAGAGGTGAAGGAGCGAATTCTTGAGTTTTTGGCGGTGCAAAAGCGCGTTAAAAAACTTAAAGGGCCCGTGCTCTGTTTGGTAGGACCTCCCGGCGTGGGCAAAACCTCCCTCGGTGAATCGATTGCCCGTGCGACCGGTCGTAAGTTTGCGCGCATGAGTTTGGGTGGCGTGCGAGATGAATCGGAAATTCGCGGACACCGCAGAACCTATATTGGCTCGCTGCCAGGCAAGATAATTCAAAAGCTGTCGAAGGTTGGCACCAAGAATCCATTATTCCTCCTCGACGAGATCGACAAGATGGGTATGGACAGTCGCGGTGACCCAGCCTCAGCGCTGCTGGAAGTGTTAGATCCAGAGCAAAATCATACCTTCAACGATCATTACCTCGAGGTTGATTACGATCTTTCCGAAGTAATGTTTATCTGTACCGCCAACTCGATGAATATTCCCGGCCCCTTATTGGATCGTATGGAAGTCATCCGTATTCCCGGATACACCGAAGATGAAAAGGTACAGATTGCCGAGAAATATTTAGTCCCTAAGCAGCGCAAAGCCAATGGACTTAAAGACCCAGAGCTGGATATTACCGAAGGCGCGCTGAAAGATGCCATACGCTATTACACCAGAGAAGCCGGTGTAAGGGGTTTAGAGCGAGATATTGCCAAGATATGCCGCAAGACCGTAACCAAGCATGTGCGCGCAGACAAGCGCTCTCATGACGTGGTTGGGGTAGAGCAGCTGGAAGATATGCTTGGCGTGCGTCGATTCGACTATGGTCGTGCCGAAGCAGAAAACCAGATTGGACAGGTAACAGGCCTAGCCTGGACCCAGGTCGGTGGTGAACTGTTGACCATTGAAGCCTCGGCGATCCCAGGTAAAGGCAAAGTCATTAAAACCGGATCACTGGGCGATGTGATGCAAGAGTCAATTCAGGCGGCATTAACAGTCGTGCGCAGTCGAGCCATGGCGCTGGGCATTCGCAAAGACTTTTACTACGAAAACGACCTGCATATTCATGTGCCCGAAGGCGCAACCCCGAAAGACGGGCCTTCGGCGGGTGTAGGCATGTGCACAACATTGGTGTCGGTTTTAACCGGTATCCCAGTGCGCGCAGATGTTGCCATGACCGGAGAAATTACCCTTCGCGGAGAGGTGTTAAAGATCGGTGGGCTCAAAGAAAAGCTCCTAGCGGCGCACCGTGGAGGCATTACTACCGTTATCATCCCTCACGATAATGCGAGCGATTTGAAAGAGATACCGGACAACATTAAAGCAGACCTTGAGATATGTCCGGTGAAGTGGATCGACGAGGTGCTGGACATTGCTCTGCAAGATAAGCCCACACCCTTTACTGAAGAAGAATTCAATCGCGCTACTGGTTCTGAGAAGAATGCAGGGGCCAGCGCCTCTGCTAGCACGCACTGATCTGCAACTAATTTTGCTAAATTCAAAAGTATGCTTGACCCAGCGTGGTGCTAGTTGGTATAAAGTTGGCCTAGAAGGCGCATTGGCTCGGGATTCTGAGCATTGTGAAGCTATGAAAGCGCACTTCTATTTTGCCAGAATCAACCAATTCCAATAAAAGGGGAATACCGTGAATAAATCTGAACTAATCGACGCAATCGCTGCTGGTGCAGACATCTCTAAAGCTTCTGCAGGACGTGCACTGGATTCCGCTCTAGATGCAGTAACAGGCGCATTGAAAAATGGCGACCAAGTTTCTTTGGTAGGCTTCGGTACTTATTCTGTGAAGCATCGTGCAGCTCGCGCTGGTCGTAACCCACAGACTGGTGCTGAGATCCAAATTAAAGCGGCTAACGTGCCTAGCTTTAAAGCCGGTAAAGCTCTGAAAGACGCAGTAAACTAAGTAACTCTCTGGGAACTCCGCTTTAACAGCGAAGACCTCAGGCTAGAAGGCGCATCCTCGATGCGCCTTTTTTTTAATTTATAGGTACAGATACATGTTGGATAATTTTAGAAATAACATGCGTGGTATAGCCACGGTTATTGTGATTTTTATTGGCGGCATATTTGCCTTCTCAGGTACTGGGTCATTGTTCCTATCTGGTGCAGGTGCTGAAACTGAGCTTGTTGTTAATGATGAGCAGGTCAGTGCACTGCGTATTCAGCAGGCGATCAGTGTCGAGAAAAGACGTATTCTTAGCGAAAACGAAGGCTTGGATCCCGCCTTGGTTGACGACGAATTGATCCGTCCCGGCGTACTACAGCAAATGATTGGCCGCAAAGTGATTGCACAGTCGGCTGCAGATCAGGCCATGGGTATATCCACAAAGACGGTGAGCAAATTACTCATCGACACGCCGAGTTTTCAAACTGACGGCCGCTTTGACCAGGATGTTTTTCAGTATGCGATCCGCCAGCAGGGTTATACCAGCGCCACATTTATCGACATGATTAAAGAAGACTTGCTGATTCAGCAGGTTGTGCAGGGTGTTGCCATTACCAACTTTGTGACTGAGACCGAACTCGCTGCATTGGCAGGTCTTACCGAGCAAATGCGTGACTATTACTACCTTACACTGCCCATCGCGCCAATTATGTATGCAGTGGAATTAAGCGAAGAGCAGGTTAGTGCCTATTACGAGCTCAACAAAGAGCAGTACCAGACCGACGACCAGGTGGTTATTGATTATATAGAACTCAATGCAGCGCAGCTCACCGAGGGCAAGTCAGTCAGTCCAGAGCAAATTCAAGCGCGATTCGATCAGGAAGCTGAGTCCGCAGACACCGCCGTATCACGTCAGGCAGCACATATATTATTGTCTGAGCCAAGTGCAGAGCTGCTGATAGAGATTCAGGCTAAGTTAGATGCAGGGGACGACTTTGCCGCGTTGGCAACAGAGTATTCTGAAGATTTTGGTGCTGCTGACACTGGCGGCGATCTCGGTTACACCACCGGTGATACATTCCCTGAACCCTTTGAAGCGGCGCTAGCGAAGCTTGAAGTAGGCCAGGTATCCACCGCGGTAGACACCGATGCAGGCACACATTTTATTAAGTTGCTGGATATTCAGGAACAGACGTTCGAACTGGCCGCAGAATCGGCACGTATTGAACAGGAGCTGCTCACAGAGTTGACGGCGAATGCTCTGATCGAAAAACTCGAAATGCTTAAAGAGCTTAGCTTTAATGCAGAGTCTCTGGCTGCTGTCGCTGAAGACCTAGAGCTTACAGCTCAAACCTCGAGTGCGTTTTCTCGTGCTGGTGGGGAAGGCGTTGCCTCTTATCCTGCCGTGGTTAAAGCCGCGTTTAGTTCAGAAGTCGTGGATGATAAATATGCCAGCGAAGTGCTGGAACTGGGCAATGACCGCTATATGGTGATCAAGCTCAATGAAAGTATCCCGGCACGGCAAAAAGAGTTGGTTGAGGTGCGTGACACTGTGACTAGGTCACTTAAAGCAACGATTGCACAGCAGGCCATTGCGCAGCAGGGTGCTGCCCTGTTAGCGTCCGTCGAAGCAGGCGAAAGCGTTGAGACTGTGGCCAAGGCCAATGCCCTAGACTGGCAGGTTGTGCTGGATGTTAAGCGCAATGGTGGCGGTGTTAACCCTGAAATATTGAATGCGGTCTTCCAGATGCAGTCGCCAGTAGACACAGCGGTGACAGAAGGCTTCTATATGCGCAACGGAGACTATGTTGTCGCCTCGTTGATAGAAGTAACTCAGGGTGATGTTACCAAGTTGAGCGGCCAGCAAAAGGCCAGCCTGATCTATGCAACGAGCTCAATTAACGGCAGTCGAGAGATTCAGGCGTATCAATCCAGCCTAGTGTCTGGCGCCGATATAAAGCAGTAAGAATTGCAGACAATAAAAAGCCGGGCTCAGGCCCGGCTTTTTATTGTCTGCTGTTTAGCTATTTGATGGCTAGAGTGTAAGGCTACTAACTAAATGCGCAACGCATTAATAAACAGAGTCAGTCGTTGACCGGGCTGCAAAAATTCATTGCGGCTGATCTTATTCCAGCGCGTGATATCACGAATCGTTAAATCAAACTTCTCTGCGATAAGGTACAGGGAATCACCACGCCTAACTTTGTAGGATAGCTTGCGTAGATTCTCTGGAATAGGACTGCCAGCGCTATTGTTAACGCGAAGTTGCTGACCAATCTGCAGTACATCTGTCTTAAGACCGTTGACGCGCCTTATGTCCGCGATAGAGGTCTTGTACTGGCTGGCAATGCCAGACAGGGAATCGCCACGCCTAACGCTGTAACGAGCGCTCTGAAGAACCTTAGCCCCGCTGGTAGTCACTGTGTCGCCGGAATGGGGTATTAGCAGTACCTGACCAATTTTTAAGCGATCTGAACTCAGGCTATTCC
Source organism: Porticoccaceae bacterium UBA1989 (assembly GCA_002335945.1). Lineage (GTDB taxonomy): Bacteria > Pseudomonadota > Gammaproteobacteria > Pseudomonadales > Porticoccaceae > HTCC2207. Next base: position 18,936 of record DDDD01000154.1, read on the forward strand.
GACTCTTAAGCCATTGGGTAGGTACACGGAAGCGCTGGGCGATCTGCGACAGGCTATCACCGCTCATCACCAGGTATTCAGTATGGGGAACCCAGGTTTTTGGGTCCGTTGTCGCGAGTAACTGGCGCAGTGGTTCTGCAGTACCCATGGGCAGTAATAGCGAGTGTTTGCCCTTAGGCGGCGTGATAGAACGGCGATAAGCCGGATTTAGTCGAGTGAAGGCTGTGCCTTCAACGCCGGTGATCTCAATGACCTTATTGAGGTCCATCTGGGATTCAATTTCTACGACTTCAAAATAGGGCTCATCGGCAATAAAGGGCAGTTCAATAGAATATTTTTCTGGATCTTCAATCAGCGTGGCTAATGCCAGCAGCTGAGGCACATAGTTTCTGGTTTCTCTGGGTAGCTTGATTGACCAAAAGTCAGCCTTCTTGCCCAATTTAATGTTGCGGCGGATCGATTTACGAACATTGCCCTCACCAGAGTTATAGGCGGCAAGTGCCAACAGCCAGTCATTATCAAAGCGCTTGTGAAGATACTGAAGGTATCTAACCGCTGCTTGGGTTGAATAGATGACATCCCGACGTCCGTCATACCAGCGATCACGCCTGAGACCAAAGGCCTTTGCCGTAGAGGGAATAAACTGCCAGAGACCCACCGCATGGCTGTGGCTGTAGGCCAGGGGGTCATAGGTGCTCTCTACGATAGGCAGCAGAGCCAACTCCAAGGGCAGGCCGGCTTTCTCAAGCTCGTCAGTAACATAAAAGATAAACGGCTCAGCGCGGTTAAAGACTGTCGCTAAATAGCTAGGGTTGCGCAGGTACCAGTCACGCTGCTTCAAAACACTGGCGGGAAGAATCTCTGGGGTTAAATCATGGCCGCTACGAATACGCTCCCACAGATCATGCTTCTTAGCCGGAGCCGCTTCAGTGACAGGGACAGCGCCATTGGCACCAATAAGAATGCCATCAGCCCTAACAAGAGCTCCATTAAGAGCACCATCAGCCCCCAAAGGAGTTCCCTCAGTTAATTGTGCCTGAGATACATCTTCAGCAAGTGGCTGATCAGCAGACTCTGTCGGCGCTAATGCACAGCCACCCAGCAAAAGGCTGGCAAACATGAATTTTAAAGATAGGGCGATAAGCTTGTGTTCAGACTGCACAGATTGAACTCATTCTAGTTATTAATTTCGCGCGGATTGTAGCGACCACAGCGCGATTAGACAAACCGCTGATGGTTATTAGTTATCAGATTTCAAATAATCCTCAACTACTCCATAATAGGCGCTACTTTTAACGACAAGCCCAACTAGCACACAGCAAGCCTATGTCATTACAGTTTCTTCGAGAACGCAGTAAAAAAGTCTTAGATCGCCTCAAAGTGGCTGACCTCGGCTCGGTTGCAGATGAGCTAGAGGCCTGGCGTCAGACAGATTTCGCTCGTTACCTAAGCCTCCATGAGCATCGTGTTTTAGCCGAAAAGTACAGTCAGTTACCTGGCTACCGCCTAATGCATCTCGGACTCGGGCCAGACAAGCAGTCCCTCGATTGCTTTAGTCAGCTGCACCGCTTCTCGCTCCATGCGGCGGCTTCTCCTCAGGCTTCGGCCATCAGTAACTACGCAGAGCTGCCACTGCCGGCAGATACTGTTGATGTGGCGCTACTGCAGCATGCGGTTGAATTCTCGGTCTCGCCCAAGGCCGTACTTGCAGAAGTGAGCAGGGTAGTTGCGCCGGGCGGACATCTTCTGCTCTGCCTCTTTAATCCCTATGGCCCTCATGGCGTTCTCAAATTCCCGATGCAGCTACTGTCCGGTCAGCCTCAGTACGGTTTCCACAATTTACGCAAAGGGCGGGTGATTGATTGGCTGTCCCTACTCAACTTTCAGGTATTAGAGATAGATCATGGTGCCTACAATCTGCCGCTCAATCGTCCCCAGTGGATTGAGCAGGATTCGGTCTGGGAAAAAATCGGCCAAAAGGTTCGCTTTCCCCTAGGTAACTTCTATATGATTCACGCGGTTAAGCGAGTGGCTCGCGGCATTAGCACTGGCGCTATTTGGCGTCCAGCGGCTACGACTAATAGTCATCGCATGAGCGCCCAGCAAGACGTGACTCAGGTGCAAAAAAAACATAAATCCCCACAGGAAACATTATGAATTCGGTCGAAATTTTCACAGACGGTGCCTGCCGTGGCAACCCTGGTCCTGGCGGATGGGGTGTGTTGATGCGCTTCGGTGGCGAAGAAAAAACCCTCTGTGGTGGCGAGCCCGATACCACCAACAATCGCATGGAACTCACGGCGGTTATTGAAGGCCTAGCGGCGTTAAAAAGACCCTGCGAAGTGACTGTAACCTCCGACTCGACCTATGTGCTAAAAGGCATACAGGAATGGATGGCCAACTGGAAAAAGCGCGGCTGGAAAACAGCCTCCAAACAGCCCGTTAAAAATGTTGATCTGTGGCAAAAACTCGATGCGGTTATCGGCGAACATAAGATAGACTGGCAGTGGGTAAAGGGTCACAGTGGCCATCGTGAAAACGAAATAGCCGATCAGCTGGCCAATCGCGGTATTGACGAGCTTTGAACGCACTCTATTGCGTGGGCAGCCCCATCCTTAGCTAATATTGATCAACAATAGATAAACAGGCAGATAAACAGACACCATGAGACAGATTGTTCTTGATACAGAAACTACCGGCCTAGAGACCTCTCAGGATCATCGGATTATCGAGATTGGCTGTGTCGAAATGGTCAATCGCAAGCTCACGGGCCGCCATTACCATCAGTACGTCAATCCTCAGCGCAAGGTCGACGAGGGTGCCATGGAAGTGCATGGTATTAGCGATCAATTTCTTGAAGACAAACCCCTGTTTGAAGCCATATCCCCAGAATTCTTCGAGTTTATCAATGGCGCAGATTTAATTATTCACAATGCCCCCTTTGATATAGGTTTTATCAATCACGAGACATCCAAGCTGCGACCAAAGCCCAAGTCCATAGAAAGTGGGTGTCGCATTATTGATACTCTGGCACTGGCGCGACAGAAACACCCAGGACAGAAAAATAATCTTGATGCACTCTGCAAGCGCTATGGCGTAGATAATTCTCAGCGTGACCTCCACGGCGCCTTATTGGATGCGGAGATTCTGGCAGATGTTTATCTGCTGATGACCGGTGGTCAGGTCAGTCTTAATATGAGCGACTCTTCTGAGGGTGATGGGGGCGAGATGAACACCGCCTCAACTATTCGCCGCCTCCCGACAACCCGTCCGCCACTGCGCGTTATTGCCGCCAGCGCACAGGAGCTGGATGATCACCATAAAAAGTTGGATGCCATCAAGGCCGCCAGCGGTGAATGTATCTGGCAAAATACCGGCGAATAATAAGTTGTCGTCGCAACAGCCAGCCAGCCCAGAAGCGAACTTTCTCAGCCAGGCTCCCCTTAAAAAAGCGGATTTTGAGCAGCTCTTTCAATGGCTGCCTCAGTCGGTTAGCAGTCGCGATCTATTTCGTCTCAATCGCCAGTTGAATGAGCTGCAGCGGCTGTGGATGTCTAAAAAAGATATCGCAGCGGCCTGGCAGAAATGGTCGGCCAATGCGTTGCGCGCCAACGTCCAGGTGATTGCACGCCAGCAAACAGTGCCTACAATAAAATTTCCGGATCTTCCCGTCAGCGCTCGCTCTGAAGAAATTCGCGAACTGATCATCGACAATCAGGTGGTGGTTATTGCCGGCGAAACTGGCTCGGGTAAAACCACACAGATCCCAAAAATATGCCTACAGGCAGGGCGTGGTGTACGCGGTCTTATTGGCCACACCCAGCCCCGTAGAATTGCTGCACGCACTGTGGCAGACCGTATTGCCAGCGAATTAAAAACGCCCCTAGGCGATATCGTAGGCTATCAGGTCCGTTTCTCCGATCAGAGTTCACCAAAGAGCCTGATCAAATTAATGACCGACGGTATATTGCTGGCTGAAATTCAGAACGATAAATTTCTCAGTAAATACGACACACTCATTATTGATGAGGCCCATGAGCGCAGTTTGAATATTGATTTTCTTCTGGGCTATTTAAAAAGCCTACTGCGACAGCGCCCCGATCTAAAATTAATTATTACCTCCGCCACCATTGATGTCGAAAAATTCTCCAAGCATTTTGATAATGCGCCAGTGGTCGAGGTGTCAGGGCGAACCTTCCCAGTAGAAATTGTATACAGCACCGATGACGACCTCGACAGCGACCGAGATCAGAAAATTATTGATTGCCTACAGGACATTCAAGCCAGCCAAAAAGCCGGTGATGTATTAGTATTTTTAAGTGGTGAGCGAGAAATCCGTGAAGCCAATTTGGCGATTAAACGCGCCCAGCTTCCCCATACAGAAGTAGTACCCCTTTATGCGCGATTGAGTCTTGCAGAGCAGAGTAAAATCTTTTCACCCCATAAGGGCAGGCGAGTTATTTTAAGTACCAATGTTGCGGAAACCTCATTGACCGTTCCCGGCATTGGCTATGTGATCGACACAGGCCGCGCACGATTGTCCCGCTACAGCTTTCGCACCAAAGTACAGCGCCTGCCCATTGAGGCTATTTCTCAAGCCAGTGCCAATCAGCGTGCGGGTCGCTGTGGCCGAGTAAGTGATGGCATCTGCTATCGGCTATACAGTGAAAACGACTACAACAACCGCCCTGAATTTACCGACCCTGAGATTGTGCGCACCAATCTAGCCGCCGTTATATTGCAGATGTTGCATCTCAATATTGGTGATATTCGCAGCTTCCCCTTTGTTGATCCGCCCGATAATCGCATGATCAACGACGGCTTTAAATTGCTCGAAGAACTTCAGGCCGTAACCGCCAATGGCAAGTTAACGGCCCTAGGCAAACAGTTAACCACTGTTCCTCTAGATCCAAGATTTGGGCGGATGATTTTACAGGCGGCAAAAACCGGTTCCCTCAGTGAAGTGATGATTATCACCACCGGACTGAGCATTCAGGATGCCCGAGAGCGTCCCGCTGATAAACGTCAGGCAGCTGACCAGTGTCATAAGCAGTGGCAAGACGAAGATTCAGATTTTGTGTCCCTGTTGAACCTGTGGCGTCATTTCGAAAGCAAGCGTCAAGAGCTGTCGAGTAACCAATACAGTAAATACTGCCGTGCTAACTACGTGTCATTTTTGCGTATGAAAGAATGGCGCGACCTTCATCATCAGGTCCACACCGCCTGTCGCGCACTTAAACTTAGAGATAACGACAAGCCCGCCGAATATGCTGCCATCCATCAGGCCATCCTTTCTGGGCTGTTAGGCCAGGTGGGCATACGGGAAGAAAAATGGGAATTTTTGGGCACTAGAAACCGTAAGTTTTTTATCTTCCCCGGTTCTGGTCTGAGCAAAAAACCACCCAAGTGGATAATGGCCGGTTCCTTAATGGAAACCGCCAAACAGTATGCTCTTAATGTGGCTAAGATTGATTCCGACTGGCTGGAGTCACTGGCAGGCCACCTGGTAAAAAAGACCTATAGCGAACCTTTCTATCATCAGAAAGCCGGCCAGGTGATGGCCAAAGAGCGGCAGACACTGTTTGGCTTAACCATTGTTGAGGCTAAGAATACTGTCTATGGCAATGTTGCACCAGTGGAAGCGAGGGCTGTGTTTATTCAGCAGGCATTGGTGGAAGAGGGCTATCGCGGCAAGGGCAGTTTTTACAAGCACAACCATAAACTAGTCGAAGAATTACAGGCTTTGGAAGATCGTTTCCGCCGCCGAGATTTACTCGCCGAGCAAAAAGTTATTTACAGCTTTTATGACGAGCGGATTCCCGAGGGAATTTATAATCTACCGGCGTTCGAAAAATGGCGTAAAAGTGCCGAGCAAGAAAACCCAACCCTGCTCAATATAAATAAAGACTCCTTGTTGCTTCGCGGTCTGGCGGAAGATGAAGAGGCCCAGTTCCCAGAAATGGTCACCTGCGACGGTATCGAGTTTGAACTGAGCTACCATTTCCAGCCGGGCCATGAGCAGGATGGCGTCAGCGCGATTATTCCATTGGCACTATTGCACCAGCTGCCACGTTACTTCTTCGATTGGCTGGTGCCAGGTATGTTGCGGGACAAATGTATTGCCTTAGTGAAGAGCCTGCCCAAGCAGACAAGACGCCACTTTGTGCCCGTTCCAGACTATGTGGACAAAATACTATTGCAGGTCCATGCCCAGGATCGACCGATCACAGAGGTCCTTGCTGAGCAGCTTAAAAGACAGACCGGCATGACAGTAAACAACGAAGATTGGAAGGCAGACAATCTCGATCCCTGGTATCGCATGAATTTTATTCTCCAAGACGAAGCGGGCAAAACCGTTGCCATGGCTCGTAGTTTGGAACAGCTGCAACGGGACTTTAAACAGCAGATTAGCGCCGGCCTAGAACAGCAGGCCTCCGACGACTCGATATCTCGTCAGGATATTGTCGAATGGGACTTTGCTGAGTTGCCCCAAGAGGTGCAGCTTAAGCGCGGCAAGATAAACATCAAGGCCTGGCCCGCGCTAAAAGACTGCGGCGAATCCGTCGCTATCGAGGTGCTAGACAATCCTTTGGCCGCCGATAGAGTCAGCCGTCAGGGTCAGCTGCGGTTGGCACTGTTAAAGGGCCGTGAACAGGTTAAGTATCTCAGTAAGCATCTGTTGCGCGGTACCGAACTGGCTTTAAAAGCGGCCGCTATCGGCAACCGTCAGGACCTGGTTAACGCGCTTATTAGTACCAGCTTTCAAGAGGCCATTTTCAGCGACAAAGGGGTTATTCGCGAACAGCAATGTTTTGATCAGGCCTATCAAGCGGGTATAGGACAGGTGGTGGATATAGCCCAGCAGCACGCCGCCAATATTGAAGCGGTGTTGCCTCAGTTACATAGCAACCAGAAGCAATTACGGTCACTAGGCTTAACCGCGATTTACGCTAAAAACGACATTAATCAGCAGGTTAGCTGGTTGTTTTCCCCAGAAACACTGACCCATTGTAATCTGGATCAAACCGGCCAGTACCTCCGTCTAATTCGCGGTGTGCAGATAAGAATAGAAAAGCTGGCCTCACAGATTGCCAAAGACCGAGGCTATATTCAGGAGCTGGAAGACTTTGCCAAACCGGTGAATGCCATACAGCCCCAAACCCTTTCTTACGAATTAGAAGAGTCTATTTGGGCGTTTCGCTGGCTGCTTGAAGAGTACCGCGTATCTCTGTTTGCCCAACAGTTAAAAACCCGCGTTCCCGTGTCTGAGAAACGTCTTAAAAAGCACTGGCTAGACATCCATGATCGGTTGCGCAGGTACCTCGTAGAGGGTGGCTGATTAGTCTGGTTTAGATATTCTCAATACCCTAGATTAAAAAAAACCCCAGGATATGAAACTTCCCTATATTCATTCAGTCTGAATAGCATCTTGAAACCATACTGGTTCTTGATTTATGGATAACAACTAGTCTCTTAAGGAGAAACATCTAATGGCTAAACAAACAATGAAACCTTTGGCAGCAGCCTGTGGCGTTGCATTTATGGCGTCTGTAGCGCTGTCACCAGCAACATTGGCGGCAGAGAACCCCTTCCAAGCAGACCAACTCTCATCCGGTTATAACCTAGCTGCCCACCATGCCGAAGGCAAATGCGGTGAAGGTAAATGTGGAGAGGCTAAGAAGGCGACAGAAGGCAAATGTGGTGAAGGTAAGTGCGGTGAAGGTATGGCCGGTGGCGACAAAGCAGCTGGTGAAGGATCCTGCGGCGGCGACAAAGCGGAAGGTGAAGGCAAATGTGGTGGCGAGAAAGCCGAGGGTGAAGGCAAGTGCGGCGAAGGTAAATGTGGTGGCGACAAGTAGGGTGCAGCAGATGCTCTGTGAGCCGAATTCTAGCATCGCTGTTAGAGTTTCAGAATATCATGGCTAGTCCCTATCCCGTAACGGGGGCGGGACTAGGTTTAAGGCGGGCTCTTTTGGGCCCGCTTTCTTCTGTCACCACCGATGACATTCAGTTTATGGAAGTGGCACCGGAAAATTGGATTAATGTTGGCGGGCGCTATGGTAAAGCGTTTCGTGAATATACCGAAAGGTTCCCCTTTGTAATCCACGGGCTATCTCTCTCTATAGGATCCCCAGCTCCCCTCGATTGGAATCTACTCAAGCAAATCAAAGCCTTTATGGCTGAGTATTCTATCCTCAGTTACACCGAACATCTCAGCTACTGCAGTGACAGCGGCCACCTATATGATCTTATGCCCATTCCTTTTACGCCGGAAGCTGTGGACTATGTGGCCGATCGTATCAGCCAGATTCAGGACTTTTTGGGCCAGCGTATCGCTATGGAAAACGTGTCCTATTACGCAGCACCCCAGCAGGAGATGTCAGAACTAGAGTTTACCAATGCCGTGCTCGAAAAAGCCGACTGCAACCTATTACTCGACATCAATAATATTTACGTCAACAGTATTAATCATAGTTACGATCCGCAGAAATTTTTAGCCGCGCTGCCGGGGCATCGGGTGGTCTATGGTCATATAGCAGGCCATTATGACGAGGCAGAGGATCTCAGAGTCGACACTCACGGCGCAGATGTTATAGATCCAGTCTGGGATCTTCTCGACCTAGCGTATAAGCAGTTTGGTGTCTTCCCAACCCTACTTGAGCGTGACTTTAACATTCCCCCAGTTGATGAATTGCTGTTAGAAGTAGGGCGTATCAATAAAATCCAGCAGGCTAATACTGGGGTAACGGTCGATGTCTGATTCAGAAGCTAGGATCGAATCGGAGGCAGAGTTTCAAAAAACTCAGCGCCAGTTTGCGGCGCATATCAGGCATCCAGATATTAATGCCGCGCCCACTGATCTCGAAGATAGACGATTGAAAATCTATAGGGATCTATTCTTTAATAATATCGAATCGTTTTTAGCCTCGGGTTTCCCAGTTCTTAAATCCATTATTGCCCCCGACAACTGGCTTGAAATGGTACGAGACTTTGTTCATCGTCATCACAGCCACAGCCCCTATTTTCTGCAAATTAGTGAAGAGTTTCTAAGCTACCTGCAGCAAGAGCGAGAGCCCCAGCCATCTGACCCAAGCTTTATGTTGGAGTTGGCGCATTACGAATGGGTAGAGCTAGCGCTAGATGTGTCGACCCTTGAAATACCAAGCGATGTCGCCCTAACCGGAGATGCACTCGACGAGCACCCTGTAGTGTCTCCAACCGCCTGGCGGCTTTCCTATCAGTACCCAGTGCATAAGATAGGCCCTCATTATCAGCCCAGCGCCGATAATATTGAGCCGGCGGGGACTGTACTTATTGTTTATCGCAATCGCGATTTAAAGGTTGGGTTTATCGAATCGAACCCAGTGACAGTAAGGCTGCTAGAGATACTTGAAACTGAGCAACTTTCAGGAAGAGCGTCTATATTAAGGTTAGCTAAGGAGATAAATCACCCGCAACCTGAGAGTTTATTAGCCTTTGGTGAAGACATTATCTATAAACTTATGGATAATGACGTTATCTGCGGTTTCCGCCGCGTTTGACCTTCATCCGACTTGTATGCGGTAACAAATATCTAGTAGGATAGCGCGCTTGGAACGAGCCGCTGGATGCACATGATTCCCGAGTTAAATACCATGAAACACATCAAGCTAATACTTACTTTAACGCTCTCTATGATGGCGTCATCTTTAGTGTTGTCTGAAGAAGCTGAGCGCAACGATCGCCTCGAGAATCTCAATCGCACGGCGTTTGTTTTTAATGAGGCCCTGGACAATATTTTTCTTAAGCCGGCAGCGAAAACCTATAAGGCCGCTGTGCCCGATCCTTTAGAGAAAGGCATTCTTAATGTTTTTAGTAACCTCAATGAAATCACCAATGTTTTCAATGATTTATTACAGGGGAAATTTGCCCAAGCGGGCAATGACTCGGGTCGATTCTTAATTAATATCACAGTCGGTGTTGGTGGTTTATTTGACGTTGCTCAACGTGCGGGTCTGGAGAAAAGTGAAGGCGAAGACTTTGGCCAAACCCTTGCCGTTTGGGGCGTAGAATCAGGTCCCTATCTAATGTTACCACTGGTTGGCCCATCCAC
>DDDD01000181.1 GCA_002335945.1 Porticoccaceae bacterium UBA1989
GTGGCGATCGGTCCAGTCGAGCATAGGGGCAACACAGAATTTGCGGTCAATCATGGAGAGTCAGGCTATTGTTTGAGGCTGCCGATTTTACACACTTTTTCTCCCTCATGCGCTGTTCAGGGGAAGTGTTTAATAAGACTTTTTCGGATCGACATCGGGACCAGGAGAACTCTTATTACTAGAAATAATAGGCGTGCAGAACCTTCAGTGCCAATATTAATTGCAATCATATATGATATTTAAATGATCTTAATAGGCTATATGATATCATAATCGATATTATATGTTGCATATGCAGCTCTGGCTGCTGTATTGTATCAACAGCACTAATTTAGTGGTAACAGGAAATAGCGAGAGAGCCGTTTCTAAGCAAAAAACACTAGGGTAGCCAGCATGAAAATCGATTATTTAACGCCAGAGGGTGCAATCCTCGCCGAAATGGGCCGTAGGCTGGCGCGGGTGCGTAAACAGCAGGGCTTTTCGCAAACCCGTTTGGCTGAAGAAGCGGGTATTGGCGTCGCAACCCTACGTCGTATCGAATCTGGTCAGGACGGCCAGCTAGCCTCGTGGCTCAAATTAATGAAAGCTCTGCGAATGACCGCTGCCGTTGATGGATTACTGCCAGAAACCTTTGATTCACCCATGGCTGAAGTTCTTTATAAGGCTAAGCAAAGTAAAAAAGGGCAGGTTACTGAGCAGGGCTTTCGTTGGGGTGATGAGAGCGAATGACCACCGCGACGGTAAAGCTCTGGGGCACTACTATTGGCTACGTCGCCATGGACAGTGACGAGCGCTTTGCGAGGTTTGAATATGACCCTGAGTTTGAAGGCTTGGGTATTGAGCCCGCACCCTTAATGATGCCTGTGCAGGGGCGGCGAATCTATCAGTTCCCCGATCTTCATCCACGATCATTTCACGGCATGCCGGGGCTTATTGCTGACAGTTTGCCAGACAAATATGGGCAGCGACTGATTGATGTATGGCTGGCACAAACCGGACGCAAGCCTGCAGACTTCAATGCAGTGGACCGTCTCTGTTATACCGGCAAGCGTGGCATGGGCGCCCTAGAATTCGAACCCTCAGCGGGACCCGATAAAAGCGACGATAAATTATTGGCCATAGAAGACTTAACGGCGCTCGCCTCAATGGCCTTTGCCAGCAAGAAAACCTTGGATACGGCATTCACCGAAGCGGCGGAACAAACAGCTAATGCCAAGGATGGGTTGCTGGATATCCTTAGAGTCGGCACCTCCGCGGGCGGCGCGCGAGCCAAAGCCGTTATCGCATTCAACCCGCAAACCAAACAGGTACGTTCCGGGCAGCTAGATCTGCCCACTGGCTTTGAACATTGGCTGATCAAATTTGACGGTGTTAAATTTAGCGGCGACTGGGGTGTCGCAGATCCCTCAGGCTATGGTCTGCTTGAATACAGCTACTACCTGATGGCCAAAGAGTGCGGCATCGACATGATGGAAAGCCGTATTCTGTCAGAAAATGGTCGCAATCATTTTATGACACGCCGTTTTGACCGAGATGCGGACGGCGGCAAGAAGTTTGTTCAGACCTTCGCCGCACTAACTCATTACGACTATTATGAAAGTGGCTATCACTCTTATGAGCAGTTATTTATGGCCATGAAACGATTGGGTATTCCCAAACGGGCCTTCGAAGAACAGTTTCGCCGCGTGGTATTTAATATTATTAGCTGTAACCAAGATGACCATGTTAAAAATTTCGCCTTTATGATGAACAGGCGCGGAAATTGGGATCTATCTCCCGCCTATGACCTCTGTCATGGCGAGGGTAGCGAATTTACCCGCAATCATCAGCTGAGCATCAATGGCAAAACAAATGACTTTGACCGCCAAGATTTAAAACAGTTGGCGCAATATGCCGGCCTGCCACGGGGTAGTGAAAAGCACATTATTCAGCGCACCGTCGAGGCCTTTACTCGGTGGGAAACGCTGGCGACCGATCTTGGTATTCCAGCTAACTTACAGGAACATGTTTTGCGCACCCTGCGGTTAAAAATATAACCCCTTAGATTAATACTGATTGCTAGAAAGATAAGATTGCTTTAGCTTAGGGCTATAAACGAACGAGCCAGATCTTAAAAAGAGCTCGATGAAAAAGCATAATAAACTAGGGTGATCCAATGAAACTGATTACAGGCCAGAGAATTCTCTGCAAATTGAGCAATGTGGGGCCAGGGCTCAGCGGATCATCACTCAACACTCTTCGAGCCACCTACGACAGTTTTGACAAGCTGTTTGGCAGCGGTTCTCGGTCTGATGTCACTACAGAGGATCGGTCAATCGACGTTGGTGAGCGCGAGTTAGGAATCAGAATTTATCGACCCACCAAGGCTACGCCAAAACTGACCATGGTTTACTTTCATGGTGGCGGCTATGCGATTGGTAGTTTTAAAAGTCACCATGGTTTCTGCAGCTTACTGACCAGTCGGGCTAATATAAACCTGATTTCGGTAGATTATCGACTGGCACCTGAGAGTCCGTTCCCCGGCCCGTTGCAGGATGGTTTAGATGCCTGGAACTGGGTGGCAGAGCATGCGGCTGAGCTGGGTATTGAGCAAACAAAAATTGGCATGGGCGGTGACAGTGCTGGCGGTAATTTGGCCGCGGTTTTAGCCATGCAAACCTCCGGGGATCTGTTGCAAGGAGAGTTGAGCGTCGCCCCAAGCTTTCAGTTTTTACTTTATCCCTGGGTCGATATGAGCGGTGATTCAGATTCGATTCGGCGTTTCGGTAAGGGTCTAATATTAACCGAGGACACGATGAGGTTTTTCCGCAACGCCTATGTACCCAAAGACGCTGAATCTCAGGCACTGAAAACCAGCCCAATGCTCTGTGAGGATATGAGCTCAACGCCAGATACGTTGGTGGTGACCGCAGAATACGATGTATTGAGAGATGAAGGTCTAGCCTTTGTCGAGAAATTACAGCAAGCAAAGGTGTCGGTATCACACCTGCATTTACCGGACTGTACCCATGGGTTTATATCAACGGGAAAATTTAGTCCTGCAACAGGCAGGCGGTTAAATGAAGTCGCCGTCATGCTTGCTAAATACGCTGCCAGCATCTAAAAATTAAAGGGTCGTTAGTTAAAGGAGTGAAAAGGATTCAGATAGGGATCGTCTGAGAGGTTACTTTCCGCGAGGCTACATAATCAAATAGGGAAGGATACCCAACATGAATTCGTTCAAGGAATTTGACGAGATACTATCTATTGATAAACAGCATCTGTTTATGATGAAACTCGGTGGTAAAACCATTGAGCTGGAATCATACCATCGAGAAATTGCCCACATTAAATTGCATTCGGGAGTTCCCCAGACCATTAATGGGCAGTTCAATATCGCCAGAAACATGGCCCTATACACCTTCTTTTTTTATTCTCTTGGTTCTGAAGTGCAGCTTAAAACCTACACTATTATAGAGCATGCCCTGCGTATTAAAGCCAATCGCCAAGATCTGATGCTGCGCCAGTTGCTGATTAAAGCTAACCAAAAGAACTGGCTCTGCGATGCCCGATTTCGGCACATAAAAGAGCCAGATTTAGATAATCATTACTGTGGTTCGCTGCCCAAGGTGTTGCCGCAACTGCGCAATGAATCTGCCCATGGCGTACCACCACTGGTATGGGACTGCGTAGGGCATATTGAGAAATGTGCCGATCTGGTTAATCAGCTATTCGTCGTCCCCAGGAAAATTAGTTGCCACTAAGTTTCGGTGAACGGTGTGTCATTGTTTGATTGAGAATAATAGTCGACTCGATATCCTCGACCTGATCAACATTGGCCAGCTTATCTTTTAGAAAGGACTCAAAGGTCTGTAGATTCTGAGTCGCTATTCGCAGCACATAATCATGTACCCCCGCCAGCACGCAACATTCTAAAACCTCTGGAAGCAGTTCAATGGCCGACTCAAATTCTGC
>DDDD01000130.1:0-6994 GCA_002335945.1 Porticoccaceae bacterium UBA1989
TATTAATTTTGTCATCCCGACAGAGCGTAGCGACGAGGGATCTAAAGATCTCTCACATGCGTTCGAGATGACAGAGGTATGTCATTGCAACAGAGCACAGATAGTCTCGACAGACTAAGAACCAAACCGAGGCAAGGTTAGCTTAAAATGAATCGCCGCCGCCCTCAGACCGAATCCGGCAATAAAGGCAATCCCTGCGGCGATGCTGTCGGTAACCCCCAACTGATGCAGGACTACGTAAGTGGCTGCACCTGATAGGGCGCAACTGATATAAATTTCGGGGCGCATTAGCGTTAACACCTCGGCACAGAGCACATCGCGCATCAGGCCACCAAACGTCGCTGTCATCACCCCCATCACCACCGCAATCATGGGTGGCACCTCATGTGCCAGTGCAGTCTGTGCACCCATCACGGCAAAAACCGCCAAGCCAATGGCATCAGTCCACAGAATCCAAGCGTCCCGCTTACGGTATAGGTCCACTGAAAAATAGGTTAACGCGGAAGCACCGATACAAATATAAACAGCAAGCGGGTTGTGCACCCAACTTACCGGAGAAATACCCAGCAATAGATCTCGCAAGGTACCACCGCCCACGCCAGTAACTGTGCCAACCAAAATAAAGCCCAGAATATCCATGCGTTTTTCGGCAGCAAATAGCGCCCCGGACACTGCAAAGACAATGGTTCCGATCATAGAGAAAGCATGGAGTAACTGATCGATTGAGAGGACGGACATAGGGGTTTCCAATGGGCAATGGCTGATTGGCCGAGGCGGCCAGTATAATTGTTAACGGTTTGAGCATAAATAGGGATTCTGAGTCTATTACCAATTCTATATCCGCCTATCCGACTGCCATTGTTGTTTTAGCCAAGATGCAATAAGGTATAAATTAGGGCCTGCTGCTTTTTAGGCAGCTACGCTATAGATACTAAAAACATAAATGGGTAAAAGGTATAACTATGAAATTTTTAGATAACTTGTTGGATGGCCGTGAAGATCAGGCCTACGCACTACTTAGAATAGTCACTGGATTTTTGTTTATCTGGCATGGTGCTCAGAAGCTTTTTAACTTTCCTAGTGACTTTCCCTATCCGTTAAACCCTCTGATGTATGGGGCCGGGACCATCGAACTAGTTGGCGGCGCACTGGTTATGATTGGTCTATTTACCCGTCCAGCTGCTTTTATCTGCAGTGGCACCATGGCCGTTGCCTATTGGATGGTTCACGGAATGAATAATGTTTTTCCGATGCTAAACGGCGGTGAACTCGCCGCGCTTTACTGCTTTGCGTTTCTGTTTATTGCCGTGCGCGGTGCAGGTATCTGGAGTGTCGATAAGTAACACAGTATAAAGAGACCCAGAGTAAAAAGGACGCCCATTGACGTCCTTTTTACATTTTACCCTACCAAAATCTGCTACTTTTTAATCACAACTAACCACAAAATGAACAACAGCGCGGATTGATATGAGTCAGCATTTAATACTCGCCGGTGAAGTACGCAACTGTAAGCTCTGTGAAAAGCACCTGCCTCATCCTCCCCGACCCGTTATACAGATACATCCAAACGCAAGAATACTTATCGCCGGCCAAGCACCAGGTAGAAAAGTACAGGCCTCTGGCATACCGTTTGACGACGCCAGCGGCGACCGTTTGCGTGACTGGATGGGAATTTCCAAAGACGTTTTCTATAACCCAAAGCAAGTCGCGATTGTCCCTATGGGGTTTTGCTTTCCCGGCACAGGAAAATCGGGCGACCTACCACCGCGCCCCGAGTGCGCTGAGACCTGGCGGGAGCGCGTTCTAAACCTACTTCCCAACATTAAGAGTACCTTGGTTATTGGCAAGTATGCTCAAGATTACCACTTCAATCAGGGCGCCAAGACGTTGACGGAGCTAGTCAATAACTGGAAAGAATACTCGCCAGAAAGAATCCCACTGCCCCATCCCAGTCCACGAAATAATCTTTGGTTGCGTAAAAACCCCTGGTTTGAATCCGACCTAGTTCCACTACTACAAACCCACATCGCCAAGATTCTCGAAAACTGAATCTATCAAACGTTTTGTAGATACATATCAATGAGAAACCCACTCCGCTGAATTAACTTACAGGCTGGCCTTATTAAAAGGAGACACACAGCCATGAGTAAGATAAATCGTCATTTAGTGATATTCACCACCAGCATGATCTCTATACCCATTTTTCTTTGCCTGATTGTTATTGTTCTATTATCAGTGGTGCAGTAGCCCCCTATTTTTTCAGATGACAGCTGAGGGGAAAGATGCTCCAATAAAGAAAATAATAAGAACTAAAAAATCATGAATATTGTTCCTTTTTCCCCAGGCGTTGGCGCCGTTGTGAATGACCTGCAGCTGGCTACCATGACAGAATCTGAACTCACCGAACTGAGAGCAGCCTTTACTGAGTATGGGCTGCTATTTTTTCGTGATCAGGATTTACCCCCAGAGGAGCACCTGCGCTTTGCCAATAGATTTGGCAGCATTGTGGTCAACAAATTCTTTAAGACCACCCAAGAATCACCGCAGATTGCCGAGGTACGCAAAGAAAAAACCCAGCAAACCAATATTGGCGGGGGTTGGCACACCGATCATTCCTATGATGATATTCCTGCCCTAGGGTCTATTTTGGTGGCCCGTACATTGCCTGAGACTGGCGGCGATACCCAGTTTGCCAATCTGGCGGCGGCCTATGATGCCCTGCCCGACAATCTTAAAAAGAAGCTTGAGGGCCTGCGTGCGGTCCATTCAAACACCCACCTCTATGGTGAAAATGGTCTCTATAGACTCACCGATCTCAATGATCAGCTAGGTGGTATGGACCGTGTGGGTGATGCCACCCATCCCGTGGTGATTAGGCATCCAGAAAGTGACCGCAAGGTACTTTATGTAAACCCTGGCCACACTATTCAGTTTGAGGGCTGGGATTTCACCGAGAGTCGCACCCTATTAGATGAGCTTTACGCCCATGTTATGCAGCCGCAGTTTACCTGCAGCTTTAACTGGCTGCCCGGCTCGGTGACCTTTTGGGATAATCGCTGCACCTGGCATCAGGCCAACAATGATTACCAGGGTCAGGCGCGCCTGATGCACCGCATCACTATCGCAGGTAGCCCACTCGCAGCAGCCTAGTAGGCTGTGGCTAGCTCTGCCATAATCCGACTATGCCTAAAACACGTAAGAAATCTGATCTACCCAGCAAGATCTGTCCCATCTGTGAGCGCCCTTTTAACTGGCGCAAGAAATGGGAAAAAGTTTGGGATGAGGTGCGCTACTGCTCAGTGCGCTGTAAAACAGATGCCCGTAAACGATAGCTCTCAGTAATAAATAGCCCTTAATAAAAAGACCCTAACCTATGACTACCCAAAACACAGACATCTTAATTATTGGCGCTGGCCTTGCTGGCCTCAGCGCAGCCAACGATCTTCAGCAAGCAGGCTATAAGGTTCTAGTGGTCGATAAGGGTCGTGGCCTGGGCGGACGATTAGCAGGTCGCCGTATTGGTGAGGCAACCTTTGACCATGGTGCCCAGTTTATGACCGCCAGAGAGACGCGCTTTAAGGCTGCGGTTGCTGGCTGGATCGCAGCTGGTGTGGCAGAGGAGTGGTACAGCAGCTATCCAGGGCAGCCCAATGGCCATCCTCGATATCGTGGCGTCCCCACCATGACGGGTATTGCTAAACATTTAGCCATTGGCCTAGAAATACTCCGTGCCACCCGAGTAGACCGTATTAGTCAGCAGGGCAATGAATGGCATGCGAGCTTAGATAATGGCGAGACAGTGACGGCCAAGAAGCTGCTTATTACCTCGCCAGTACCCCAAACACTGGATCTGCTGAATGAAGGCAATATCCAAATCCCCCAAGACAAACAGGCTCGACTTGATCGCATTGACTATGAGAGCTGCATTGCCGTTATGGCGGTGCTCGACGGCCCCACATCTATTGAAGCCCCTGGCGCTATTGCTCTGGAAGACGGTCCCATCGCCTGGATTAGTGACAACCTGCAAAAAGGTGTTTCTAAGATTCCCGCGGTGACTATTCATGGCAGCGGTGCCTTTAGTGCAAAGCATATCGATGAAGACCGCGTGGACATTGGTCAGCAACTGATTGATGCGGCCAAACCTTATCTGGGTGATGCCAAGGTGACTGAATATCAGGTGCATGGCTGGCGCTACAGCAAACCAACTATCCTGGACGATGCGCCCTGCATGTTGCTGAGCGAATCAACCGACCTGCCACCACTGGCGCTCGCGGGGGATGCCTTTGCGGGACCAAGATTTGAAGGTGCCGTGCAGTCGGGCTGGGCAGCCGCAAAAACCCTCATGGATGCTGATGAGTAAAAGCCCGCTATAATGGGGTCTTTAAACTCATTATAAGTAGCTAACCCAATGACTGACCTCTACACTCGCAGCGGCTCCGCCTGCGAACTCTGCACTAGCACTAACAACCTGTCTGCTTATGCCATTCCGCCTCAGAGTGATGCTAGCACCGAGCAGTCATTGTTAATCTGTGACATCTGCGAAGATCAGATCAATAATCCTGACAGGGTCGATGCTAATCATTGGCGCTGCCTGAACGACAGCATGTGGTCGCAGGTACCCGCAGTCCAGGTGATGGCGTGGCGAATGCTGACCCGATTAAGCGCTGAAGGCTGGCCCCAGGACTTGTTGGATATGCTGTATCTAGATGATGAAACTCTAGCTTGGGCTAAGTCAGACAGTGCCGAGGAGGATGACAACGTTATCCATAAAGACAGTAATGGCGCTGTGCTAGCCGCTGGCGACACAGTGACATTGATTAAAGATTTAGATGTAAAAGGCACCAGTTTTACCGCCAAACGTGGCACCGCAGTACGCAATATTTCATTGGTGTCGAGTAATGAAGAGCACATAGAAGGCCGAGTAAACGGCACACAGATTGTAATACTCACTAAATTTGTAAAGAGGGCGAACTAATGGCACAGACAGAACAAGAACTGCGAGTACAGCTCGCAGCCTGCTACAGAATCTTCGACCATATGGGTTGGAGCGAAATGATCTACAACCATATTACCGTCAAGCTACCGGGGGACGAGCACCACTTTTTAATTAATCCCTACGGCCTACATTATTCAGAAGTTACCGCATCGAGCCTGGTCAAAGTTGATATCGATGGCAATATCGTTGAAGACAACGGTTATGCCGTGAACCCTGCGGGCATTGTGATTCACACCGCTATTCACGCCGCGCGCGCTGACGTGGTCTGTATTGCCCACACCCACACCAATGCCGGCATGGCCGTTGCTTGCCAGCAGGACGGTTTGCGCACCGACAACTTCTACTCTGCACTTTTGCACAACCGCATTGCCTACCATGACTTTGAAGGCATCACAGTCAATGAGGATGAGAAGCCGCGGCTAGTTGCCAATATGGGCGATAAAAGCCTGCTGATTCTGCGCAACCATGGCCTCTTGGCCTGTGGCCGTTCTATTCCCGAGACGTTCCAAAATCTTTGGGCGATGGAGCGAGCCTGTGAAGTGCAAATGGCCACAGACTCAACCGGCAAACCTAATATTCCCGTAGGCCCTGAGATTCTCGCTAAGTCAGAACAGCTAATGGCTATGCAAACCATGGGCGGCCCCTCAGGCGAATTGGAATTTAATGCGTTCACTCGTATTATTGAAAAGTTAGATCCCTCTTATAAGGACTAATGTTACGAGCTACTATTAAGTGCTAACAGCTGTTAAACCAATCAAGGATGGAACATATGAAAGGTATGAAGATAAAGAACTATTTGCCGATGCTAATGCTTGCACTGCTCGCTGCCTGTGACAATGCACCCGTGCCTGAACAGGCCGTTACTGCTGAAGCTGGATTTACCGATGTCGCCGGAGTAACACTGGAGATAGGTAAGCCTGCGCCAGATTTTTCACTGCAATCTCTGAACGGTGATTCGGTCACACTGTCTGAGCTGCGCGGCAGTAAAATCATCATGATTTTCTACCGCGGCCACTGGTGTCCTTTTTGTGTGGGGCATCTGCAAGATATTCAAACCTTGCTACCAGCACTAGAAAAAGCCGGCTATCAGGTCCTAGCGATTAGCCCAGACGACGCAAGCGGTATGCAGAAGATGGCTGATCGTATGGATCGTCCCTATCAGTTTCTCTCTGATGTGAAGCTAACCGTCACCGATTTATATGGCATTCGCAAAGATGAAGAACTGCCCCACCCCGCCATGATATTGCTCGATGATCAGGGCATAGTTGAGTGGTTCTATATTGGTGAAGACTACAAGACAAGGCCCAGTGCAACGCAGTTGCAGAAGGTGTTGGATCGGTTGGATTCCTAATAGAACAACAGACATAATAAAGCGACAGAAATAAAAACGCCCCTTTGCAGGGGCGTTTTTATTTGTACTTAACAATCAAACTGTTTAGCTGTTTAGCTCAACAAATCCCGCGAAATAATCAGCTTCATAATCTCGTTGGTGCCGCCATAAATACGCTGGATTCTTGAATCCGCAAAGGCGCGACACACGGGATACTCCCACATATAGCCCCAGCCGCCAAACAGCTGCAGGCATTCGTCGGCCACCTTACATTGTAGATCGGTGGTCAACAGCTTGGCTTTGGATGCGGTTACCGTATCCAGCTTACCCTCCAGTAACAGCTCCGTGCAGCGATCGGTATAGACCTCGGCCATATCTATTTCTGCAGCCATTTCTGCCAGCTTAAACTGGGTGTTTTGGAACGAGGCTACTGTGGTACCGAAGGCTTTGCGCTCTTTGGTGTAGGCAACGGTTGACTCCAAAACAGCCTTTGCGTTGGCCACCGCACCAATTGCAATAGATAGGCGTTCTTGGGGCAGGTCTTGCATCAGATAGATAAATCCGCGGCCCTCTTCGCCGAGCAAATTTTCTTTGGGGACTTTAACATCTTGGAAAAATAGCTCTGAGGTATCCTGAGCTTTTAAACCCAGCTTGTTAAGGTTTTTACC
>DDDD01000130.1:7182-34475 GCA_002335945.1 Porticoccaceae bacterium UBA1989
GTCATGGCAATCGCGGTAATCAGTTCGCCGGTAATACACAGCGGCAGATATTTTTTCTTCTGCTCTTCACTGCCATAACGAACGATGTACGGCACGGTAATATCATTGTGCAACGTCCAGCCAAGGCCTGTGCAACCGGAACGGCCAATCTCTTCATTGACGATGCAGTTATAGCGAAAATCGGTTCCTAAGCCACCGTATTCCTCTGGGATCATGGGACACAAGAAGCCCTGTTCACCGGCCTTTAGCCAAATTTCGTCGCTTACCATGCCGTCTTTTTCCCACTGCTCGTGGTGGGGCATAGCTTCTACGTCAATAAACTTACGTAGGCTGTCGCGGAACATTTCGTGATCGGAGTCGTATAGGGTTCTTGGAATCATAATTCTGCTCTCTATTGTGTTCTCTGTTTTAATTATTCTTATTGTCGTCAAATAGTAGCAAGGGAGTTGAGCAAAGGCAGCAACCTAAATGATGGCATTATCAGCTTTTAGTGACTCATGCGTTCTTATTAACCCAGCCTCTTAAGGTTAAAACTGATATCCAGCGACAACGAACATTGCGGTTCCCAGCCCGATGGTCCAATAAACACTACCGGTTTTATAGGCCGCCGCGATAGCCACGATGGCTCCCCATAGATAGGGATTACTCAGGCTGGTATCCAGCTGATCGTTGTGCACAAACAGGATCGGTATCGAGATAGCCGTGAGTACAGCCGGCCCGCTATAGCTAAGCAGCTGTTTAATATTGGGACCCAAACGCACGGGCAACTTGCCTTCGAGAAACAGATATCGGGTACCAAAGGTAATACAGGCAAGTAGTAAGATGGTCAGCGCTGTCATATTTTCGTCCTCCATTTGTCAGCCGTCCATTTTTGAACCATAAACCCAGTAGCCATCGCCAGCACTGCGGCACAGACTAGGCCCAATTCGAAACCCAACAGGGTGAAGATCAACGAAGAGACCCCCGCAACTACTACGGCAGCCAATGTGGCTAAGGTTTTAATACTAGGAATCACTAGCGCGATAAAGGTGGCGGCAATGGCGAAGTCTAATCCTAGGTCTGTAAGATCGGGCAGTGAAGCCCCCGCTACGATTCCCGCGAAGGTCCAAAGATTCCAAGCCAGATAAAAGCTGCCCCCAGCGCCCAAGGCATAATAGAGCCGAAAGCGATTTTTGTAGGCACGGCGATCACCCGACAGAGCAAAGAGTTCGTCGGTTAATAAAAAACCAAGACTTAGGCGCCAGCGTAGTGGTTTTGGGCTCAGTTTATCCCGCAGGCTCAACCCATAGAGAAAATGTCTGGAGCTAATAATAAACGCACTGAACAGCACGGTGAACAGCGAGGCACCGTCGGCGATTAATTCAACCGTGACGATTTGTACCGCACCACCAAAAATAATTCCTGAGAACATCTGCGCCTCCAGCCAGCTAAAACCACGCTGAACCGCGAGAGACCCAAATAGGATGCCCCAGGGCAGCACCGCCAAACTCAGCGGCAACATATCTAGGGTTCCTTTACGAAGGGCTCCAAGAAGTCCCCGCTGTCGATTGTTCATCCTTAAACTGTCCTGTTAGACAAATTTACGAATCACCCAGTTCGGGGTGATATCCAGCAGCAGAGCCGCAATGGCCCAACGCTTAGTAATATAGACATGGTTCTTTTTCTTTTCCAGAGCAACAACCATCTGCGACACCCCTTTCTCGACTGTAGCGGTCCATATGGGCGTTCCCATTAACATGGGGGTCTCGACGAAACCAGGCTCAATAGTGGTCACGGTAATCGGCAGTTTTGAGCGTGCCGCTCTCGAACGCATGCCATTGAGGTAATTTGAGGCAAATGCTTTGCTGGCGTTGTATGTCAGGGTAAGTCCACCCGAAAAATGCGCCGCCGCAGAAGATACACCAGCCAAATGCCCGCTGCCGCGCTTAACAAAGTGATTCATAGCGACCATAGACATGGCGGCAAACCCACGGACATTCACATCAATCATCTCGCGCTCGATCACCCAATCCAGCTGCTTTTCTGCGCTGCCGACACCAGAATTCACAATAATTAGCGCAACATCCCCCATACGTTCGATCAGAGCGGTTAATTCTTCCTGAGCCTGCTCGGCCTGACAAACATCTGTGGTCTGAACGAAATGGGTACCGGGCAAACTGTCCGCAAGCTTTTGCAGACAGTCTTCCCGCCGTGCCATTAAACCCAGTTGATAGCCCTTGGCCGCCAACTGCACTCCAAGTTCCCAGCCAATACCTGAACTTGCACCAATAATAATCGCCTGTTTCATACACCCCGCCCCTTTCAATTATTTTTATGAGGCGTAGTTTAGCCCCACCAAGCTGGGCTGAATACTATTTTTAAGGGAGATGTATTAATAACGCGACTAGTCAGATCTTAGAAATACCGGTTTGGCGTGGCGACCTGATTGCGGTTCTCAAGGAGAAAATATTCCACTCGGCCGTCGGGCATCAGGCGGCTCTTATCAATCTCAAAATAATTTAATAAGCTATTAAGATCTCGTTGGGAATGAGGATAGATCGGTAACTGGCTACCCTTTTTATCAGTCTGGTGCAAACTGTCCATATTCTCAATGCCATACTCGCAGTAGGGCAAGCCAGTGCGTGCATTCAATACACCCAGGCTGTGCCCGCGAGTATTGCTGTCTACAAAAGGATCTAGGGCTTCAATAAAAGCTCTCAGCGCCGGCCCGTCAAGATAGGTAAAAAAGTCCCAGAACAAACAGATATCAAGCCTGCTGCCTACCGGGAGATTAATCGCTGCTTGAAACTCTGCCACTAACTCTTCATGGGTAGCCTCATCTTGCGGGTTCATCACAAAATCAGCGCTGAAAAGATCAACAAAATTAAGGCGGCATTTAAACTGATTAAAAAACTGGACAGTGGACGCGGTCGCCTGACCAAGATCCAAAACTAGCAGACGCTCGCCCACTAGAACCTTTTCGAATAGCATCGGGAAAAGATTGCTGGGCAAGGTGGTCGGCGTAGCCTGGCTATTAGCCTTGCTACTAGCCGAACCACTAGCTTGAGCGGAGAAGCGCATTAAATTATGACGACATTATTAAAGACTCGACGATTGAGGCGTTATGCCTGAGAGACTTTTTTGTCCGCCCGTGCTGTTTCAGCACTGCGTACATTACTACTAGATACCGACGTAACCGGAAGTTCCGATTGCATTTTTTCGTCTGGATCCATTTCAATGCTACCTTTGAATTTGGCACCATCTTCTAGGGTTACGCGAGGCGACTGGATATTACCCAGTACATTACCTGTTTTTGAGATAACCACTTTTTCCGCGCCAGAAATATCGCCTTTAACAATGCCTTCAATATTCACGATGTTGGCACTTATATTAGCTTTTAGATTTCCTGACTTACCTACCGTAACTTCATGATTCTTGGCGGTGATACTGCCGTTAACCTTTCCTTCAATTACCAGATTTTCGTCACTGATAATCTGTCCTTCAATTTTTACGCCTGGACCTATCATTGCACTAACTCCTGAATATGACTTTGATTCAAAGCTGCTAACCTCATTGTTAGCAACAACGGGTTTATCCGTATTTAGGTAGTCCCTACCTGCGCTTTTAATTTTATCAAACATACTTTTGTACCACAGCTAAATGTTTAACGGGTAGGAATCCTATCAACTTAAAACTATAACGGCCAGTAACTAGTTCAAATCATACTACAATGGATAGATTGGCCAGTTGACTAATTAGATAACACCTCAAGTTCATCTTGATATTCGAGCCACTGCTCTTCGTTATCAGATAGGTCTTTCTTTATAATGGCTTGCTCGGCCAGAGACTGCTTTAACTTCACCTTATTGGCTTCGGTATATATTTCCGCGTCCGCTAGTATCACTTCAATGTCGGAAAGTTGCTTTTGATTTTTTTCAATTTTCGCTTCAATCTGTTTTATTTTTTTTGTTATGGGCTCTAACTGCTTGCGCTTATCTGCCGATTCTTGACGGGATAATTTTTTACCGACTGGCACTTCGACAATTACAGGCGCAGCAACTTCAACCACTCTGGCATAATTTTTTAGCCACTTTTTATAATCATCAAGATCACCATCGAACTCTTTTACTTCACCTTCGGCAATCAGATAAAACTCATCGACGGTATTACGCAGTAAATGACGATCGTGCGAAATAACCACTAACGCACCTTCGTATCCCTGCAGTGCCATCGTCAACGCATGACGCATTTCTAAATCTAAGTGGTTAGTCGGCTCATCCAATAAAAGTAAATTTGGCTTTTGCCAAACGATCATTGCCAGAGCTACACGGGCTTTTTCGCCGCCCGAGAAATCTTTAATCGGATCCAATGCTTTGTCATTATGAAAATCAAAGCCACCCAGAAAATTTCTTATTTTCTGGTCAGTTGCCTCTGGACTAATTCTTTGGATATGTAAAAAGGGACTTGCCTGTAAGTCTAAAACTTCTAGCTGATGCTGAGCAAAGTAGCCTACCTTTAGATTCTCACCATAAACCCGCACACCAGCGAGCAAGTCTAAGTCACCCGTAAGACTATTAATCAATGTAGATTTACCGGCGCCGTTGGGGCCCAGCAAACCAATTCTAGTACCGGCATGCAAGTCGACATTCACATTCGACAAAATGGTTTTCTTGCCATGACCCAATTCTGCCTGACTAATATTAACCAACGCGCCACTGGCTTTCTTGGGTGGCGGGAAGGTAAAGTAAAAAGGAGAGTCAACATGGGCGGGAGCACTATCTTCCATGCGCTGCAATTCTTTTAGGCGGCTCTGGGCCTGCTTAGCTTTTGATGCTTTGTAGCGAAAACGGGCAACAAAATCTTCAACATCTTTACGGCGTTTTTGTTGTTTTTCATAACTTGCCTGCTGTAGTGCTAGGCGTTCGCTGCGTACTCTTTCAAATGTTGTATAGTTGCCTTTATAGGCATTGGTTTTTTGATGTTCTAAATGAACAATGCGCTCAACAACATTATCAATAAAATCTCTGTCATGAGAAATAATCAGCAATGTACCAGGATAGGATTTCAACCACTGCTCAAGCCAAAGGGTGGCATCTAAGTCTAGGTGGTTGGTTGGCTCATCGAGCAACAGTAGATCTGAGGGGCTCATCAGGGACTGGGCCAAATTGAGGCGAATACGCCAGCCGCCAGAAAAACTATTCACCGGCCGGTTTACCTCTGACTGATGAAAACCTAAACCATGGAGTAGCTGCTCGGCACGAGAATGGGCATCAAAGCCATTGGCTGTGTCCATTTTCTCGTACTCATTGGCGAGCGCATCATGATCTTCATCAAGCAGAGCTTTTTCGATTGCAACTTCAATTTTGCGCAGCTCGGGGTCACCGTCTAAAACATAGTCGACGGCACTTCGCTCTGATCTAGCGAGTTCCTGGGCCATATGGGCAATGCGCCAGTCTTTGGGAATAAACATCTCACCGGAATCGGCCCCAATCTGTCCAAGCAATAATTTAAAAAAGCTGGATTTACCTGTGCCATTACCGCCGATAATGCCAATATGCTGACCCGGGTGGATAACGAGCTCCGCATCTTGCAGCAGTAGTTTAACGCCGCGGCGCAATTCGATATTACTGAGTGAAATCATAAAACTTTATTTACCAATATTTATTTGATGGCTTACTTTAAAAACTAGCTTTAAAAACTGATTTTAAAAAATGGTTTTTACAATTAGCTATTCAACGCCAATAAAGCCACCGGACTGGTGACTCCATAGCTTTGAGTAAACCCCATTTTTGGCAATTAACTGCTGGTGAGTGCCCTGCTCCACGATTTCACCCTTATCGAATACAACGAGTCGGTCCATTGCAGCGATAGTAGATAATCTATGCGCTATGGCAATTACTGTTTTGCCCTGCATCAGTTTATTTAGACTTAGCTGGATGCTGGCTTCGACTTCTGAGTCTAGGGCCGAGGTCGCTTCATCCAATACCAAAATAGGCGCGTCCTTTAATAGTACCCTAGCAATGGCGATTCGCTGACGCTGACCACCTGACAGGGTCACGCCCCGCTCTCCAACGTGGGCATCATACCCGCGACGGCCTAGGTTATCTCGTAAAGATAAAATAAATTCATGGGCCTGTGCCTGCTCGGCCGCTGCGATCATCTGTTCTTCGCTGGCTTCTGGCCGACCAAACATAATATTTTCCCGCACTGAGCGATGCAGTAGCGAAGTATCCTGGGTCACCATGGCGATATTGGCGCGCAAACTTTCTTGGCGCACATCGCGAATATTCTGCTGATCGATGGACACTGTGCCCGATTGAATATCATAAAAGCGCAATAGCAAACTCACGAGGCTCGACTTACCCGCTCCACTGCGGCCGACAATACCAATTTTTTCGGCGGCGGGAATATGTAGGTTGAGATGTTTGAACACCTCGCCATCGTCATTGTAAGCAAAGCTGACATCCTTAAACTCGATATCACCTGCGGTTACCTGCAGATCTTTAGCCTGTTCATTGTCGGCGACCGCATTTGGAATCGACAATGTGTTGATGCCGTCTTGGACTGTGCCGATATTCTCAAATAGGCTGCTAATCTCCCACATAATCCAATGAGACATGCCCGTGAGGCGAATCGAGAGACTCATCACAATGGCAATGGCGCCCGGCGTTATTGTGCCTATGGTCCACAGGTAAATACCCAGTGCGCCGGTGGAAAATACCAGGAGCATATTGAGACTCCAAAGCACGAAGTTAAGCTTGGTAACCAGACGCATCTGTGGATGCACGGTGTTGAGAAAGTCACTCATGCCATCGCGAACATAATCGGATTCTCTACTGCTGTGAGAAAACAATTTGAGAGTAATAATATTAGTGTAGCTATCAACGATTCTGCCGGTCATCAACGATCGAGCATCCGCCTGAAGCATGGCAATGTTTTTCATCTTAGGAACAAAGTAACGCTGCACCAACACATAAAAACCCAGCCAGATGACAATTGGCAAACACAGACGTATATCGGCGCTGGCCACTAATATCAGGGCGGTGACCATATAAATGACCACAAACAGCAACACATTGAGCAGCTTCATCACGGTGTCGCGTACCGCGAGAGAAGTCTGCATAACCTTGGTGGCTATACGGCCACTAAATTCATTCTGAAAAAACCCATAGCTCTGATCCAGCAGATAGCGGTGAGCATTCCAGCGCACCAACATCGGAAAATTACCCATAAGCGTTTGATGGACCACTAATGACTGTATTGCAGTCACCATAGGAATAAACAGCAGAATGAAAACGGTCATACTCACCAGCTGCAACCAGGAGTCTTCGAAGAAGGTCGTTGGATCGCTAGAGGCCAGCCAGTCGACTATCTGACCCAGAATGGCATAGAGCATGGCCTCTGACACAGCGGTAACGACGGTGAGCCCGGCCATTACCAATAACCAGGGCTCCATGCCTCTGGTGTAGTAACGGCAAAACTCATACAGGCCCTTTGGGGGGCGCTGGGGTTTTTGGGCCGGGAAGGGGTTAATTAGCCGTTCGAAAAATCCGAACATTTTCTATCCTTTTATAACGGGTAACTTGGGGCATTAATTAGGGGGCGCATCATAACAGGCCTAGGGTTTAGGACTTAGGGAAATAACAATGTCTCGTCGCCCTCTTGCCATACAGGGTATTTGACCATGGCCTGGGCAAATAGCGGGGAGCTAAGAAACCCTGCTAACCACTGCTGCAGCGCTGGGTAAGGCGCCCGATCGAACCAGTCTTTATCGACGAAGGCGAACTGACGAATAAAGGGAAATATAGCGATGTCTGCAATACCCACTGTCTGGCCCAAGAGATAGGGGTTGTCTTCGAGCAGTGTTTCTAGCTTTTTTATAAAAACCTCGGCACCACCACGATAGTCCTGCTGGGATTCGGCTGGATACCGATCCCAGTACTTGTAGCGATCGAGATGCGCCTTGAAGCTGCCATCGTTTTCGGCAATAAGGTCGGCACTCTGAACGTTTTTGCTGGAATCAAGCCACTGATCTGGGTCCGACTGAGCCAGTGCCCAGTGCATGATATCGAGGCTTTCATTTAATACTGATTGGTCTGGAAGCTGTAATACAGGCACCGTCGCACTGACTGAAATAGCTAACATTGCCCTAGGTTTGGCTCTAAGACTGACTTCTCGCAAATCTACCGCTATAATCCCGCGGCACAAAGTCATTCTAGCCCGCATCGCATAGGGGCAGCGACGAAAAGAGTAAAGGATAGGCAGCATAAAAAGGAAATTCCGCTCGTAGAAGTGACCAAAACCAGACTGAACACTATAAATCAGCAATTTGGGAAAAAATACACTCATGGCCGTTAAAAAATTTGATCTTGTAATCTATGGCGCCAGCAGCTTTGTTGGCCAAATACTAACCGAATACCTGTACGAGCATATTGGGCTGACACGTAAAGTGAAATGGGCCATTGCTGGCCGCTCAGAAACCAAGCTCAACGAACTGCGGGATTCTCTTGGGGAAGGTGCTGCAAAGCTGCCGATTATTATTGCCGATTCTCACGATGAATCTGGACTGAGAGATATGTGTGAACGCTCCCGCGTCATCATCTCTACAGTGGGTCCCTATGCTCTATATGGTGAGCTTCTAGTGAAGGTTTGCGCCGAGAATGGCAATGATTATTGCGATCTCACGGGCGAGGCTTACTGGATCAAGCAGATGATCGATAAATACGAGAAGGCGGCGAAGAAATCTGGTGCCCGTATCGTGAATTGCTGTGGCTTTGATTCAATCCCCTCTGATTTAGGCGTGCACTTCTTACAGCAAGAGGGCAAACAGCGTTTCGGTAAGTTCTTCAATACTGTGAAACTGCGTGTCCAAGCCATGAAAGGCGGCGCATCCGGTGGCACCATCGCCAGCATGATCGAAATGATTGTTGCGGCCAAGGCCGACCCAGAACTGCGTAAGCAGATGGGCAACCCCTACATTCTGTGCCCTGAAAAGCATCGCTATAGCATTCGTCAGACCAGCGTTAAAGGCCCTGCCTACGACCAAGATTTTCAAGCATGGTCAGCGCCTTTTATTATGGAAGCGATTAATGCGCGGGTGGTACTACGTTCTAATTCATTACTCAAAATGGCCTATGGCAAAGACTTTTCTTACGGCGAAGCAATGCTTGCAGGCAAGGGCTTTAAGGGTCGTTTAACGGCTTTCGGCATTACTGGCGGTCTCGCCGCATTTGGTGGCAGTCTGATTTTTGATCCGATTCGCAACCTGATGGAAAAGTATGTTTTACCTAAGCCCGGCGAAGGCCCGAGCTTGCAAGACCAGCTTAATGGCTTCTTTGATATCCGTTTAATGGGTAGCAATAAAAAGGGTCAGCAGTTGGTCGTTCAGGTCACTGGCGATCGCGATCCTGGCTATGGCTGTACGGCTAAGATGCTAGCTCAAGCCGGTTTATGCCTGGCCTTTGATCTGTCTGCTGAAGATAAGAAAGGCGGTTTCTGGACGCCAGCAACGGCTATGGGCGATTTACTGGTAGAGCGCCTGAGCAAAAACGCTGGAATGACCTTCGAAACGCTGGAGCAGTAAGCTCTAAAAAGGCTAGTACTGAAAAGCAAAGCACGTAAAAGAACAATACTAAAAGGCACAGCCCGATAACCTCGGCTGTGCCTTTTTTTATACCCCTGGTGTTAGATATCTATTCCCCAACATCCTTCACCAAATAACCCACAATTGCCCCCGCAGCCGTTAGCTCAACTAGGCTGATTGCAAGCCAGCTCCCGGCCAGCTGCAGAGAAATCGGTAAGTAAACATAGCTACCAATTCCGCCTACCACACCTGCTGCAAGACCAAATAGTGCACCAAACTTTAGCCCCGTAGACAGTGATTTGGGATTTACAAAATACTGATACAGAGCTACAAAACAAAAGCTGTAAATTAGTGTTACTCCAGACATCAGCGCTGGGTTCATGTCTTGTTCAGACCGCCATAGGTGTGCTGTAGCCTCATAGGCCTCCATGAGCAATCTGCCATGGGTAAGAAAATCTATAATTGTCCAAGCAATAAATACTACAACAGTCGCTAATAGGTTTTGTTTAAACATTATTATCTCCTCGATTTATTTGATGGTGTTATAAAAATAGGAGGTAACTCGGGGTTATTCAAGTAGAATACCCGCTGATTTATTCAGTATCCCTAGGCTCAATTTTGAGCAGGGTTAAATTTTTACCAGAGTCGACAAATAATCCCATGGCACAATACGTTTTTACAATGAATCGGGTGAGCAAAATTGTTCCCCCAAAACGCCAAATTCTAAAAGACGTTTCTCTGTCTTTTTTCCCCGGAGCAAAGATCGGTGTCCTGGGCCTCAACGGCTCTGGTAAGTCTACATTACTAAAAATAATGGGCGGATTTGATACCGACATTCAGGGTGAAGCGCGAGCGATGCCTGGCATCAAGATTGGCTATCTGGCTCAGGAGCCTATGCTCGACCCAGATAAAGATGTGCGCGGTAATGTTGAAGACGGTATGCGTGAAGCGGTTGATGCCCTTAAAGATTTAGAGCAGGTCTATGTGGACTATGCAGACCCAGACGCTGACTTTGATGCGCTGGCTAAAAAGCAGGGAGATCTCGAGGCCATTATTGAAGCCTGGGATGCTCATAATCTGGACCATGCGTTGGATATAGCGGCGGATGCATTGCGCCTGCCGCCATGGGATGCGGATGTCACTTCACTGTCTGGTGGTGAAAAGCGTCGGGTGGCTCTCTGCCGACTGCTGCTGTCGCGACCGGATATGTTGTTGCTCGACGAACCCACTAACCACCTAGATGCTGAATCGGTATTCTGGCTGGAGAAATTTCTCGAAGAGTTCGCGGGAACCGTGGTTGCTGTAACTCACGATAGATACTTTTTGGATAATGTTGCTGGCTGGATTCTGGAACTGGATCGGGGCCATGGTATTCCTTACGAGGGTAACTATTCGACCTGGCTGGAAGCTAAGACTCGACGTCTAACCACTGAATCCAAACAGGAAGAATCTCGTCAGCGCGCACTCAAGCAAGAGCTAGAGTGGGTTCGCCAGAATCCCAAAGGACGTCAGGCTAAAAACAAAGCCCGTCTGGGAAGATTCGATGAGCTTAACTCTCAAGAATTTCAGTCGCGCAATGAAACCAACGAAATCTATATTGCACCGGGCGAACGTCTGGGTGACAAGGTTATTGTGCTCGACAAAGTCTGCAAAGGTTTTGGCGGCGACCTGTTAATTGATAATTTGTCGCTGTCGATTCCGAAAGGCGCAGTGGTGGGTATTATCGGTGGTAACGGCGCAGGTAAATCGACGCTGTTCCGTATGATTGCCGGCACTGAGCAACCGGATAGCGGCACCGTAACTCTGGGCGAGACCGTTAAGGTTGCCTATGTTGAACAGGGTCGTGAAAATCTCGACGACAGTCAGAATGTCTGGGAAGCCATTTCCGGCGGCCACGACATGCTTAAAATCGGCAACTACGAAGTGTCATCGCGGGCCTATGCCGGTCGCTTTAACTTTAGAGGCTCCGATCAGCAAAAACGTGTCGGCGAACTGTCCGGTGGTGAACGAGGTCGCTTACATCTGGCCAACACCTTGAAGCAGGGTGCTAACGTACTGCTGCTCGATGAGCCCTCAAACGATTTGGATATTGAAACATTGCGTGCCCTTGAAGAGGCGGTGCTGTCATTTCCTGGCTGCGTGATGGTTATCTCGCACGATCGCTGGTTCCTGGATCGTATTGCGACCCACACACTGGCCTACGAAGACAATGGCGATGTGGTCTTTTTTGAAGGCAGCTACACCGAGTATCACGAGGACTTTATTAAGCGCAAAGGAGATGACGCGTCACCCACAAGAAGTAAGCATAAGCGCTTGAAAACCTAAGGATCTGTAATGAGTAGCATTTGGCACCGTAAGCCCGACATAGATATTATTAACAACCAGATGAACAAAGGCACCATTGGTGAACATCTGGAAATTTTGATGACGGAAGTTGGCGATGACTATATCACCGGCACCATGCCCGCTGATGCGAGAACGTTTCAGCCTTACGGCGTGGTTCATGGTGGTGCTAATGTGGTTCTGGCAGAGAGCCTTGGCAGTATTGCCGGCGCTCATGTGATCGACTTTGCAACCAGCAAATGTCTGGGTCAAGAAGTGAGTGCTAGTCATCTGCGTCCCGTTTCAAGCGGACTGGTCACTGGTACGGCGAGACCTATACATCTGGGTCGTCGATCGCATATTTGGGAGATTCGCCTCACCAATGATGAGGGTAAGCTAACCTGTATTTCAAAACTGACACTGGCCATTATTCCTAACGCGTAAATGCTAGTTAGTTACCGCTGCGAGTTATAGGGAATTACCCGCGGCCTCGTCAGTTTCTGCCTGCCATTGAAAGAGATTCATTTCAATAAACACAAAGGCAACCAGCCACATAAAGGCATCCCAAAAATCCAGGAAGTCTCCCAGCAGCCCCCAGTAGGCGGCTGCGACGAACAGTATGCTGTAGAGAAACAGTTTAATTACTTTACTCGCTGAAACAATTCTGCCCTGTAAGCGTCCACGCAGTTGCAACCAGACATCCACTTCTAAAATAATCACCACTGCCACCCAGGTTGCCGAATTTATTACATCGACCCAAGCCAGCCATTGAATAGCAACCCAGTCAGATGTACTGCCTAATACCTGCTGACCGTTGAGCTGAAATAGCGCCTGATCTGCCAACACTCCACAGCTCTGGGGATCCAGTAATGGGTATTCATCTAGAGTGACTATGCTGGCATAACCCTGCCCCACCAGTGCGCAGAGGTCATCCACGGCGAAGGGGGAAATATTATAGGTGAGTAGCATCTTGCTGAAGTAGCCGTAAAATGCATAACCAATAAAGCCATAGCTAAAAACACGCAGGCCAATAAAGGCGACTTTTACATTGGTTTTACGGAGAGTATCGTCGGATAGAACCGAGGTTTCTAATTCGAATAACAGTAATAATAATACCCAGGCTGCGGTATCAATAGTGGCCGCAAACCCCTGAATAATATCCACGAGATTGAGGCCCTGACTAAAGGTTTGCTCAGTCGCAAGCATCTCTTCCTGAAAAAATAATGCAATGTTTACCGATAGCAGTGCATAGACCGTGTATTTGAACGCCTTAAAAATAAGGTGGGGCTGGAGCAGTTTTCCGATGACCATTATGTTTCCCCGAAAAGCGTCATTATTAAAAGTGCACTCTGTTAAAGATGCGGCAGTAGCGTCTGAATAATTAACTCAAGACCCTGCTGGTCATGATGATCAAAGCGATCTGTCTCTGGACTATCGATATCCAACACCCCTACTAGCTTACCCTCGCTAATGATGGGTAAAACAATCTCTGACTTGGAGGCTAGATCGCAGGCAATATGGCCTGGGAACTGATGCACGTCTGCAACAATAATTGCTCTAAGCATCTGTGCCGCAGTGCCACAGACACCAGCACCCAGTTCAATGCGGGAACAGGCTGGTTTGCCCTGAAAGGGTCCCAGTACCAATTTGTTGCGCTTGAGTAGATAGAAGCCCACCCAATTAATATTGCCAAGCTCTTGCCAGAGTAACGCAGAACAGTTTGCCAGGTTGGCAACGCGGTCTTTCTCGCCATTGATAAGACCCGACAGCTGTTCGTTTAATTGCTGATAATCTACACTCAAGGGAGCTTTAACCCCTGTGCTTTTAGCGGCTGAGTGGGAATGGCGCTCAGAGTCGGCCATGGCCTGCAGGCGCTGACTAATGGACTGGCTATTTGACGACTGCATCAAGAAGCGACCTCATCGAACGTATCCAGTAATTAATTTGCTTGTCATCGGATGTCTCATTTAATTGTTCTGCAGCCTGCTGTGCCTGTTCTTTAGTGCTGTATTGGCCCAGTATCACCACGGAGAAACGCTGGCCATTGGTCATAATATCAACCGTTTTTAATAGGCCATCAACCTCGAAAGAATCCGCCACGGACTCTGCTATCTGTCTGCTGGTATAGGCACCAAGCTGTATGGTAAAACCACTGTTTTGCAGAGCAGGCAGGGGGGAAGAGTCAGAGGCTGGCTTTGAAACGACCGTCGGAGCGGGCTCTTCTATGGCGGGCTCTTCTATTACAGACTCTTTGTCTTCAACAGGTGCTGTCGGACTGCTTACTAGCACCCCCTCTTTCATGGTCTTTTTTTCGCAGCGCCAATGGTCTCGAGAACTCACGTCGCCCTCACAGTGCCAACCAATATATTTTCCATCTGGGCCCACGTCGGCGGGCACAAAGTTAGAGGTGCAGCCGGTAAGTCCGGCGAGCAACAAGGGCGTTAACCATAGGAGTTTAAACACTGAGGCACCTGATTGTTTTTATAATGAAATGGGCTTCGGATCAGGGGTCTATTAAATCCCCATTTTGGCCAACATGTCCAGCACTTGCCGCACTGCAAAGGCAACTTTTGGGTGATCAATTTCGTAGGCGGCACCTTTTTTCTCTAGGGTCTGTTTAAAGCCCGGTTCTATCTCGTCACCTGAGTTAGACAGATTAACGATATCGGTCATCAGGTTAGTCCATAAATCCCGCTCTGCAGGTGTAACCTGGGAGGCTGTTTGCAGCTCTTTTTGCAGCGCTTCAAGTTTACTTTTTAGCTCGTCATTATTGATCATGGGTCTCTCCGTTCAAAGTGAATAACTATTTAGAGTATAGACACAGAGCAAACAGTCCCGTGCAACAGATTAGTGCATGAAAATATTAAGCGGCATAAAAATTGCATTGAACAGTGCATAAGTAGGCATTTAGAGCCTACAGGTAGGTTTTTTGATCAGACATGGTGCATTTTTAATGGGCTGATTACTTGTTGCGCACTATCTTGGTGCTTTTTATAGGGGAACATCATGCTGTTTAGTACTCGTCTCGTGGCTCAAGGAATTCTTGTGCTTCTAATTTCTACATTATCTACGCAGGTTTTTGCCGACGACTTAAACGCCGCAAATACTTCATGGATTATGACTTCAACCGCACTTGTACTCTTTATGACCATTCCAGGTCTGGCGTTGTTTTATGGCGGTCTAGTACGCTCAAAGAATGTTCTCTCGGTATTAATGCAGTGTTTTGCCGTGACCTGTGTGGCCTCTATTATTTGGTTTGCTGTCGGTTACAGCCTGGCATTTGGCGATGGCGGCAGCATGAACGCCTGGATCGGTAATCTGGACAATGTATTTCTCGCCAAACTGGGCGAAGACTCAATGGCTGGGGATATTCCCGAGTCTGTATTTGCCATGTTCCAAATGACCTTTGCTATTATCACCCCCGCATTGATTGTGGGTGCCTTTGCTGAGCGTATGCGCTTCAGCGCCATGCTGCTATTTAGTGCACTCTGGTTAATCGCTGTTTATGTCCCTATTACCCACTGGGTTTGGGGCGGCGGCTGGCTCGGCGAAATGGGCTTACTCGATTTTGCTGGTGGTACTGTTGTACATATTACTGCGGGTGTTGGCGCACTGGTCGCTGCACTGGTACTGGGCAACCGTAAAGGCTTCCCGCAGCAGGCCATGCCTCCTCACAACCTCACCATGACAGTAACCGGTGCCGGTATGCTCTGGGTGGGCTGGTTTGGCTTTAACGGCGGCTCTGCTCTAGCGGCCAATGGCGACGCAGGTATGGCGATGCTGGTTACACATATTTCTGCCGCTGCCGGCGCGTTGGCATGGATGACCATGGAATGGATCAAGTTCGGCAAGCCTTCGGTTCTGGGTATTGTTACTGGCATGGTGGCTGGCCTAGGTACTATTACCCCCGCTTCTGGCTTTGTTGGCCCCGGCGGCGCACTGGTTATTGGCTTTAGTGCCGGCATTGTTTGTTACTACGCCACTCAGGCGATCAAGCAGCGCTGGAAGATCGATGACTCTCTGGATGTATTCCCGGTTCACGGTGTGGGCGGGATGCTGGGCACGCTCTATGCGGGTATCTTCGCCTCTGATGCTCTGGGTGTATTCAGCGGTCAGGGATACAACGAAGGAATGAATATGATAAGTCAGGTTCAAGTTCAACTTGTGGGTATTGCCGCGACATTCGTCTATACAGGTATAGTGACATTTATACTGTTGAAACTTATCGATAAGGTGTTAGTATTACGCATCGATGAAGAAAGCGAAACAAGTGGTCTCGATCTCGTAGAGCATAATGAGAGGGGGTATGACCTATAATAAGAAGACAAGGGGAATAATTATAATCGTCCGAACGCTACTGTTGTAACTAGATGTAACAGAGTGTAAAAAAGGGACACTTAAAGCCGCTGACACTGTTAGCGGCTTTTTTATGTCTGGGGCTTTTGTTACGGGAGGAGTGGGAATTGCCTGGGGTACGGGGATTGCATGGGTGTGTGAGTTACAGAGGGTACGGGTATAGCTTCTAAGGAGCTAGAGCTATCTAAGGAGCGAGGGCTATAGGGAGTTGCTTAGGTTTTAAGTACTGGTACCTAGCTTGCTGTTCTGGCGCGCTGTAAGAAATCACACATATATTCGGCGCCGTCTAGGATGCGGTTGGAATGTCGCTGCATCAGATCTGGGGGAATAAGGTAGATATTGCCGCTGGTTACTGCAGAGATGCCCTGCCAATCTTTCCAGCTATCCCGCCACTGTTCATTGTTCTCACTACTGCCACTGGCAATAATCACCTGGGGATCAGCAGCCATAATGGCTTCGATATTAACGTAGGGTACCAGGGGAATGGCTTCACCAAATACGTTAACGCCACCACATAACTCAATAACATCGCTGACCAGATGTTCACCATTGAGAGTAATAAATGGATCATTCCATATCTGGTAAAAGGCTCTAACTCTGGGCTGATTACTGTAAGTTTCGCGCAGCCCCTCGAGCCTTTGCGTAAATTCCACGGCCCTTTGTGCTGCGGTTTCATTATGGCCCGTTAGTCGGCCAAGGCGGCTAAACAGGTTGGGAATTGCATCCATTTTTCTGGTTTCGAGTACAAACAGGGGTAGCCCTAGCTCTCGAATACGACCAATAATTTGCTCACCATTACCCGACTCCCAAGCCACCACGAGATCTGGTTTAAGGGATAGGATCAGCTCATAGTTAGCCGCAGCATGGTTATTGACGCGAATAATGTCCTTGGCCTGTTCAGGATAATTACTGTACTCATCTGCACCGACAATCTGTTCACCCGCACCCACATAAAATAGGACTTCGGTAAGGTTGGGCGCCAAACTAATTATCCGCTGTGCCGGAGCGGGCAACAGAACTAGGTTGCCCTGATCATCGACAGCAGATACCTCTGCGCTCTTTTTAGTAAAAGCAGCAGTCTCACCCCCATTAGCAGCCAAAAGCAGGTTGGAAGAAAAGACGCTAGAAAGTAGAAGAGTCAATAATAGAAATCGTGGCATTAGGTTATTACCAGTGGCTTTTGAGTGACCGGATGCTTGGCAATAATCGACTTCACGCCAAAGACCTGACTGATTAACGCTTCAGTTAATACCTCTTCTGGCGAACCTTGGGCAGAAATGGTGCCACTATCAAAGACCACCAGATTATCCGCACAACGAGCGGCCAAATTTAAATCATGGAGCACCATAACAACGCCGGTACCCTGCTCTGCCAAACCACGGACAATTTCCAGCGTGAGTTTTTGGTGAGATAGATCAAAGGCGGACGTAGGCTCATCCAGTACTAAAAACTGATCGCC
Organism: Porticoccaceae bacterium UBA1989; assembly: GCA_002335945.1. Lineage (GTDB taxonomy): Bacteria > Pseudomonadota > Gammaproteobacteria > Pseudomonadales > Porticoccaceae > HTCC2207. The sequence goes on from DDDD01000130.1 coordinate 24,882, forward strand.
AAGCTGGGTGGGTTCCCAGATTTGCGCCAACACTCGGGCCAGCTGTACCCGCTGTTTTTCACCCCCAGACATCTGGGTGTAAAAGCGTTTCTGCAGGTAATTGGCATCCACTGCTTTTAGCGCGTCCGCAACAATAAGCTCATCTTTAAGGATGCCTGTCTGGTGAGGAATACGCCCCAGCGCGACGACTTCATCGGCAGTAAAGGGAAAATTTAATACAGTATGCTGAGGTAATACCGCAAGCATCTTAGCTTTTTGCTCCAGCGCCCAAGTATGTAGAGGCTGATGATTAAGACTGACTTGCCCAGTGGTCGCTATCATCTCACCGGTTAATACTTTTAATAGGCTGGATTTACCGGCGCCATTAGGGCCAACAATGGCCGTTACCGTTCCCGGCTCGACGCGCATACTGACATCCCGCAGCAGGTTAAAGCCGGAGATATGTAGAGAGATATTTTCTGCCATCAGTGCCACGGCTAAATCTCCCTGCGCCGCTGAATAAGTAGCGCTACAAAGAATGGCGCGCCCAATAGTGCCGTCAAAATACCCGTGGGCAACTCTGTAGGGGCTACAACAACACGGGCTAGACTATCGGCAATAATTAACAGGATGGCGCCCGCTAGAGCTGAACCGGGTAACAACCAGCGGTGATCTGGGCCAATCAATAACCGGATAGCATGGGGAACAACTAGGCCAACAAATCCAATCATGCCCGCCATTGCCACTGAGGTACCAATGCCTAGGGCCGTTAAAACAATGAGCCGGCGCTTTACGCGCTGCACATCAATACCCAGATGGCGCGCTTCGGACTCGCCCAATAACAGGGCATTGAGCGCGCGACTATCCCGTGGAAATAGACCCACTAGTAACGCAGCAACGACGGCAACCATGGCAACCCGCGACCAGTTAGCGGTACTTAAATTACCCATCTGCCACAGGCTTATCTGGCGTAACATATCATTGTCGGCAAAATAACTAAGCAAGCTGTTTAGCGCACCAGCAATAGCACCAATGGCAATACCCGCCAGTAACATGGTGGTCACTGAGGTGCCAATCTCTGAGGTAGCCAATCGATACACTAAGATAGTCGCGATAAACCCGCCGGCAAATGCGCCCGCAGCCACAGCCGACAAGCCCAGTGCTGAACCACTTTGAATCCAACCACCCGCCATCACAATAACGATACTGGCACCCACCGAGGCTCCACCGGATACACCGATGAGAGACGGGTCTGCGAGAGGATTTCTAAACAGCCCCTGCATCACCGCACCACTAATCGCCAGAATGACCCCAAGACATAGCGCTAATAAAATTCGCGGTAAACGAATATCAAACAGGATGGTATGAATCTGGCTGCTGGAGCTGAAATTGGAACTGGAACTGGAGCTGCCACTGGAAAACAGCCCAATGATTGCCTGCCAAATATCGACAATTGAAATATTAACGGTGCCTGTGCCCAGAGCAAACATCACTACCAGTGGCAGCAATAAAACCAGCAGGCTAATAACAAGTGGCGCCGAAAGTCGTCGCAATTAAAAGTCCACGCCCTTGCGAGCCATCACACCAGAATTATAGGCATGTTTAACATCTTTGATTTCAGACACTGTGTCAGCCCAGTCTGCGAGTGCTGAACCGCCACCACGACCAGTAACCACGACAGATTGATTTTCTGGGCGGTTTTGCAATGCCTTTAAAACCATTTCCTCATCAAGATATTTAAAGCTCAGCATATAAGTCAACTCATCCAACACCACGAGATGATAACTATCATCTGCCAGCATTTTCTCAGCAATGGCCCAGCTTGTTTTTGCTGCGGCAATATCACCAGAGCGATCCTGGGTATCCCAGGTAAAACCCGTGCCCATCTGATGGAAGGTGACCTGAGGACATTTGTCCCGCACATAAAGCTCTTCACCCGATAACTGTTGGCCTTTAATAAACTGGACGACGCCCACATTATAGTCATAACCCAGTGCTCGCATCACCATACCAAACGCAGAGCTCGACTTACCTTTACCATTGCCGGTCAGCAATATGCCTACGCCGCGCTCAGTGCTTGCCGCGGCAATGGAGGCATCGACATTGTCTTTGAGCTTTTCCATCTTCTTCTGATGGGACTGCTGTTTTTTATCCTGTTCTTCACTCATAAGAATTCTTTCTCTTTTAGTTTTCTTGTAGCTAGTTTTGTTTAAACGCCGCGTCCATTCCTTCTGGCAACGGGTGAATATCTGGGTGCAGTGCATTGGCCATAATTTCTAGGGCATCAACTAGGCGTGGTCCGGGTCGGCTAAAGTAAGCGTTGCCATCCACGAGATACACCTGGGTTCCTGTGCGCCGATGCAATTCGACAAAGCCCTCTGTCTTTAAGAACGCCTCTACATCTTGCAGGGAACGCTCAACATTAAACCCGCACAGGGCGATAAAAATAATATCGGGCGCTGCATCAACTAGTTCATGCCATTCACGGCGCTGAGATGGCTGACGCTTGTCGCCAAATACCGGAATGCCGCCAGCCAAAGCAATAATCTCAGGGGTCCAGTGACCGCCATCAAAAAGTGGCTCCAGCCAATCGAGAAGTGCTACTCGAGGTTTGTCAGTAAGGGGGGTTGAACGCTCAGCAACTGTATCAATTCTACTCTGCAGCTCTGCCCTGTAACGCTGCCCCTGCTCTACACATTGTGCGGCTGCAGCCAGGAGGGTGACGGTTTCTAGAACATCATCCAAACAGATCGGCTCTAAGTTAATCACCTGAGGGTCACCAGGCAGACTGCCGATGGCTTTTGCTACATCATTGCCAGAGACCGCACAGACATCACAAAGGGCCTGAGTCACGATAAGATCCGGCTGCAACTCAACCAAGGGCTCCATCACCAAGTCATAGAGCGCTTCATCATTTTTTAACTGATCGGTTACCAGGCGGTCGATTTCACTACTACTTAGACCTTCAGGAATTCGTGAGCTTGTGAGTATGGGCAAGCCCACGACCGACACTGGATAATCGCATTCGTGGGACACCCCCACTAACTGATCACGCAGGCCTAAGCCGCAAACCAATTCGGTGGCGCTGGGTAATAACGAGACTATCTTCATTCTGAATCCTCTAGCAGTAAATCAGCATAGACAAAACCATCACGTTTGACTACTTCGCCAGCGATCACTGAGATTGGATGTTTAAACATGGGGCCATCCCAGGCAAAGGTATGAAACTCACCATTTTCACCGCAGGGATCTACAGACTCGGGAAGTGCCTGCAATAATTCATTACAGAACTGGCTACCGGCCAAATGCTCCGGCATAACGCGAGGATCGAGACAGGTAATAGCCGCTTTTAGGCCGCCACCAATCATCTGCTGGGCTAACTGGTCGGTGGGGATTTGCCAGAGGGGAAACACTAATTCCAAACCTGTATCGGCCATCTGGGTTTCACGGTAACGGCGAATATCTTCTAAATAGAGATCCCCAAAAGCCACAGCATCCATCTTTAGTTGAGCTCGGGCGTCATCTAGGGCCTGACCCATAATAGTTTCGTACTGTTCGTTACTGCAGGGCCAGGGTAGAGGGATTTCAATTAGGGGCAACTCTGCCGCCTCTGCTTGCAAACGCAATAACTGCTGGCGGACACCATGGATGGCAGAGCGATTAAACTGACTATTAAAGGTGGTGAGTAATCCCACCACCTCAACAGCTGGGTCTTTGTGCAGCTGATATAAAGCCCAAGCCGAGTCTTTTCCACTGCTCCATGAGAGCAGTACTCGTTTGATTGCCTTATCAGCTGACTGGTTCATAACTGCGACCTTTAGAGGCTAAACCGCACACCTAGGCTGGCACCAAAACCTAAGGTCTGGTAACCGAATACTTCTTCGTAATCATCATCCAATAGGTTATCCAAACGCAGGTAAATATCTAACTTTTCAGTAGCCCTATAGTTAGCATTCACATTCAACAGCAAGTAGTCATCCAGAGTTACTGTTTGTGAAGGCTGCGGCCAAGGCGGAAAGAAAACATCGGTCTGGCTACCGTTGTACTGAGCATTGGTGTTGATCTGCAGGCTGTCCATAACCTGCCATGCCAGATTCAAACTGCCAGTATGGTTTGCACGACGGACTTCATCGATATATCCGCCAGCACCATCAGACTCTACAGAATCGGTGTAGGTGTAAGACGCATTCATAGAAAGGTTATCCGCTAGATCCGCAGAGGCACTTAGCTCTAGGCCTTGACGCTGACTCAGACCGTCTTTGTTAGCGGAGGTATATCCCGAAGTAACAGGGTCATACACAAAACCATTAATTTCATTCTCCAATTCTGAGTCAAACAACGTGGCTGACAGGCTTACCGCGCCCAGCTGCTGATCAATACCCAGCTCCCAGCTAGTAGACTCTTCAGGCTCTAGATTGGGGTTGCCGATAAAGTTGGTATAGAAACCGAAGCGTTCTGAGAAGGTTGGATTTTTAACTGCGGTGCCATAGGCGCTGCGTAAACGCGCGCTGTCATTTAGCTGGTAGACCGCTTCCACTCTATAGGTGTTAGCGCTATCAAATTCCGAGTTATCATCGTGACGACCGCTAACCGCGAAGGTTAAGTCATCAGAAATATCAGTGCGGTATTCAACAGCAAAGCTATCGGTATTACGCTCACGATCCTGATTGGGATCCGAGCCCCAGGCGATCGGGCCACGCTGTTCGAAATCTTCTTCTTCACGCTCGGCCAATATTGACAGGCGTTGATTAGATCCATCCCAAAACATCGAACCAATATACTGGTACTGATCTTTAGTTGATGCCGTTGCATTGCCCAACACATTATCCGCAAAGGCTTCGTTGTCATTGTTCGACTGCGCAATCACCAGCTTATGCTGCCAGAGACCATTGGCAGAAACATAGTCAGCGGTAAGACCTATGGTGCTATTACGAAATTCAGATACTCTATTCTGGTCTTCTACAAAACCATCATAGTCGCCATCAGAATCAAACTCATTCATACCATCTGCCTGACGAGCGGCAAAAGAAAGTTTTAACTCGTCGTTAACTTTGAGTCCGGCTTTTAGATTGATGCTGGTGTTTTTATAGCCATCTTTTTCATCACCAGTGCGCGAAATGTTGTCGCCATCAGTTTCTACATGGCTAAGGCCCAGACGTACATCAAAGTCGCCCTGCTTGTGACCAAGACTAAAACCACTGCGTTGAGTCGAAAAGCTGCCCGCTTCAGTAAACGCTTTGGCGCTAAAGGGTTGGTCGGCACTGCGAGTTACAATATTAACCACACCGGCCATCGCATCACTTCCACGCATTGAGCTCTGCGGCCCACGAATGACTTCGATACGCTCAATATCATCGGCAGATAATGTGCCCCAGTTAACCTCATCACTCTGAGAGGGGTCATTCGCTTCCACACCATCGATCAATACCAGCAGATGATTGGCCTCTGCACCACGAGCACGGATCTGTGTGGCAGAGCCCTGCACGCCACTGCGACTAACGGCTAAGCCGGGCACATCGCGCAATAGGTCGCTAACGCTTAGAGCGGCACGATTTTTTAACTGGGTTCCATCAATGACGGTAATCGCATTCGCGGAGCGGGTTGCTGCAATGGGGATTAATGAAGCGCTAACCAGCACTTCTTGAATGTTGGTATCAGCCACAGCTGTAGTGGACAACAATGCTGCTGCCGCAATAATAGATAGGTTTTTCATGATTTCCTCTAACGCTCACACCCGAGCGGATATAAAATAAAACGGGGGCGTACAGGCAGAGGGACAGAAACTGTCAATCAGCACAAGACCGCACCCCGCGGTTTGTCTGCATAGCGATAGGCCGGTCTCCGGACTCATAAGTGAGTTGCCTGTTAGGGCCTCTCTGTTTAGCTACCTTCCCATGCCAAAAATCGCACAGTGGTATAACAGCCAAACATTCTTATTTACCGTTGCGGGGGCAGTGTCGGGATGGCTAGCAGTCCAAGTATTAAATAACTCAGGCTGTGCGCACCGACTTCCCATTTCACTCTTATCCAGTTAGAAACAACATTAACCAGACGCGAGAACCTATTGCCGAAGCAAGAGGGGGCAATCTACTCCTGCACGGATTTGATGTCAATCTGGATCACTAACAAATTCACAATCCCCATGTTAATCTTGCCACTCAAAAATTTAGGCACATGACAGGGTTAAAATTATGCTGGCTGTATTGATAAAACGCGTATTGGCGTCAGAAATGGAGAGTACCTACGAGGAGTTCTCGCGGAAGATTATTCAGGCGGCTGTGCCAGCTAAGGGCTTTATTTCGAGCAAATCGTTTAAGGACTTAAACGACACCAAGATTCGCTACACCTTGATTCAGATGGAGAGCCTGGCAGACTGGAAAGCCTGGTATCAGTCAGATGAGCGCCAAAAGGCACTGGGGCAAATACAGCCTCTGCTGCGCGAGCCGGAAAGTATCTCTATATTAACCACGGCCTAAATAGACCCCAATTAATAGACCCTACTATTCGCCCTGCTATTCGCTCTAGTAAAGGGCGTCTATGGCTTCTGTTACTCGGCGCACCGGAATGATGGTCATGCCTTTAATGGGCTGTTTGGGCGCATTTCCCGCCGCCACAATCGCTCGCGTAAAGCCATGTTTGGCTGCTTCTCTAAGACGCTCCTGACCATTGGCCACAGGCCGAATTTCGCCGGCCAAACCCACCTCGCCAAATACGACTAAGTCCTGGGGCAAAGGTTTATCTCTAAAGCTCGAAATCACTGACAGGATCAGCGCCAAGTCGGCACTGGTCTCCAGCACCTTAACGCCGCCTACCACATTGACAAAAACATCCTGATCACCGACAGATATACCACCGTGGCGATGCAGCACTGCCAACAGCATAGACAGCCGATTATGATCGAGACCCACAGTGACGCGACGCGGATTACCCAGATGACTGTCATCAACCAGAGCCTGCAACTCAACCAACAGAGGCCGAGTACCCTCCCAAACAATCATCACCACACTGCCAGACGAGACCTCTTCGCCCCGCTGGAGAAAAATTGCAGAGGGGTTAGCCACTTCTTTTAAGCCTTTGTCGGTCATGGCAAAAACACCCAGCTCATTGACCGCACCAAAGCGATTCTTATTGCTGCGCAGCGTTCGAAAATGACTGTCGCTAGAGCCTTCAAGCATCAGTGAGCAGTCAATCATATGCTCCAATACCTTGGGGCCAGCCAGAGAACCATCTTTGGTTACATGGCCCACCAGAATTAATACGGTACCGCTCTGCTTGGCAAAACGCACCAACATGGACGCACTCTCGCGAACCTGAGACACACTGCCCGGCGCCGAGGACACATCTTCTAAATGCATAACTTGAATGGAGTCGACCACGAGAATTTTGGGTCGCTTCTGTTCCGCGATGGCACAGACAGTCTCAACCGATGTCTCGGCCATAATCTCGAGTTTGTCAGTCGGCAGGTCCAAACGACGGGCGCGCATTGCCACCTGCTGGGGAGATTCCTCACCAGTGACATAGAGCGCAGTATTGTTTTCAGCCAGCTTGCAGAGAGTCTGCAGCAGCAGGGTACTTTTACCCGCACCTGGCTCACCGCCGACCAAAATAGCTGAACCGGGCACCAAACCACCGCCAAGCACCAGATCAAGCTCGCCTGTGCCTGTGCTAATGCGGGGTATTTCATCGAGAGCAATCTCAGCCAATGTTTTGACCGCACCATCCACCACACCCGCAAATCCCGGACGCAGCACTTTGCTGCTCCGCGCCGCAGGCCCCAGCCGTATCTCGGAGAGGGTGTTCCAGGCATTGCACTCGGTGCACTGACCCTGCCATTTACGATAGTCGGCTCCGCAGTCATTACAGACAAAGGCTGATTTGGTTTTAGTGGTCAAGCGTAGGCTCCCGTTAAGATGAGTTTATTTAAGCGTATAACTGGGATTATGTACAGTAATAAAAAGAGCCAGCCAAGGCTAAGATGAGCATCAAATAATAAAAATACTGCCTCTTATGTTATCGACCCCAAACAATAGTCACTTTGTTATCCGTCAGGCCAATATTGGCGACTGCCCCTTAATTCTGCGTTTTATCAAAGAGCTGGCCGACTATGAAAAGTTGCTCCATGAGGTAGTCGCCGATGTGCCGACCTTAGAAGAGTCCCTGTTCGGCGAAAAGCCGCAAGCTGAGGTAGTGATCGCTGAGTATCTGGGCAAACCTGTCGGCTTTGCCCTGTTCTTCCATAATTTCTCTACTTTTTTAGGCCGCCCAGGTCTGTATTTAGAAGACCTTTATATTCAGCCAGAGATGCGCGGCAAAGGCTTTGGCAAAATATTGCTGGGTTATCTGGGTGCCCTGGCACTGAAGAGAAACTGTGGCAGGCTGGAGTGGTGGGTGCTAGATTGGAACCAGCCCGCGAAAGATTTTTATCAGTCCCTGGGTGCCGAGCCTATGGATGACTGGACAGTTAACCGAGTGACGGGCCCGGCCCTAAATAATCTCGCCGCCATTTACGACGAAGCCAAGAAGAGCAATGAGAGCAATGAGAGCAAAAACCTATGACGACTAGCCTTAGCGGAAAACGTATTTTTATCACCCAGGCCGATACCTTTATGGGCCCTACCCTCTGTCAGGTGTTTACTGCAATGGGGGCCGAGGTCATTGCCGACAATCAATTACTCACAGACCCAGCATTACCCGGACAGATTATCAAAGCGGCTGGGCATATTGACGTACTGGTGATTAATCTGGCCATTCCCGCGCCATTTACCAAGGGTGAACTAGTGGGAGACGATGAGTGGTCGGCAACTTTTGGCGCCGTTGTAGATCCATTGCCACGGCTATGCACAGCCGTACTCCCACAGATGATCGAACGTCAGTCGGGGAAAATCCTAGTAATGGGAAGCGCCTCTGCTCTTCGCGGTATGAAGCGTGCATCCACCTATAGTGCCGCACGGGGAGCCCAGCTTTCCTATGTTCAGGCAATGGGTGTGGAAATGGCGCCCCAGGGTATTCAGATTAATGCCATCGCCCAGAACTTTGTCGACAACCCGACTTATTTCCCAGAGGAGACAAAAGCAAACCCTGCGTTTCAGGAACGAATAAAGCGCGAGGTTCCGTTGGGGAGGCTGGTGTCACTGCAGGAAGATGCGCAGTTTGCGGCCTATCTTTGTTCGGATGCGGCGGACTGTTTTGTCGGACAGGTGTTTCCGGTGAGTGGTGGTTGGGCGGTCTAACCTATAGGTTTGTCTCGTCCGTCAGTTAGCTTTCTGATAAAGTATTGCCATGTCTTTATTACCCGAAAAATCAATTGTTATCTCTCCCACCCTGGCTGCCACAATCGGCCTGGAAGAGACTGTATTGCTGCAAGTTTTGCAGGAATGTCTGACCCATGGAAGTCCGGTGCAGAGCAGTGGTTTTGACTGGGTAACCGTATCTGGCACCAAGTTATTGACCCTCACCCCATTTTGGCATGAAGACGATATTCGTCGGCTGTCGGCCAGTTTGCATGAGAAAGGTCTGTTATTAATGGGTGGCGGACCATTTTCGGCGCAGTTGGATTTTCGCTTTGCCTTTAATGATCTTAAAACGAGTAGCCTCCAAGATAGCAGCCGCCAGCAG
>DDDD01000084.1:0-5076 GCA_002335945.1 Porticoccaceae bacterium UBA1989
GCCATAAGCACCTGTGTGATTGGTAGCGAATGGCTGGCAGAACAAAAAGGCACGCCAGAACCTGACCCTATGGCTCAGCTAATTCGCTGTACCGATCTGATGATGGCCAAAACAGGCCGCGTAGATCCCCTGTGGGGCGATGTTAGCCGCCATGTGCGCGGCGATATGAATATCCCGGTTGGCGGCGGCCCAGATACCTTGCGCGCCATCTATGGACGGGGAATGGAAGAAGATGGATTCCTCACCAATGTTGCCGGTGATGGTCTCTACTACCTATTGGCATGGGATGCGGAAGGCAATCAGAAAGTGCGGGGGATTCATCAGTTTGGATCCGCCACAGACGACCCATCCTCAATCCATTATGCAGACCAGACCCAAGACTATGCTGATGAGGTGCTCCACGATCCGCTTTTTGATCCAGAGCTTAGAGCACCCCACATTAAACGCCGCTATGGGCCTGGCGAGTGAATTATAGAATTAGGCTTTAGCGCTGTATTAAAAACTCAGGGGTGGTAGACACGGCATACACTGCTAGTTTATATCGCTCCTCCTCTGAGGCCACAGCCAAATTTGAAATCATCACCGATCTGGTACCTGTGTTTTGCGTCTCGGCCAGCTGCCCTGCATTCAGATACAGGTCCAGATAATCTACCAGCGCAGTCGCTTTTGCCGTTTCATCACCGGCGCTGTCATTCCATACCGCCTGTAAGCCTGAATAATTGAGACGCACTTTCAACTGATCAATACTGAAGTTAGGGTGCCCACGGGTGTACTGGTTATAGCGTACGAAGTCACCATTAATGATCTGGTGGTAAGTGTTAAAAGTGCTAAATAACTGACTCTCGGTGACTAACTGTAACTCGGGAGATACTAGTGAATTACTCGCGATTTCACCGGTTGGGGCAAAGTCCGGCGAGAAAAAATTAAAGACTGAGGGCGCAGCCAAGGCCGCTTGCCCAACCTGAGCACTCCTCGTGCGCATCAACGTTGCACCCGCATCAAATTGTTCAGCATACAAATAATTTAGGCCTTCAACCCCCTCGACCTCAGACGGCCCCAATGGGATATCGGAAGCAGCCTCAAACAGCCGTAAAATAGCGGTCAATTGCAGTACCGGTTCTTTTAGCTTGCCAAACGTTGTGCTGCTGCCCACTGAAGGGTTACGCGCTTCGACATCTAACAGAATTGCCCGCATAACCGCTTTGAGGTCACCGGTTTCACCGAAGGCATTCGCTACTCGTTCAATATAACTCTGGCTCGGATTTGAAGTGACAAAGCGTTGAATTAACTTACGCGCAATAAAGGGTGCAGTGCTGCTGTGACTAACCAGTGCATCGAGTACGGTCCCCAGCTCGGCCTCCGCAGTCGCGCTATCCATAGTCGGGTTGGCGGCAATAATAAGCGCCTGACCATTGTCAGAAAATAACGTCTTTTGATCAAAATCATGATAGTCCGGGAAAAACTTCATGGACGCTGTCCAGCGAAATTGATACTCGTTGACCTCTGAACCAGCATTAAAACTGTTATTCTCAACATTGGCATTATCATTACTATTAACTCGACTAAAACTGAGTCCCGTAAAAACCTTGGCCATCTGTTTAATGACATCATTGTCGTAGGTTGGCACCGGCAAACTATCTGCGGCTAAAATAATGGCGCCATTTTGTTGCCGTTGAAGCAACCCAAACGTAAATAACTGCATCACTTCACGAGCATAGTTTTCATCCGGGTAATAACCACTATCTGGATCGGCTTTTTGGTTTCGAAGATGACTGAGATAAATGCCCATTATCGGATGCAAAGTCACGTCTTCGAGGGTCTGCCGGTAGGTTCCAAAGGCGTTATCAGCTAGCATATCCCAGTAATCTGAGAGCCCCCGAAAAGCATTATTCACCGTTGCATTTTGATCGCTGACGACCATTATTTCACTGAGCGCAAACGCTACCCGCTGGCGTAACTGATCCCGGCCATAAAGCGCTATCGGCAAGAATGAATCCACCCTAATATTGGGTTCGTGTTCACCCTCAAATGCAGAGATGGTAGCGTCAACCAGCGATAGCATGCTGGTTTTCGGAATATCAAACTGCTGATCAATCCAGTCAGAATACACCTGAAGTCGATTGTCACCATCCGCGTCTATTTGCCCACGTAATTGTTCATAGGCATTCGGGGTTGGACCAAATGTCGATTGGGTCAAAAAGCGCAGTATGTCCTGGTCCACCTGTTCGGTGGTCAATGGCGTTTCTTCCGGCGCTTCTACCGTAGCGTCGTAGACAAGCGTCGCGAAGATTTCACCGCCGGGATAGTTGGCGGTATGGATGTTGACAAAAAATTCCCCATTAAATAAAGCATCGAGCATTTGCTGTTGATTGACAAAAATCCCCCCTGGAGCCAAGTCCCAAACGTAACTCGATAAAAACCCGCTAGACTCGATTTCTTTCACCTTAACACCCGAAGGTGCCAGGTGAACATGCTGATCTGTTTGCACCGAGCCCAGATTAGCAAAGCTATAACTCAGCAGACCTAAATCATTATCCCCCTGCAGTATAAAGCTCAGCACCCCAGAGCCATCAGTGACCGCATTGGCCTGAGGCGTAAAATTGCCCAAAAATATTCGCCGGTTTGCGCTGTCATTAGGGGCATCGACAATACTGACACTCCCAGTCTGATCCGAGCTGAGGTTATAGCTACTGGCGTCAACTAGACTTATATTCAAGGCCTCAGGTACTTCATTAATAGCATCCGCAACGGGGCGAACCTCAATCACTCGAGAGTTTTGATTCGCATCCAATTCAAAGTAAGCCCCAACGTCGCCGCCATCACTATAGGTGAGTTGGTAGTCGCTGGCCGATGCCGTGCTCTTAGTAATGTCAGCATTATCACTAAGTTCATAAGCGACACTGATGGCATTGCTAGGTCCTGTGCGAACAATTTTAAACTTGCCAATTTGGTTATTGCTCTCAATAGCCTGGGCTGTGACTACGGACAAACCGACGACAATTGGCTGCACAGGCGTCGCCGGTGCGCTAGAGCTACTATCACCACCACCGCCACCACAGCCTATTAATAATGTTGTTGTCGCCAATATAGCGATTGAGGATTTCATGATAGTTCTCCATAAATCGGAGCACCATTTATAAAACCAAGGTTCTCACTAATGTCGAAGGGATTAGGGAAATTATCTAGGGTGGGAAATAGACCGCTTAAATCAGATTCTGCAACACCCATCCAGTTAGCCGCAATCGCCGCACATTGTGAATTGGCAGTGGTAGGAATCCAGCGACCACGATCAGTATCTAAGCCCTCATCGAGGGCAAGGTTAGGGTGGGAACCATAAAATCGTCCGCCATTAACCATATCACCCATCACCATCATATGTCCGCCCCAACCATGATCGGTACCAGACTCAACAGGATCATCGCCGTTGGGGGTAAAGGTGCGCGCAAACTCAGAACACACCATGGTTAACACCTTGTCAAAGTCTCCCTGGGCATCCAGGCAGTCTCTAAACCCTTTTAATGAAGCATTGAGGTCTGCCATCAGCGCTTCATGGTCGGGCAACAGCTTTTGATGATTATCGAAACCGCCAACACTAATAAAATAAACCGGGCGATTATTGTTGTTATTGGAACGCCCGGCGATCATCTTGGCTAGGGTTTTTAATTCTCGAGTAAGAACACTGTTAGTGCCCCCCGCAGCGGTGAAAATGCCATCATAGTCCACACCACTGGACTCCGCCTCCTGAAAAGCACCCTGCACTATGGTTTCAGCAAGCTGCGCAGAATCAAAGGTATCGCGATATTTCTGGGCCATTAAATGAGAGGATGAATCAATGGACTGCATAGAAGACTCAACGATAGCCTGACGATAACCATAAAACCCATACAGCGGTGCAACCCCATCTCTCCCTAGGGCATAGGTATTAATTTGGCTATCACGGGTTACCTGAAAAGAATTTAGGCCTGATATCGAAATTAACGGCGATACCTGATTATCTGTATTGTAGGGCGTTAACATCTCAGCCATACGTCCACCCCAACCATAGATAAATGGATTAGTTGGCTCACTTTGTAGTTGTCGTTCTTGATCAGTATGTGAATAAAGCTGTGGTGGCAGATCTGCAACCCCAGAAAAATATTGTTCCCTAGATATAGGTGTTACCAGGTTCCCAGCGTTACAGATAACAGCGAGGTCCTGATTATTAAAAAGCTCTGCCATTGCTGAGCAAGAGGGATGCATGGCAAATTCCGACGAATCGCTGCCCTCGTGGACCTTCGCCGGACTCACTAGATTGAGACTATGCAAGCCCTCCTCCGGCAGCGCCACAACACCGCGACCCAGTTCATAGTTAGTACGCAAAGCACCACTACCCGTGGGCACAATCATATTGAAACAATCATTGCCTCCCTCCAGCATAATGAACACTAGCGCCTTATAATCATTGGGGTCGTTAGGATCAGCCATTACATCGCTGGCATTCAGCAAACCCAACATACCCACAGAGTTCGCTGCAACCGCAGTAGCCAAGGAGTACTGGGACGAATTTTTTAGAAACTTGCGACGGGAAATACCCTGTTTATAGATCACAAAACTCACCTGCCAACGCGTTATTATTTTTATTGTTTGCCTAATGATACTCAGATTATATCTTAGAGATATAACCACTGGCCAGTCAGTCACTTTCCTTAAGCGCTTGCATTTGTCTGTCCAGACCACGAAAATACTGGCTTCCCAGCCCTCCCCTACACAAGAGTTTGTTATGTCTATTCAGTGGTATCCAGGTCATATGCACAAGGCCAGCAAGGAGATGATTGAGACATTACCTCTGGTTAATGTAGTGATAGAAGTACTCGACGCACGCATTCCCTACAGCAGTTCAAACCCGTTTATCGGTGAACTCTGCACTGAAAAGCCCTATATCAAACTCCTCAATAAAACTGACCTAGCCGACCCAGAGATTACTCTCCAATGGCAGGAATATTTTGAGCAGAGAAGCAACACCAAAACTCTGGCGCTAGATTTAAAGAACCATGATCCCAGCAAACAGATTATTGATCTGATCAATAAACTCAGCCC
>DDDD01000084.1:5210-6826 GCA_002335945.1 Porticoccaceae bacterium UBA1989
CTCTGGCCAAAAATTGAAAACCCTCAGGGCAGCTATCGTCTTGGCACCACAGGCGCCATTAAAGATACTGCCGTAAGCTACGAAGATTTAGCCTACTTTGGTGCAGAGTTTTTACTCGAGAAATATCCCGAGCGCCTCAAAGAGCGCTACAACATTCTGGAATTACCCAAAACAGAAATCGGACTTCTAGAATTGATTGGCGCTCAGCGTGGCTGTTTACGTGCCGGCGGACGGGTCGACCTAGAGCGAGTTTCAACCATCTTCATCAATGAGTTACGCGCTGGCATGTTAGGCCCACTGGGATTCGAAACCCCAGAAGTCATAGAAGCTGAGTTAGAACAGGTCGCCATTATAAAAGCCGAAAAAGAAGAACGGGAAAAGCTGCGCCTAGAAAAAGCCGCAGCCCGCCGCAGAAAAGCCAAGGCTAACCGCAAATAGCGGACGCCTTAGCAGGAGGACTATTGACGCTGAAATACGATAGTTTCATCAATAACCGTATCGCCATCTTCGTCAATAGTCGCTGTCAGGGTATCGCCGGACACCACCACAAAGATATTCGGCGCTCCAATTCCAGTAAAATCGGTTAAACCTGACCTGCCATTGTTATCGAAGGTTTGAGTGACGGTGAGCAAACCGGTTTCGGTATCTCTGGAGTAAGTGCCCAGCTCCATGCCGGACATCAGAGTAGGATCATCACGATCTATCTCCGCTTGAAAATAGACGCCATCGTCAAAGAAAGAGATCATCAATAACTCTGCCGCCGCGTTAGAGCCAACCCAGGTTCCGAGTAGCCCCTCTGAAATAATACGATCAAAACTAATAGATTCGTCACTGAAATTATCCCCATCTTCATCAACGGAAACCACTAGAGTTTCCGAACTAATTCTTGAGTTTACCAATCGCAGATTTGGGGCGCTGTTATTACTGAAATCACTCAAGCCAGCTGATCCATTATTATCAAGAGATACTGATGTGGTCGTTCTATCAATAAAGTCTCTAAAGAAGCTACCCCATTCCATGCCTGAAACTATGGAGGGGTCAGCATTATGAACCTCCGCATGCACATAGGTAAGATCATCAAAAAAACTCAGTATCATAAATTCATCACTAGACATATTTCGAGATCGCCAAGTGCCAAATATGGAATCACTCATATCAGGAGTAGTCACGAATTCCGGCAATAAATCTAGCTCATCTAATTGCTCTACAAAATGATTAAGTACTATCTCAACATCAAATAGCTCAGTGACTAAGGTATCTTGGCCTGCGTTAATAAAATCAATACCTAGGAATATCGAAAGCTCAAAATCATCAATAGATAAATCAAAGTCTATAGCGATTGCATTGGTTTTTGCCACATCAGTTATTGTAATACCATTAGAGGGATCACTATCTTTATCCAATGTTTGGAGTAGGCGAATAATGTTGATCACCATTGGTTCAAAGGGATTATCCGTACCGGCCATATCTAGCGGTGTAATAACCGTATCCCCCAAAACAGCCGGAAACTCCAGATCACCAATAAAGAAGGTGACCCTCTCACCCGCGAGATATCTAAACTCACCTCTGGAATTAGTATTGCCATTTTGGGTCGCTGTGCGATAACCGATATTGAT
>DDDD01000142.1 GCA_002335945.1 Porticoccaceae bacterium UBA1989
GTCACCCTGAGCATTAGCGAAGGGACTCAGTCAGAGGCTGTTGCGGGTTCAGAACGATATAAAGTTTGTCACCCTGAGCATTAGCGAAGGGTCTCAGTAAGAACCTGTTGCGGCAGTAGTTGAATAGGGTCTGCGCTAATATTGAGAGATCCTTCACTGCGTTCAGGATGACAGCTGGAGATTCAGGATCACAGTTGGAGGTTCAGGATCACAGTTGGAGATTCAGGATGACAGTTGGAGGTTCAGGATGACAGTTTCGGGTTCGGGATGACAGCGACGAGCACTTGGAGACATGTCTAATAATCCAAAACGGCTATGTCATCTAGACAGATCCCGAAATTGTCATCCCGGCAGAGCACGAAATTGTCATCTAGACAGAGCACGAAATTGTCATTCCGACAGAGTCCGAAATTGTCATCCTGAGCATAGCGAAGGATCTCCGGCAAACCACGGAACCCTGTCTCATAGACTCTTAAGCACTTCCAACGGCGGCTGCACCACCGCTTTACGACTGTAACCAACACCCAAGGCTCCCACCAGCACACCACCAGCCAATGGCCCTGCAATCCACAACCAGGGGTGCAGCGCGAACGGTAGATCGAACATAAACCGCTGCAACATTGCGATGGCCGCTTCTGCGCCAATAGACGCCAGCAAACCCGCCATTATTCCCAGCGTACTAAATTCAATTAGCTGAATGCCCAAGATCAAACGTCTAGAGCTACCCAGAGTGCGTAGTATGGCGCTTTCTTGCAGACGCTCGGACATAGACAGGCTCACCGCCGCAAACATCACCAGCACACCACAGCTGAGTATGAGCAGGGTCATCACTTCTAAGCCGCGAGTGACTTGCGAAACAATGGTGCGAATACGATCAATGATTTTATCCAGCTCTATCACTTGCACTGTGGGGTATTTACGCAGCAGGTCATTCACCAACAGCTTTTGCTGAGGGGGAATATACAGGCTGGTCATACTGGTGCGTGGGTACTCTTCGAGTAATCCTTCGGGAAACAGGAAGTAGAAGTTGGGCGTCATATTGTCCCAATTTAGGCTGCGGGTATTCACCACTTCTGACAGAAACGTCAGGCCGCCCACACTAAAGGTAATCTGATCACCGAGTTCTAAACCTAGCTCTCCTGCGAGCTCGTCTTCTAGGGACACGGGCGCAATTTGCGCTGAACTATCCACCTCGTCCCACCATTGCCCGGCAGTGACCTTATTACCTTCCGGCAAGTCTGTGGTCCAACTCAGATTCAACTCACGACGGAATGACTCATGGCTGTCTTTTTGCGCTTCGGTGATTGGCTCACCATTTATCGCCGTCATTCGGCCACGCACCATGGCGTACCAACCGGCAGTTTCGAGATCTTGGTCATTAACCATATCGCGCACGCCATCAAGCTCGTAAGGTGCCACGTTCACCAAAAAGTGATTGGGTGCATCTTCGGCTAATTGAAAGCGCCACTCGTCAATCAATGAGGTGCGTACTACGACCATAATCATCAGCAGTGCAATGGCACCAGAAAAACCAACCATCTGAATCAGACTTTGAGACTTGCGACGCCACAAATTATTGAGGGCCAGACGCCAGATACTGCCTAGGCGCTGACCATAGTTTTTACCCAGTCGCAGCATGGCCAAACCAATCACCAATGTGGCCGCCGCTGTAAGTGCGAAGCCGGCTAAAATGGCCAGTGACAGATACAGACTATTGCTATACCAGAGCAGTAGCCCTGCAACGGCACCAATACCAAATAGACCACGAACTACGGCGCTAACCGGTTTTACCTGCACATCCTGACGCAATACTGCCAAGGGGGACTGAGCCGGTAAATGCCACAGCGCTGGCAATGTAAAGCCACCCAAGCAGAGTAAACCCGTCGCCAAGCCTGTAATCCAAGGCCGAATACCCGCTGCTGGCAGCGCAATCGGCAACCACTCACGGACGATAGAAATAAGTAGTTCATGGAATAAATAACCCACCACCAGACCGGCCAATGAGCCTGCTAGACCGAGCCATAAACTCTGTTGAAGATAAAGACTGCGCACCCGACTCGCGGAAATGCCCCAGCTTTTAAGTAGGGCCACCTGCCGAGTTTGACCCGCCGCAAAATGATGGCTGGCAAGCGCTAGCGCAATACCCGCCAACACCACACCAATGCTGCCCGCCAACAATAAGAACCGTCGGCCCTTATCCATGGTGCTGGCAATACTGGCCTGGGCTTCGTCTGGGGTAATTAGTCGATCATGAATACTCAGCTTAGACTTTAACCAGTCTGTGTAGCGGGCAAAGGCATTGGCATCTTCCCCTGCGGCCATCAGGTATTTATAGGTCACACGGCTGCCGGGCTGCACGATGCCGGCGGCTTCTACATCGTCCCAGTTCATCAGGACTCGGGCACCGAAGAAGCTATAAGAACCACCGTCTGGCTCTTCAATAATAATTTGGGTGACCTTTAGTTCAGTTTCACCCAGCTCGATGGTCGCGCCGAGTTCAATATTGAGTAGGGGTAACAGGCGCGCATCAACCCAGGTCTCACCTTTGGCCGGGCCGTAATCAACATTCTCTATTAAGCTTTCATCTAGGGTAAAAGCAGTGGTTGAACGTTTGATAAACCCGCGCAGTGGATAGTTGCTCTGGACCGCTTTAATGGATGCCAGATGCATATCTGATTCATGGTAGACCATGGAGGCGAATGTGAGCATCTGGGAGGTTTCTACCCCCTGCTGCTGTGCTTCGGCTATCCATTCTGATGGGGTGGCCTTATTGCCACGCACCACTAGGTCTGCGGCCAAAAAGGCGCTAGATTCTGCTGTGAGCGCCCGCTCAATACGCTCGGCGAGCAATGACACTGAGGTCACCACAGATACGGCCAATACCAAGGACCAAACGATGAGGCCCAGCTGACCACCGCGCCATGTGCGCAGTAACATTCTTAAGGCTTGCATCAGCTTTTTCTACCTTGGGCTTTTGCTTTTGGCTTTGCTTTTGCTTTAGGCTCTTGTTTTTGCTCTTGTTTCGGAGTTACTGTCGCTTTTACTTTTGGCTGTGCTGTCGTTTTTGCTTTTGGCTTGGAGAGTGCCTTCTTAACGGGAGCCTTTTTCACTGGCGCCTTTTTGACTGGGGCTTTTTTTACAGGAGCCTTTTTCACTGAGGGCTTTATATCAGGCGTCTTTTTTACAATAGCCGTCTCAGCAGGAATCTTCTTAACAGGGGATTTTTTAACGGGTGCTTTTTTAGCAGCGACCTTTTTAACCGAGACCTTTTTAACGCTTGCCTTTTTAATCGGAGCTTTTTTCTTCACAGGGCTATCTTCAGGTTTCGCTGCAGGGCCCTTTATAGGTTTCGCTAAAGGGCTCTTTGCAGGTTTCGCTAAAGGGCTCTCTTCAACCTGCAGGCCGCCGGCTAACACCAGTCGCTTAGCACAGCGCTTGGCAAGGTTATGCTCGTGGGTCACCAATACTAATGTGGTGCCTTCTTCTTTATTGAGGTCGAAGAGTAGATCATTAATTTTCTCTCCGGTGCCTGTATCTAGATTACCTGTAGGTTCATCGGCAAAAAGAATGGTCGGCTTGCAGGCAAAGGCTCTTGCCACAGCGACTCGCTGCTGTTC
>DDDD01000128.1:0-2339 GCA_002335945.1 Porticoccaceae bacterium UBA1989
GCTTCGACGGTAATAATGGCTAGGAGTACGATCAAAAAATTCATTGCAGGTCCTCTGTGTAACGGGGCCAATCAAATGCTGGGCCCGGGTCTGTCTTGCGGCCTGGCGCTATATCGCTGTGGCCGGTAATGCGCTCTTTGCATAGCAATGGGTAGTGCTCGAGTAGCAGATCTGTGACCTTGGCCAAGGCGGAATACTGGCTGTCGGTGTACGCCGTATTGTCGCTGCCTTCCATTTCAATGCCAATAGAAAAATCATTGCAGTTACTGCGCCCGTCAAACTCAGAAACACCTGCATGCCAGGCTCTTTGGCTAAAGGGTACAAACTGAATTATAACGCCGTCGCGGTCAATAAGCAGATGGGAAGACACTTTAAGATCGCATATCTCGGCAAAATACGGNNGGCAAACTGATGTTGTGAATAACCAGCAGGCTAATATCTGCGCTGTCGGGTCGTTCATCTGTATTGGGGGATTCGAGCCTAGTACCTGCACTCAACCAACCCTCGGTAATCTTCATTTGCTGTCCACTTTAACTGGCTACGGATAAGCCTTTGATATCGTCTATCGCCGCTTTGATGGCCTTATCAAAGAGATGGGAGTTGTCGAGTACAGTGACCTTCCCCTCTTTTATCTCCACTGCCAAGCGTGCGCGGTTAAGCTCTGCAACCAGCTTACCTTTATTATTTACAAACACGTATTTCCAGGACGGCCCAACAATGCCCGCGAGTTTGCCTCGTTTACGGGACTTTATATCATCGCATAATTCAATCCAACAACCCTTTTGTACTTCACTGAGGCTTTGTTGCGATTGATCATCTAAGGATTCGACTTTATTAATGGTCTCGGCAATATTTTCGCCGGGCATTTCTGTCTGTAATCTGGAGATCATAATGCGCTTAATCTGGTCGGCAAACTCGCCTTCCGTAGGGTCTTTCACATTCGTCTTCGAAGGTGCTTTGCCCTTAGTCTTGCTACCAATATCTGTAACATTAGCCGGTCGGGCTGGGGTCAATATAAATTGTAGACGGTCCATCTGATCCGCCAACTGCAGGGCGTCAATGGAGATATGCTCTAGTCGCAACTTAATGTCATTGAGTAGCCTGGCCACGGCAGTTTTACTTCGGGTTGAGGCCTCAAAGCCTACAATTTCCAACAGCCGGTCGAGTATTTCTAAGCCCTGCTGCCATTCGATGCTGCTTTCACCTGAGCGCAAATGCGCAATATGTAAAACCTTGCACCAATGCTGCTCGGCAAAATTTAGAATCGCCACGGGTAATTCATGGCCTACTACTCTATCGCTAATCTCACGATCAACACGGGTGTGGGCCCAGTTAACTTTTTCTTGGGCGGCTATTTCTTCGAGCTGTCGCTTCTCTTGCAGGCGGGTCACTCGACGATCGGCGTCAACTGCCGCCATAAATCCGGTCAACATCTGGGGAATCTGCTGTTCGCCAAACCCATCACTGAGCATTGTTTCCGAAAGCTTTAGCATCTGCTGATAAATTTTATTGCCCGAGCAATTGCCCTGCTCAAGACCAATGGCATAGTTGGCCATCTCGTTAAATAGGCGCCGAATAGGATGGTTTTCCTGCTCCAAAATACTGGGCTTATTGAGTGCCAGCTTTAATAGTGGTAACTCACAGCGACTAATGGCCTGCTGAGCGTCTGGAGCCATGCCATTGCCTTCACCAAACCTTGAAAAGGCATTGCCCACCACCTGAAATACGCTGGCGTCGTTGCGGTGTAACCCCTGTTTGCCCAAGGGATGGGCGGCATTAATAGTCTGTTCAAGCTGGCGGGTCATCTGACCACAGACCAGATGCTCTGACTGACCCTTTTTGTAACTCTGTTGAAGCTGACTGATATGTTTGTCGATCTCAGCAACCACCTGAGGTCTGCCCAGATACACCGCATCGGTGCCGGCTAGGCGCTGACCTGTACTCTCGAGGATCGTAGAAATTCTGGCCAGCAACTCGGTTTGGATTCTGCTGGTCGGTGGCTCCACTGGTGGGGCGGTAAATACTGGTGGGCTGTAGGCGCTATCGTTAGGGCTTATCTCGGCGCTAGCATCTGGGCTGGCTTCTGGGCTAATACCTGAGGTAATCGTGGGCATTACACCTAGGCTAAGGGTATTCACCAGCTCTTCCAGTCTCTGTTCAATATCCCCTTCTGAGGTGACGGGCTGGTCAGTAGCTTTTGCCTCTAGTACTATTTCAGGCTTTGCCATAGATTGCTCAGAGGCACTTTTAGCAGGATCAGACGCGGGAAACATCCCAGACTCTTCCAAAAACTCATTGGCCTGGATTAACAACTCACCGTAGTCACGGCCAAAGCAGGC
>DDDD01000128.1:2367-3177 GCA_002335945.1 Porticoccaceae bacterium UBA1989
TCGAAGCGTCGCTGGAGCATATACAGCGGTTTTTTGAAGGTTTCTAACGCCTGGGTGGTGCCATTATCCAGGGCTATCATCACTTCGAGGTCTTCATTGCCGAGGAGCTCAAAGTGGTTGTAGGGGGTGTTTCTGGTGCTGGTTTCGCGAACACCGTTGGTATTGTTGGTGGCATTGGGATCTAGCGCTGTAAAGCTGGCCAGTACCGCTTCGGTGACGCCCGCTTCAATTTCCCCGCGCCTGCCTCTTA
The DNA here is from genome assembly GCA_002335945.1 of Porticoccaceae bacterium UBA1989. Taxonomy (GTDB): domain Bacteria; phylum Pseudomonadota; class Gammaproteobacteria; order Pseudomonadales; family Porticoccaceae; genus HTCC2207. The sequence continues at coordinate 2,618 of DDDD01000128.1, forward strand.
TTAGACGCTGAGCATCCACATATAAGGTTTGTAAACGATTGGTTTCGGCGGCCTCGGCCATCCCCAGTAAGGCTGTAGAAGCGTTCTCGAAGAAGATATTGAAGACAGACTCAAGATGCCGCTGGCAAAATTGCCGCAGCGAGCTGATTAGCTCATTTTTGTTATAACTAGTATCCGTTCTCATCTACCCTGCCAACTCTTTGGCTAACCAAACCACTACCGCTTAGCAAAGACAGTAAAAGGTTTAAAAACTCCTGATAGCATTGAAACAGATCGACCTGCAAAATCCAATCCTATTATTAGGCTATACTTTGCGCTGACAAGGTCACCGAGCATTAAAAACCCCATGCCCCTCAGTAATTTGCCCCACGAAACCGCTGCAGATATTCCTCAATGTGTCGCTCGCTCGCTACAAGAAGATATTGGCCATGGCGATATCACTGCCATGCTAATCCCCCCAGAAAAAGACGCTCAGGCGGTGGTTATATCCCGAGATAAGGCTGTTATCTGTGGTCGACCCTGGGTCGATGAGGTATTTAGGCAGCTAGACCCCAACACCA
>DDDD01000152.1:0-7347 GCA_002335945.1 Porticoccaceae bacterium UBA1989
CGCGCCGAAGATGTTCGATTTCAATGTTTCTGTCAGCTCCGGATCATTGCCGGCCAGACGTTTATCGGCCTGATCGATAATTCGCTTAAATATTGGATTGTCCATCGTTAATTTGCTGGGCTTCAGGTTGGCTTTAACGTATTCGCTGGAATAGCTCTCCAGCCAGCCAGGATATTCGATTATGTGACTGTCTGCGTCATGAATGATTCTGCCTTCGCGGTGTGATTGCTGTGTACTCATTCTCTTTAATCCTTATCGTTTAGTTTTTGCTATTATATAAACCCTAAACTAAAAGTAAAGGGTGAGTGAGTTTATTTTGACGCCGTTGCCACTACCGATCTCTTTTGGGTCATCTAATACTCAACGTTGTATTTTATAATCAGGGCGCTGGGTGAGGCCTTTTGATACACTGGAAAGGCGCTTTCTACCTAGTCTAACTGGCATCTGAGTTTTGGTATTTCGAAAAACCGAGGATGCGTTTCCACAACAATATTCCGAGTAACCTCGAGAAAAAATGCCTAATGTCTCTTGCAATTTCCTTTCCGCTATTATATGTTTTGTTAACTAGTGTGTAGTGATGCATTGTTAATAATAGAAAGTTTGCATGTGCCGCGCTCGTTCCGGTGAGGGGCCAACTCTCATTAAAAAGAAAAATAATTGACGCCATGAATGGCGCGTTAAAGGGGCTGATAATGTTGGATATAGATACTAATAATGATGCAAAAAGTAATTCACTTTTCCGTCGAAGCGCATTGTTTGCTGCTGTGCTCGCCACCGCTGCTGGCAACGTTTGGGCACAGGAGCAGGACGGTTTTCTGGATGAGGTTATTGTCACCGCCTCAAAGCGCGCTGAGACTCTGAGAGACTCCGCGATAGCTGTTTCGGTCATACCTGGCGATGTTATAGATAAAACCCACGCCATTGATTTGTTTGATATGCAGAGCCTAGTTCCGTCCTTCAGGGCACGACCTAGTTCAAGGGCCGGTGCGAGCATAATGACCGTCCGCGGTTTTACCAGTGCTTCTGCGGTGGGGTCAGAATCATCAATCGGTATGTATATAGATGGGATTTACCTGCCGCGTTCGCAATCACAAGTTATGGACTTACCGCGACTGGAACGAGTTGAAGTGCTTGCCGGGCCTCAAAGCACCCTGTTTGGGAAAAATGCCGCGGCGGGTGCCATCAGTCTTGTGACAAAGGCACCAACGCAGGAATTTGACGCCAAGGTTGAAGCGTCACTGGGTAACTATGATCATCGACAGGTAAAAGCTTATGTTAGTGGTGGCGTGTCAGACACCGTTGCTCTGAGCCTTTCAGGTAGCAGTTATACGCGTGATGGCTACACCAAGAGCCTCAGTGGACTGCAAGATCTTAACGATAAAGACCGGCTTAATTTACGCGCCCAGGCGCTTTGGCAGCCCACCGACGATGTATCTATCAGGGTGATAGCCGATTACAGTGAAATAGACGAAGTATGCTGCTCTGCCAGTGCGGTACAAGTTGGTACTACGGGTCTAGTCATTCAAAGTCTTGGCGCTCAAACGCTCGATCCCGAACGGGCTTTTGACTACGAATCCTATCTGAACCACGATCAAGTCAACAAGATCGATGATACGGGTCTTTCAGTTCATGCCAATGTCGATTTCGATGGCTTCACGCTTACTTCCATTACCGCCTACCGCGAGAATAGCGTAGTGGGTGATGGTGATATTGATTATACCAGTGTAGATATAGCCAGAGGACCCACGTATCAGGACTCGGAAATGTTCTCGCAGGAAGTGCGTCTAACCTCTACAGGTGATACCCGGTTAAAGTGGATGGCAGGGGCCTACCTCTTCCAGGAAGATGTAAAACTGGGTGGTGTCACCGAATACGGTGCAGACCTGCGTAATTACATGCTCGCGTTATCTAGAAACGCTATTGCATTGGCTGAGCGGGCCAGCGGTAACGCTCCGGGCACTTTTTTTCGCGAGGGCATAGAAATTGCTGGAGCATCTGAATTGGATAATGACGCCTACTCATTTTTTGGTACTGTTGATTTTGATGTTACGGATCAGCTGACAGCTAGCGCGGGGATCAGCTATACCAAAGATGAAAAAGAAGCGATGGTTTCGCAGATTCGAAATGAAGACACCTTTTCCGCTCTGGACTTAGGAACATTGGCGGGTGGCGCCTTTGCCGCTTTTAGACCTTTTCAGTTCAGACCGCCGCAATTAGGGTTGCCTAACTCGGTAGAGTCAAATGAGTCGTCAGACGGCGATACCACCTGGATGGTGCGTTTGGCTTACGAGGTAAATGACAATATTAATATTTATGGCAAGGTTGCAACCGGCTTTAAAGCAAGCTCTTGGGATCTGGGAGGATCCCATCCTCTGCGCTCTTCTGCCCAAGCCCTTGCGGAAGCCGGTCTGCTAACGGCCAACCAACAATACGGCGCACGTTTCTCTGATCCGGAAAGTTCTATGGTCTACGAACTTGGCCTAAAAGCCTTTTATGATAATTTTTCTGTCACTGCGGCGGTGTTCGACCAGCAGATTGAAGATTTTCAGACCCGAGCCTTTGACGGTGTCCGATTTATTTCAACCAACGCAGGCGAGATGCAGGTTAAAGGGGCCGAGTTTGACCTCAACTATGCACCTGCACAAAGCCTGCTTTTCAGATTGGCAGGAACCTACCTGGATCCAGAGTATGTTGACTATAAGAACGCACCGCCAGCCTTCGGCGCGGCAGCGCCGATTGACCGGTCTGGCACAAAACCCGGCGGCATTCCTGAATGGAGTCTGGTTGGCAGCGCCACTTATAACTTCAACGTGGGTGCTAACGCCAACGGCTTTGTCAGAGCCGACTATGTTTACGAAGAAGAAACCGAGATCAATGACAGTTTCCCGGGAGTTAAGCGGGAGATCGGTACTTTTAATGCCAGTGTCGGCATCGATTTTTCAAACGGTTTAACTGCCAGTTTATGGGGGCGTAACGTAAATAATGATGAGTATTTTCATACAGCGTTTGCTGGAGTTGCCCAACCCGGTACCATAAACTCCTGGCCCAATCAGCCTCGAACTTATGGCCTCACCCTGGGTTATCGATTTCAATAGTCTTTAGTTAGAGATCATATAGCGAGAGTTGTTTTGCTAGCCGCCTTTGCCGAAGTGGGTGTTGGCGGCTAGTTTATTTCTCTCTTGCAGAAATATTGGCTTTAATCGATCTAGCGACCACTTGCAGCGAGGCTACATGGAAATCACACGGGAACAGTTACCATTAAGGACTAGGTTAGCCTATGGAATCGGAGAGATGGGCGAAATCGTTTTCCTGGGTATGTTTAATACTTTTATCGTCATTTACTATAACCAAGTAGTTGGTCTTTCCAATTCGCTTATAGGTATTGCGATAATGCTCGCAATGATCGGCGACGCTATATCCGATCCTATGGTTGGGATGATTTCTGATCGCTGGCGGTCGCGGCTGGGTAGACGCCACCCCTTTCTTTTTGCCGCTCCAATTCCACTCGCTATCTCACTGTACTTGATTTTCAGTCCGCCGGATTCGTTAACGGGCGGAGCTGCAGGTGAACCCAATCAAATGTGGCTGTTTGTCTGGTTAGCTTTTTGGACTATATGTGGACGCTTGTTTGTAACGCTGTATACCATCCCACATCACGCATTGGGAGCTGAGTTGGCCAAGGACCCCAATGAGCGATCGAAGCTATTCAGTATGAGCGCGATCATTGGCTATGTATCTGGCGCGCTATTTTCCTTTACGGTCTGGGGTTTCTTTCTCAGTGGCGAAAGCCTATTAGCCGATGGGTCCGTTGTCCCTAAACACCTGGACGCATCGGCGTATCCACCCGTGATTCTAACCGCCTGCGGGATGATCTTGGTGATGATAAATCTTAGTGCTTTTGGCACGCTGGACCGGGTACCCTATCTAAGTTCGGTGCCTAAGAATGAGGCGCGAAGATCACTCCTGAATTTCTATCGAGAACTGATTGGCGCGTTTGCTAATCCCAACTACGCCTTTTTGATGATTGGGTTTTTCTTGCTCATGATTTCAATTGGGCTGAGTGACACCTCATCGATCTTTGTCGCAACCTATTTCTGGGAATTGAAACCCGAGCAAATCAAATGGTTCGGTCTGGTGTTAATCCCGGCCGTTATCATCGGCGCGACTGCGTCTCCCGTTTTGATGAGAAAATTTGACCGCAAGCCGGTGCTGATCGGTGGGCTTCTTGGCTTAATGATATTTGGTCAGATACCCATAAATCTTCGTTTATTGGATTTGATGCCCGTCAATGGGTCTGAAAATTTGCTGCCGATATTGCTGTTGAGTGCCTTACTGGCCTCGACATGTGCCGCCGCGGGCGCTGTTGCGATGATGTCGATCCTGGGTGATATAGCGGATGAAAACGAGTTGCTAAGCGGCCTGCGCCAGGAAGGATTGATCTATTCAGCGCGCGCTTTCTTCGCAAAAGCATCCAACTCAGCGGGTCATCTAATCGGAGGCATAGTGCTGGATCTGTATGTTGTGTTCCCCTTTGATGCGGTGCCCGGTGAAGTCGACACTGAGGTCATCTGGCGTCTGGGTTTCTTCGGCGGGCCAATCATGTGCATCGCGGGTTTTTGCGCGCTGCCATTCTATGCGCGCTATCGGCTCACTCGTGCCGGACACCTCGAGATTCTGAACGAGCTGGAAATAAATTCGCAACATGGCAAAAAAACGGAAGATGCGGGTCTGAAAATGAGTCTGACGCCGGTTCCAATATCTGAACATTGATAGCGCACAGGGATGGCAGTGAGAAGAAGATGATTCTTGCTGCTATTTCCGCGGCGCGCGCCAAGTTTAGTGGCGCTCGACTATAATGAGGAAGGTTAGATGAAATTGTTTGCGAGCAGTGCACTGCTGGTACTAGCTGTAGCTGCCAGTCCAGTCGTCGGACAGGACCGTGCACTCTATTGGGGGGACACTCACGTTCACAGTTCCAATTCGTTTGATGCCTATTTGGGATTCAATCGTTCTGTGGATCCCGCAACCGCCTACCGTTATGCCCAAGGTGAGCCCGTCATTCACCCTTACTATCAGGCGCGAGTGCAGATTGACACACCCCTGGATTTTCTTGTTATTGCCGATCACGCTGAACTCATGGGGGCGTTGCAGACAATAGCCGAGACCGGTATTCCTCGCGACGGCCTCGGCTTTCTCGACACCATGAAAAGTTGGCTCATCGAGTATCGCTTGCGCAAGGCGCTGGAGGAATTTGATTTGTTTGGGCTGGCATCTTCGCTCATTAAGGATCGCGGTGGCCCCGTGGAAGCCGCCCGGCCGCCTGAAGAAGTGAGCAGCCCAATACCCAATGCGGATGTTATGGCGAGCGATACCTGGCAACAATATACACGCGTGGCAGACGCCTACAACGATCCGGGTCGGTTCACGGCCATGATCGGCTGGGAGTGGACCTCGGGGCCGGGCGGAGCCAACCTGCATCGGGTTGTTTTTACCGACGCCGATGGTGAGACAGCGCGCTCTTTTCAGCCCTATGGATCCAACAATAGCGCTTATCCAGAGGATTTGTGGGCCTGGCTGGAGAAAACGTCAAGTGACACCGAGTCGGATTTTATCGCCATACCGCATAATTCCAATATCTCCAAAGGATTCATGTTCCCTCAAACCACCATCAAGGATGAACCGGTGAGCCAGGAGTATGCGCGTGCGCGGCAGAAGTGGGAGCCGGTCGCGGAAATCACGCAGTTCAAAGGAGATTCAGAAACTGCTGCCCTGCTCTCACCCAATGATGAATTTGCTGATTTCGAAACTTACGGCTTCTTTCTGCAGGCCAAGGCCGAGGACTACATTCCGACAGAGGGGGATTATCTTCGCGGTGCACTTAAGCGCGGGCTGGAATTCGACAGTAGTCTCGGGATCAATCCCTACAAGTACGGATTGATTGGTTCGACCGACTCTCATACCGGTCTGGCATCGGCAGAAGAGGGCAACTTTCACGGCAAGTTCGCACGCGACAGTGTGCCCGGGAACAAAAGCATGTATCCCGGGCAGCCACACCGCTCGAGCGGCTGGGCCATGTCAGCACAGGGCCTTGCGGCCGTGTGGGCTGACAGCAATGATCGCGAATCGATTATGGCAGCATTCAAACGGCGCGAGGTCTATGCCACGACCGGCCCGAGAATTAGCCTGCGATTTTTTGGCGGCTGGAACTTCACTCCTATGGATATGAATTCATCCGACTATGTCAACATCGGTTATACCAAAGGCGTTCCTATGGGTGGTGACCTGAGAGGAGGCAATCAGGGAGACGCGCCGGGATTTCTGATCAGCGCTGCCCGCGATCCTATCGGTGCCAACCTCGATCGAGTGCAGGTGGTGAAGGGATGGCTCGATGCTGAAGGCAAGTCCCAAGAGAAGGTGTTCAACGTTGCATGGGCGGGAGTCAGGCAGCCTGATACCGCGGGCAAACTACCTGCAATCGGCAATACGGTTAACCAAGCCACTGCTGCGGTTAGCAATTCGATTGGCACAGATGAACTATCCACCCTCTGGGTCGACCCCGAATTTGACGCCGGTGTACGCGCGTTCTACTACATCCGGGCGCTACAGATTCCCACGGCCAGGCACTCTCTCTACGATGCCATTGCGTTGCAGGTCACTGAAACTGACCGCGGGGCTAAGACTATCCAAGAGCGAGCCTACTCATCCCCTATCTGGTATACACCCTGATTTAATAAAGGCCTTCACTTTTCACAAAGGAAATCGTTTTCGATGAAGACATACAAAAAAGTCACGTTACTTACCCTCACTGTTGCCCTTGGAGTAACGACCTGGCTCGCCACATCATGGCAAGGAAAACAGGTTGATCATATGATGGGTCTAATGGATGTTGATAGAAACGGCATGCTTCAAATCGAAGAAGTCTCGCCATTGATGCGCCTGCGATTCATCGAGCTCGATAGTGACGGCGACGGTAGTATAGGTCGCAGCGAGATCTCCGCGTATATACGATCTTCGTTGTTCAACGTAATACTGCGCAAGTGGAACACGCGTGGCCTGCCTGTATATCCCGATAACGTCCAGAGGGAATCTCTGCAGACGGCATTGGATGAAATGGTAGACGTTCTCGAGTTGCCTGGTGCCGTGATGCTAGTAGGCAGAAATGGTGTTGAAGGGATTCGGGTTAGGTCGGGTGATTTTGATGCCAATACGGTTGTGTCGGTTGCATCAGCCAGTAAATGGGTAAGCTCTGCGGTTTTGATGCGCCTGGTTGAACAGGGTGTACTCAGTCTAGATGCGCCACTTAAGCGTTATATTCCCGAATTGACTGGACACTGGGCGGACACAACA
>DDDD01000152.1:7409-26442 GCA_002335945.1 Porticoccaceae bacterium UBA1989
CCGGGAGCTGTGTTTGCCTATGGCGGTATTTCAATGCAGATCGCGGGCTATGCTGCGGAGCGGGCATCCGGCAAACGCTGGTCGCAACTCTTTGATGAGTTGGTCGCAACGCCCTCCGAAATGGAGCAGAGTGTTTACGGCCATCCATTTTGGCACAGTCCAGGGACCGAAATTCATTCGCCGAATCTTGCAGGTGGTCTGTACGCTTCCGGCCAAGACTATTTCAACTTTCTAACAACCCTGTTTCCCAATGAGACGGGGCATGGTTTGTTGACCAAGGGCACCATTGATCAAATGGAGAGCGACCTGACTTCCTCTCTGGTCCAAATTGTGCCTGGCCCCAGGCCGGATTGGTTTTATGGGCTCGGCCTGTGGTGCGAAGCACCGCTTGAGGGGCGCTGCATGCAGGTCAACAGCGCAGGCGCCTTTGGTACCTTTCCCTGGGTGGATCGAGAAACAGGTACTTATGGCGTGTTGGTCACTTTGGGTTCTATAGCGGAAGTTCTGCCCTATGCACTGAATTTACGTCGCCTAGCGATTGAGCTGGAGGGCTAGTGTTGTTCCCTTCGATTTTTTGGGTTGATCCGGAGCAAGAACCGAAGCAAAGAGCCTGAGATTCCTCCACTGGTCTCTCAAGCTGAACAAGCCCAAAGCGTAAAAGCCTCTCTCCAGGAAGTAGCGAAAGAAATAACTTAGATCTGGATAGGTGCTGGAGTTATTACTAATAAAGCCTCTAACGATCAAATTACAGCTTTGAGTTAAACACTTTGGAACTTATTAATGTAATACAGCAGGTAACATAAACGGATATGTAATTTAATTAAACATATATTAATCAATTATTTACCGACTATATGCAGTTCTCGCTGCCTCCACCAAAAAAGGTAGCCCCCTGTTATTCAGGGGGTTTTTCTCTTGCCAAAATCGGAAACAAGGTTCCGTATCTATTATAAGGGAAGGTGAGTCTTCTCAGCTCGAGCCAAAACATTAGCGGTTACCAGTGACAAAAAATACCACTACAGGAGACTGCCCGCTTGATGAACTTCAATGTTTTTTTCAAATGTTGTTCCCATCTTTTTATTGCTTTTTAGAGCTATATAAATTGAGGGCTGTAGAGGGTTAGCCTCTAGGATTGCTTAATACGATCACCTTTTGGTCTCTCGTACTTGTGTAGTCGCCTCATTGAGAATTGGCATTTCCTTTGAGTTGACTCCAAGCTGGCAAGCACCATCTTCGCCACAATATCTTCAATGGTTTGAAGATTGGCCTCATTATGAATCAAGTAGCGCCCTCCTGCCGCAGGCAGACCGTAAGATATTTCAGTAATGACTAACGCAGTCTCTATCTCAATGCCAAAATTATCTTTTAATATTTGAGCGAGATACATAACAGTTGCGAAGTTGCCATACTCAGAGGGGTCGCCATAATTGGCAATAGCAGGTTCGGCTTCCAGCCTCTCAATAAGCAGGCCATGCTCTTTTATATAGGAAAGATAAACCCGGGTACTTTGCTGTACCATTTGCTCTAAGGTTTCAGTACTTTCTACGGTATCGAGCTGCAATCGCCTCAGGTGCCGATACTCTCGGACCAAAAGTGCTTGCAGTAAACTCGTCACACTGGAGTAATGGTTATACGCCAAAGCCTTGCTTATACCCGCCTCAAGGCTAACTCGCTCAATACTCACCGCGGACACGCCCTCATTAGCAACCAGCTTGGCAGCGTGATCCAAAATCATAGCTTTTCTTGCTTTTGGGGACAGCCTCGTTCGAATTTTCTTGGGGGCGTCAGTGCGACTAGCCAGAAAATCCTGTTGATTGCGCTTTTTCGGCTCACGTTCCACCAATAGCCTAGGTGAGCCCTGAGATTTCTTTTGTATCGACTCCAAGCTGGCTAGCATCATAGTAACCGTAATGTCCTCAACGGTTTGGCGTTTGGTCTCATTGTGAATAATGTAATGAGACGCCGCCGTTAGCAGACCGTGGGATATTTCTGCAATGGGTAAAGCCAAGTCCGTACCAATATCAAAGTTATCATGAAGGATTTGAGCGAGATACATGATCGTTTCAGCATGGCCGCGTTCGGGTAAATCACCATAATTAATCACAGCCGGCTCTGCCTCTAGCCTCTCAATCAAAGGACCATGCTCTTCAATGTAAGCCAGATAAACTTTGGTGGTTTGTCGAACCAATTGCTCCAGCGTTTCTGCTTCTTTGGCGGCCACCCAAAGCAGGTTACGCAAATATCCATACTCACGGGTTAAGAGCGCCCTCAACAAAATAGTCACGCTAGCATAGTACTTATAAGCCAGAACTTTACTAATTCCGGCCTCATTGCTAACAGTCTCCATACTCACCGCAGACACCCCCTCTTTAGCAATCAGCTTGGCAGCATGATCTAGAATCATGGCGCTTCTTGCCTCAAGGGACAGTCTCGTTCGGGGTTTTCCGGGAGTGCTAGAGTGAATCATAAGATCGATAACTTACTAATGAGCGAGGCCTTTTCAACATAATATACTCTAGCGCGCCGATAAAGCTAACCTCGCTTTCTAATTTCAAACCCATACCGTTCGCCCTAGAAGCCAATTTATGCCATCGTATCAATCAATACATAACCGTACAAATAGTAAAGTTACTGAAACTTATACTTGATATTGATGGTTGAAATACTTTAAAAGCTGACAATAATTCAAACTTTATTACAAAAAACTACCCCTATAATGCTGAAAAACAGCGATTTATTCTATATTCCCTCACTATTGGACTATAAGTAAAGTTAATTTGACGGATAAGCGTTTTATCTATATCTTGATTCTTCAGCATCAACTGAACAACGGCAGGTATTGCCGGAATTATTAAAGGCTTTAAGGGGAAACGTATCATGCAAATAAAAACTAAAATTCGAACTCTTCCATGTACCATTTCGCTGGCTGTGGCCTGCATCGCCACACCAATTTCATCAATGTCATTAGCTCAGACACTCGAGCTTGAAGAAATCATTGTAACCGCCCAAAAACGCACTCAAAATCTTCAAGAGGTACCCTTAACCATCGCCTCTTTTTCAGCTGAGGCGATCAAAGAGTATGGTGTTACTAACATCCAATCTCTCGCGGCGGTTACACCGGGACTAGTGGTCGCAAGTACGCAGGGCTCGCCATCGCCCTACATTCGTGGTGTGGGTACACGTTTGGCAACCATTGGGCTTGGACCTAGCGTCTCTGTCTACGTCGATGAGCGCTATATGGGTGGAGGCGGCGGAGCACTTTTGGATTTGCCCGACGTGGAGAGAGTGGAAGTATTGAAAGGCCCTCAGGGAACTCTGTACGGTCGCAACTCGATTGGCGGTGCGCTGAGAATTATCACCAAAGATCCCGGCGACGAATGGGCCGGGAGTGCCACTGCATCTCTGGGTGATTATGGCCTTAATAAAATTGACGGCGTTGTCAGCGGCCCTCTTACCGATACCGTACGGGTACAACTTTCCGCGGCGAGCTACCAACGGGACGGTTATGCCGACAATCTGTCTGATGAGGGTAACGAGGAATACGACAACCAAGACTACACATCATTCCGCGGCAAGCTGCACTGGGACATTACGGATGAGTCCACATTGAAATGGACGGCACTCTACTTTAAGACCGATCATACAGCGGGCTTTCGCCAAAACTCGTTGGACGCGGCTCCTACGAATATTGGCTTGGCGCTCGGCGGCTTCACCGGCACAAGCGGTGACAATGTCGCCCACAATATTGCGGGGAACGCAAAAACTGAAGGCCAGGCCCACGACTTGACCCTCTCAATCCCTTTTGATTCTTTCGACTTTATGTCGATCAGCACCTATTCCGATAGCGACTCCTCCGGCCCCCTAGAAACCGATGGCGGCTCGACCAACGTGCTGGGCGGCCAGCTCTACGGTGAGGCAGATAGCTTCAGCCAGGAGTTACGCTTTACTTCTAATAGCGACAGCAGACTGCAATGGCTGATCGCAACGGAATACCATACAACAGAGGCCTTAGCCCAAACCACCGCAACCTCTATTCAATTTCCCGGTTTAACCGCAGAGCTCGGCCCACAAACCGTGAACACAGATAGTTATGCCGTGCTGGCGAAAGTTACCTATGATTTTTCTGAGCAATTGACCGCAAGCATAGGCGCCAGATATACCGATGAGAAGAAAGCTCAAAGTTCGGTAGCCACACCAGGCTACTTAAACCTGTCGGGTGGTCCTTTGCCTTTTGCCTCGGATGCCAGCTGGGCGGAGCTAACGCCCACTCTCGATATTCAGCGACAATTTGAATCGGGAATGCTGTACTTTACCTATTCTCAGGGCTTTAAAAGTGGCGGTTTCAACAGCCCCGCCAACCCGAAATTTGATGGCACAGTCAGACCCGTATTAAATCCGGAAATTTTGGATAATTTTGAAGTTGGCTACAAGGGCGAATTCTTTGGCAGCAGGCTTCGACTCAACAGCTCCTTGTTCTACTACGACTATAAAAACCTGCAAGTGACACGTGCCGCGGGTGACGGCGATACTCCCACGCTGGTGACACAGAATGCCGCCGATGCGGACGTGCTTGGATTTGAGATGGATCTTACTTGGCTAGCGACAGATTCTCTGGTTCTGAGCGGGGGATTCAGCGCGCTTGATAGCCAATACAAGGATTATGATGCGTCCGCTAAAGTACCCAAGATTGAACTGGGTACCGGTGCAATGGGTTATGGCGATATATTTTACGACGCCTCAGGCGAATCCCTACTACGAGCACCTGATATTACCGCATTCGCGGTTGCTCGCTATGACATTCAGCTGGCTGGTGCAACAGTACCCATGGTATTGAGCTATTCATACACGGGCGAATTCCAGTACGATTTTATCGCCTCTCCCAGTACGCAGGAACTTGAACAGAAATCGGTAGGACTGTTACAAGCGCGTATTAGCTACATCCCTGAAGGCGCGAGCTGGAGTATCGCGCTTTGGGGTGACAACTTGACCGACGAAGAATATTTCACTGAAAAAGTGGCTAACTCCAATTCGTTGAGAGGCAATTACGCCGCGCCGAGAACGTGGGGCGTAGACCTTTCTATGGACTTTTAAGCACACCGCTGAAATGAAGATGCGCCACATCTCACTGGGGTGTGGCCATCTACACAAAGCACATGGAATTAATATTATAAAAAAAGTAATAAGCCCATTGAAGCGGATGACCTTATCCGTCTCCGTTTTTTTATCTCTGTTCGCGGGCACAATTCATGCTGCCATGACCAAGGCGCTCAACGATGGCGATTTGAGCGCTGAGGATGCCAGCATGGTAGGCAATCTACTGAAACAAAGTAGCAGTTATTTGACGCCGCTTGGCTTAACAGAATCGGTTGGTCATCTAGCTAAGGCTTGTACGGTTTTCGACCTGTAGGTAGTGATATCTTTATTGAGAGTCAACTGAAAGAAAAAATAGGTCATCGCTCGAATTATTAATGTAACAAAAGATGTAACAAAATCGGAATTTTAAACGAATTAAACCTATATTAATCAATAGGTTATCGTGTAGTTGCAATTCCCGCCGCCTCCACCAGCTATAGATAACCCCCTGTTTTTACAGGGGTTTTTCTTCTTTTAGCTTTCGATTTGATACATTTTGTCACACAAGGTGTCACACAATGAGAAAGCGATCAGTTCCTTATACCATCAAAAGAAATGGCATTTACTACCTTAATCTTCGGTGGAATAACCAGTTCATTCGACAATCCCTCGCGACTAAAGACCCCATGGAGGCCTTTGAAAAGGTCAACCAACTAGCGCCTCTCTTTTCCAATCCACAGACCTGTGCGGAGACATTAAGACACCAAGTCTCTGAGATTGCAGGTAGGGGTAAGCGTCTGAAAGCTAATACCCTCAGGTTAGTGCCAACAGATGGCCATCAATACTCTTTGTATCAGGAATTAATTAAAGGCGGGTGGTGGTGATTACTGCCTGACATTAACCGGACCAAACGGGTCAGCAAGTGTTGTTGAAGTAGTCCTTTAGGAATTCGACACAAACACGCAATTTTGCGGAGCTTGATAACCGAGTGGGGTATACGGCCCAAATGCCGGCTTGTTGCGTGTAGCCATGAAGTACTTGTACCAGTTCGCCAGTTTCTAGCAAGGGTTCAACGTCCCATAGTGATCTCAAGACGATACCATGGCCCTCTGTTGCCCATTGCGAAATAATTTCTCCATTGTTTGTCGATAAGGGGCCGCTGATGGATGCTGATATATCTTTATCGTTGCGTGTTAGGTTCCAGATACCGAAAGGTGAATTTCGTTCTTTCAGAACTAAGCAATCATGGTTCTGCAAATCATCGACTGTTTCTGGGATACCGTTTTTATCCAGGTACTTTGGAGATGCGCAGAGGATACGATGATTGGCTTTTAATAACTTACAAATATGTTGTTCAGGTAAATCTTCTCCAACGCGCACTTCGAGATCGAAGCCCTCCTGAATAATATCCACGCTGCGATCAAAGACTTCAAGGCGGATTTCGAGCTCTGAGTGTTTCTTTGCGAACAGCGACAACGCTGGTCCCAGACGTTGCCGACCAAACCCGAAGGTGCTGCAAATGTGCAGTAATCCACGAGGAATATATTGTGCTTGGGTAAGGTCGTCCACCATCTCATCAATATCGGTGAGTATACGCATAGCCCACTGCTGCACACGCTCGCCATCATCAGTGAGAAAAAGTCGTCGTGTTGTTCGATGCAGCAAGCGTGTTTTTAATGTCGTTTCAAGGATTCGAATACGTTTACTGATATAAGCCGATGATTGCCCAAGCTCTTCTGCCGCTGCGGCAAAGCTCCGTTGTCGGATAACTGTAAGAAATACGTTAAGATCCTTTGGAAGAGGTGTTTCTGCACGTTTCGTGTTTTCAACAACCATGATATACCCGTTCAGTTTACGTAGTATGAAATATAGCATAGTTTAGATACTTGTGAAGACTCCAAAGTTGATCCCGTCATTCCTAGACGCTAGTCATAGTTTTAGTGGCTAGGTGGGGGATGAAGCACAATAATCCGAACGTTTGTTATCAATCAAATGGTGAGCCATGAAACTAGCCCTAAATGAAAATAATACAAGCCACACCCCATCTCTTGATAATTTTCGCATCGGCGCCTTGGTCGCTGGCCCACTTGCCATGTTGTTGATACTTATAATGCCATCGCCAGAGGGTATGGAGCCGCAAGCATGGACTCTGGTGGCCTTAACGTCGTGGATGGTGGTTTGGTGGTTGAGCGAGGCCGTCCCCATACCAGCAACGGCGCTTTTGCCTATTCCGCTGATGCCATTATTTGGTATTGGGGAAATGAAAATGGTCGCTAGCAACTACGGCCACCCACTGATATTCCTGTTTCTGGGTGGTTTTTTACTGGCTGTAGCCATGCAGAAGTGGGGGCTGCACCGACGCATTGCGCTCAGGATCATCTCATTAGTTGGTACTAATCAAGACAGCGTGATCGGTGGTTTTATGATTGCGACGGCTTTTCTGTCGATGTGGATATCCAACACATCGACAACCATTATGATGTATGCGGTAGCCTTGTCGGTGATCGATTTTGTGGCTCGGCAAACGCCTGATGAGAACACAGTACGTCGTTTTGGTGTGTCATTGATGCTGTGTATTGCCTACAGTGCGACGATAGGCGGAGTGGGTACGCTAATCGGAACGCCTACCAATGCCTTATTGGCAAGTTTTCTCTCCAGTAGCTATGGCATTGAGATCGATTTTTTCACTTGGATGACGTTTGGTGTTCCCATTGTCCTTATCATGCTTCCAATAGCTTGGATTATGCTGACCAAAGTTATATTCCCATCAACCCAAGTTAGTATTGGCGATGTCGGGACTGTTATTAAACAAGAATTAGGCGAGCTGGGTTCAATGTCTAAGGCCGAAAAAGCCGTTGCCTATGTTTTTCTGGGCGCGGCGTTGGGTTGGATGTTTCGCCAACAGGTGGTGGCCTTGACCGGGCTATCCATCAATGACACTACTGTTGCCCTTTGTGCGGCAATGGTGCTCTTTGCATGGCCCATTGTGGGGAAGAAAACACAATTTGTATTGGAGTGGGAGGACACAAAAGAATTACCTTGGGGTGTGTTATTGCTTTTTGGTGGTGGCCTCGCGCTAGCCGCCGCCTTTGATCATACCGGTTTGTCAGTCTGGATAGGAGAGGCGGTTACAGGCTTTGACGTGAATGTTTGGTTGATGATATTTATAGTGGCCATAACGGTTGTATTTTCAACGGAAATTACATCAAACACTGCATCGGCGGCTACCTTTCTACCGGTGCTCGGTGCGGTTGCGATAGGCATGGAAATGGATCCACGTATGCTTGCTATTCCAGCCACAGTTGCGGCCTCCATGGCATTTATGATGCCGGTGGCGACACCGCCAAATGCCATTGTTTTCACCTACGAGAAAATGCGCCTTTTTGATATGGTCAAGGCGGGTTTCTGGCTAAACATTATTGCTATAGCAGTGACCTTTGCCAGTACCTATTTACTTATTGAGCGGGTGTTTGGTATTTGATCTTCAATGGCTATATCCAGAGCCCGACCATGACGCGGGACTGAATAACGCTCGTTTGTAGAGTCTCACATTGGAGTATTTATATCCGTTTCTCAGTAAGACGTCGATATGAATTTAACTAGAGCACTCAACACACATCGTGAATCAAATATCTACAAATTAAGAGTTTATTGCTAATTTGTAAACATATAGTATTTCTCAAAGTCTATGCTACTTTGAATTTTGGCGCTTGATACAGCCTAGTAGCAAAAGACTGATTAGAAAGTCGATGGGCAGTCGTGCTGATCGGGAGAATAAAAAAATTTAAAGGGGAATAAAATGCAGAAAAATAATAATAAATTCGACAGCCTGTCCCATAGAGTAGGCAGTTTAACGTCAGCGAGTTTACTGACGTTGTTATCACTTGGATCATTGCCACTGACGGCTAATGCTCAAGGTGATGTAAAAGCGGTTGAGTCCCTCGAAGAGATCGTTGTTACCGGTAGCCGAATTCAACGTTCTGGCTTTGAAACCTCTACGCCGGTAAATGTTGTCGGCCAGGCGGCGATTGAAGACTCCGGTTATGGGAATGTTTACGATGTGCTTAAGTCTGTTCCTTCAATCGGTGTTGGTCTTGGTGGTTCAAACTCTAGTCCTGAGGCTGTATCTAATGCCCAGGCTGGTGCGGCCTTCGTCAACCTCAGAGGTTTAGGTACCGATAGAAGTCTGGTGCTGGTAAACGGGCGTCGCCGCGTATCGGGTAGCTCTGATTCCTCTGCTGTTGATGTCTCGATGATACCTGCAGGTATGATTGAGCGTGTGGAGATTATTACCGGTGGTGCGTCAGCGGTCTATGGTGCAGATGCGGTTAGTGGCGTTGTTAATCTAATTATGAAAGATGATATTGATGGCCTAGAGATGTCTGTTGGTACTGGTGCTTCTACTGAAGGTGGCGGCGGCGAGAGAGTTTCTTTTGATCTAGCTGGTGGCTCGGATTTTGCGGAAGGGCGTGGCTCCATGGTGTTTGGCCTGAGTTATAGCAAGGAAGACGAATTGACCTCTCAGCAACGAGACTTTTCCAAAACTCAGCTAACTTTGACTAAAAATCCTGATAATACTTCGGCCAGCGATGGTATACCTGACCGGGCTCACTTCGACGATGTCGGTTTATTTGCCTATTCACCCTTAGGTTCATTCAAGGTCGGTGGTCAGTGGTATACCGCTGTTCCGAACCTGAGGTTAATAGATGCCGGTGAAACCATTTCTAGTGTTCGTGGCATTGGTGCAGAGGGCTTTCGCCGAGTGGATTATTCCCGTCTGCGACAGGAGCAAGAAATTCTGTCCACCCGAGTCAGTCTGAACTACGAAATTTCAGAAGATGTTAATTTCTTTGTCGACGCTGATTTTGCAAAAACCACCAGTGTAGGCTCTGGGCAGCCAGATAACACGTCTAAGAATGGTGGCTTAGCCATCAATACGTTACAGCGTGATAATCCACTGATGCCCGCTGATATGGGGGCTCTTTTGGATGCGAACGGACTATCGTCGATTAAATATAATGCGGCGTATGGAGCGTGGGGGTTAAGGTCACCTACCTTTGAGCGTAGCAGCTATGGAATTACATTGGGCCTCGAAGGCGAGATGAGTAACGATTGGAGCTGGGATGTGGCGTTTCAGGAATCTAGCTATGAAAACAATTCCGAGTGGAATAATTACGTTATCACCCAGAATCTTGCCAATGCGATAGACGTGATCGCCGACCCGGTGTCGGGTGAACCTGTTTGCCGAAGTGGTGCTTCAGGTTGTGTACCATTCTTTCCTTTGGGAGGTGTCACGCCATCAAATGAGGTGCTGTCTTATCTTCAGCATACGGTACTTCGATCTCACAGAAACGAACAGAGCATAGCCTCAGCGTCTTTGTCAGGTGATATCGTGGACCTGCCGGCCGGCGCTATTCAATTTGCCACAGGCTTTGAATATCGCGAGGAGTCTATTTCTGCCTTGGATGATGGATTGGCAAGACAGGGAGCGGTGCACCTATTCAGAGGTGCAGAGCCACAGGATGCCGATATGTCCGTTAAAGAGGCGTATTTGGAGGTTCTTATTCCGGTTATTTCCGATCAGTTGGATGTTGAGGCCGCGGTCAGGGTTTCCGATTACGACACCATTGGCAGCACATCCGCCACCAAGATTGGCATTAATTGGGCGCCGAGTGATGATATTCGGTTCCGGGTTTCAAGTGCGACCAGTGTTCGTGCACCCAACCTTTCTGAGTTGTTCAACCCAGGCGTAACTACGGCTAATTTTATTGAAGATCCATGCGACGATGCCCGAATTGATCAGGGTACTGGCTACCGTGCAAGTAACTGTGTGGCTTTAGGTTTGCCAGCGGGCTGGATCGATCCTGATCCGGACCCCGCCAAGGAACTAGTAACCGGTGGTAACGCTAACTTAACGGAAGAAGAGTCTGACTCACTTACTTTTGGTGTGGTCATTACACCCACTGCTGTTGAAGGACTTTCTGTGTCTATCGATTATTGGGATATTGAAATTACCGATGCCGTAGGCTCTTTTGGTGTTGCCGACATCCTTAAGAAATGTGTTGATTCGCCGACGATCGACAACAAATTCTGCCCATTGATTACCCGGGATGCCCAGTCGTCTATCGCCCGTATTGATGTTAATAAGGTCAATGTTGGTAGTCTAAACGCGACTGGTATCGATTTTCAAAGTCAATATGGATTTGGCCTGTGGGACGGTGATTTTTCCATGGCATTAAGTGGGTCTTATCTACTGGATCATGAGCAGATAATTGACGCAGGGGATCCGACCAGTCTGTTTATTACTAAGGGCAACCCTGACAACCCCGAGTTCCGTTCGAACTTGAACCTGTCGTACGTTGAAGGTCCCTTATCATTTAGTCTCAATACTCGGTATATCGGTTCCGCTGAGCTAGATCCGAATGCTCTAACTGATGAGACAATTGATAAAAATGGAGTCCCTTCCAGAATATATAATGACTTGATAGTTGGTTATGAGTTTGACAACTCTCTTAACTTGACGGCAACCGTGACCAATATCGCTGATGTAAATCCTCCTCGTCGCGATGGGACATGGACAGGCCAGAGAGGAAACTATGACAATATGGGCCGTTTTATCTCTTTAAGAGCCGCCTATAACTTCTAAACGTTGTACATAGATAGGCTGGGGCCCTGCCCCAGCCTTTTTTGTATTTTATGCCTATAGGAAACGGAACAACCAATTTTGGTAAGATAAGACTCTTATGTTTACTTCTTATACACATGAATTACGTTTGGTTAACGGCCTTAATATCCACTGTCGTATTGGTGGAGAAGGTCCTCCGTTACTACTGCTGCATGGTCATCCTCAAACTCATGTAATTTGGCATAAGGTGGCTGATCAACTGGCAGAGAACTTCACCGTGGTTGCCGCCGATTTGAGAGGGTATGGCGACAGTGATAAGCCTCCAGCGTCTGAAGCTAGTGCCTCTTACTCCAAGCGGATCATGGCGAGAGATCAATTGATGCTGATGCAGTCTTTTGGGTTTACTCAGTTTTCGGTACTTGCCCATGACCGCGGGGCGAGAGTCGCCCACCGCCTTGCTCTTGACCACCCCGATGCCGTGTCCCGAATGGTCCTGCTAGATATAGCGCCAACATTGGCAATGTATACCCAAGCCAATGAGGAATTTGCCCGCGCTTATTGGCATTGGTTTTTCCTAATTCGTCCAACACCGCTACCAGAAACATTGATAGAAGCAGATCCCGAAAACTATCTGCGCACTGTGATGGGGACGAGGAGCGCTGGAATGGGTCCGTTTACCGATGATGCATTTAGTGAATACTTACGTTGCTTAAAGTTACCTGGCGCCGCGATCGCCATATGTGAGGACTACCGTGCGAGTGCAGGGCTAGACCTAGAGCATGACCAAGCCGATATTGATGCTGGAAATAAACTCAAATGCCCACTATTAGCATTGTGGGGAGAAAAGGGTACGGTCGGGCGGTGTTTCTCGCCCTTACATGAATGGCAAAAAGTGGCATTGAACGTCGAGGGTAATGCTTTGGCATCGGGTCACTATATCGCTGAAGAAATACCTGAATTATTGCTCGAATACACGCTGGATTTTCTTAAACAATAATAAGGGTTAGCAACATGACTGAAGGGCGCGAACAATTTAGCTCACGGCTGGGGTTTATATTAGCGGCAACAGGGTCCGCTGTGGGTATTGGTAATCTGGTTGGCTTTCCAGTCGCAGCGACCAAGGGTGGTGGCGGTGCCTTTTTGTTACTGTATGCAATGTTTGTGGTCTTTATTTGTATTCCGGTAATGATGGCTGAACTGAGTCTGGGCAGACGGACCCAGAAAGATCCGATCGGAGCCTATCTGAAAGAAGCCGGTGCTGGGTCGCCTTGGCGAATCGCTGGGCTACTATCCGTTATTACCCCTTTTATGATCGCTGTTTTCTATATGGTTATCACTGTATGGATTTTTGGTTATTTCATTGAAATTGTTTCGGGTAATCTAGATACGCTGGCAAAACCGGAAACCTTTAATGTTTTTATTAATAGCAATAAGGTATTTGTTTATCTAGTAATTGTGGCTGTTTTTTTAAATGTGATATTGCTTTCAGGGGTGAAAAACGGCATCGAACGAGCAGCTAAAATTATGATGCCTGCGCTTTTTTTACTCCTCCTGGGTTTGGTTATTTTTGTTCTTACCCTTGATAATGCGATACTTGGTTTACGTTATTATCTGATTCCCGACTTTAGCAAAGTGGATGCGGTTGTGGTCAATAGCGCTTTATCACAGGCATTTTTTTCGTTGTCGCTGGGGATGGGAATTCTTATCACTTACGGCTCCTATGTCGACCGAGGTGAAAGTCTTGCTGCCAACGCCAAATTAGTGGCTATGGCTGATTCGGCAGTTGCGTTTTTTGCGGGGCTGATGATATTGCCGGCTATATTTGCTCTCAACCCAAAAGCTAATACCGAAGATTTAACAGATTCTTCTGTTGGTATGATGTTTTCCTATCTGCCGAAGATCTTTATGGCATTGGAGTCGTCGGTTGGTTACGTGGGAGCGAGTGTAGTGGCCGCCATATTCTTTTTGCTAGTGTTTTTTGCCGCAATTACATCGCTCGTGTCAATCACAGAGGTGCCGACCTCCAGTTTCATCGATACGCTGGGTCTAAGCCGAAAGAAAGCACTGATTTGGCTTGTTTCAGTGATGGGCCTGCTCACGGTAGCCTGTATTGTCTCGTTCGGTATGGTCGATGGATTAACTGCCTTTGTTGAGTATGGCAATATGAAAAAGTCTTTCTTTGATGTGGTGGTGGATATTTTTTATGACACCATATTACCGCTGAATGGTCTGTTGATATGTCTATTTGCTCGCTATCGTTGGAAAAATAGCCTAGATGATGAATTAGGGCGAGGGGACAATGGGTATGAGGGATCGTTTACTAAGCGTTATGTTGATATATCTTTGGCAACGTTAATTCCGATTATTTTGCTTCTTGTTTTTATCAATACTGTTGCGCAAAAATATTTCGCATTCACAATTATCGGATAGCTTCAGCCTATCGGTTTAATCCTGCATCGAGGAGTATTGCCAATTAATCGTGGTTAATCGAATCACATTTTGCATCTTGAATCACGCTCTATAGCGATTAAAATTCAGTTAACAAAAAGTGTTTCTTTCGGCGCACTTATTTTTATCACTCACCATAAAATATATAGTTATATGAAAAACCCCAAAACTCTCTACGACAAGCTTATTGATTCGCATACGGTGTGTGAACTCGACGATGAAGGTCATGTTCTCCTGTATGTCGATCGTCAGGTACTTAACGAATACACCAGCCCACAGGCATTTAGTGGGTTGAGAGAGGCCGACCGGCGCGTGCGGCGACCGGAAGCATCTCTGGCAGTGGTGGACCATGTCAACTCTACCGAAGCCCAGCGGATCTCTGTCCAGCCGGAAGAAGGTGGGGCACTTCAGGTCAATTTCTTCGAAAAGAATTGTAAAGATTTCGGTATTGAACTGTTTGATATCTTGGATCGCCGTCAAGGGATCGAGCATGTTGTGGCGCCTGAACAGGGATTTATTTTACCCGGCATGGTTATCGGAGCTGGTGATAGTCACACTACTACTTACGGCGCCTTGGGCGCCTTCGGTTTCGGAATCGGCACCTCAGAAATTGAGCACCTTTTAGCTACTCAAACATTAATATACAAAAAGTTAAAAAAAATGCGTGTTGTCGTTAGCGGAGCTCTGGGAGTTGGGGTGACGTCGAAAGATATTATTATGGCGGTTATCCGCAATATCGGCGCCTCTGGTGCAACAGGCTATGCGATTGAGTTTTGCGGGCCGACGATTGAGGCTTTGAGCATAGAAGCGCGAATGACGGTTTGTAATATGGCAGTCGAAGCCGGAGCCAGAGGCGCTTTTATGGCACCAGATGAAAAGGTGTTTGAGTACCTTGAATTCAAGCCGCGAACGCCGAAGGGGCAGCTTTGGTTGCAGGCTAAAGAAAAGTGGGCTCAGCTCTACAGTGATGCCGAAGCCGTGTTCGATAAAGAGATCTCACTGGGAGCAAGCCAGATCGAACCCATGGTGACATGGGGCACCAGTCCCGATCAGGCTGTAAATATTAATGGTTGTGTACCCAATCCAAGGGAAGAAACTGATCCGATAAAGCGCAAAGGCATGGAGCGAGCGCTCGCTTATATGGATCTAGCCGTGGGCGCGCCAATCGAAGAGATTGCCATTACCCACGCCTTTATCGGTTCTTGCACAAATGCGCGTATTGAAGACTTGCGTCAAGTCGCGGCTGTCGTGAGAGGTAAGAAAATTAATCCTGATGTTCGTGGCATGATTGTTCCCGGGTCTTCGGAGGTTCGTGTGCAGGCTCAGCTTGAAGGTCTCGCCGATATCTTTATCAGTGCCGGTTTCGAATGGCGTCAATCTGGGTGTTCAATGTGTCTGGCCATGAATGATGACGTGTTAAGTCCAGGTGATCGTTGTGCCTCCAGTACCAACCGCAATTTCGAGGGACGCCAGGGTGCGGGTGTAAGGACGCATCTTATGAGTCCAGCCATGGTGGCCGCAGCGGCCATAAATGGTCACCTATGTGATGTTCGCACAATTAGTATGGAGAATGATTAATGGAAGCATTTAATGTTGTCATAGGCAAAGTAGCACCGATGTTGGCAGCAAATATTGATACCGATGTAATTATGCCCAAGCAGTTCTTAAAAGGCATTGATCGTAAAGGTCTCGATCGAGGCGTATTTTTTGATCAGCGATTCTTGGAATCAGGTGATCTCAATCCTGATTTTGTGCTTAACCGAACTGCATGGAGGGGAGCAAAATTCCTTGCTGTTGGACCAAATTTTGGTTGTGGCTCCAGTCGTGAACACGCCGTATGGGGGTTAAAACAACTCGGTATCCGTGCCCTAATTGGCACCACTTACGCGGGAATTTTTTATGATAACTGCCAACGCAATGGACTTCTGGCGATAGAATTAGAAGAAGAAAAAATGTCAGAGCTAGCGAGCTTACTTTCTTCCGGCCCCGTCGGTGATGTGAGCATTGATCTGCCCACGCAAAAAATCTCCCTTGAGAACAATGGCGATATCAAATTTGATATTGATCCTATGCGCAAGGAAGTGCTTCTGCTGGGAATCGACGCAATTGGCAGTACGTTAATGCATGCTGACACTATCGACAAATTTGAGCATCGTCATCTAAAAGAAAACCCTTGGCTGTGTTAATCAAAGAAAATGGAATAAGTATAAAAAAATGAAGCTCTCTCTCACCGAAGAACAGACAGTGATCCAAGATATGGCATGCAGATTCGCTGAAACCATACTTGAGCCTGCCGCCACAGCGCTAGATCGGGGTGATGATAAACCTGCGGAGCGAGCCC
Source organism: Porticoccaceae bacterium UBA1989 (assembly GCA_002335945.1). Taxonomy (GTDB): domain Bacteria; phylum Pseudomonadota; class Gammaproteobacteria; order Pseudomonadales; family Porticoccaceae; genus HTCC2207. The sequence goes on from DDDD01000152.1 coordinate 23,897, forward strand.
TTTTTCTGCAAAATCTGAAACAGCTGGCCGAACTCGGTTTTATGGGCCTAAACGTCAAATCTGAATATGGCGGAAGTGACGCTGGTGTGGTGGCGTTTAGTTTGGCCATAACCGAAGTCGCCCGTGTCTGCGCCTCTACAGCAGTGACTATGTCCGTGACCAATATGGTCGGAGAGGTTATCCAAGCGATAGCCAGTGAGGAACAAAAACAACGTTATCTGCCGAAACTCTGTTCGGGTGACTATGCTGCAGGTGGTTTCTGCCTGTCGGAAGCTGGAGTCGGATCTGATCCCGCAGGAATGAAGACATCGGCAGTGTTAGATAATAATGAGTGGGTGTTGAATGGAACCAAGATGTGGATCAGCAGTGCTGAATATGCTGGGATATTTGTTATCTGTGCGGTTACTGACCCAATGGCCGCCAAAGGGAAGGGCATTTCGTGCTTTTTAGTTGAGGCCGGAACGCCTGGGCTGATTATTGGCAAGGCAGAAGAAAAAATGGGTCAGCACGGTTCTGCTACCAATACCGTTATATTCGACGACTGCCGCATACCGAAATCTGCATTGATGGGCGAGCTCAACGATGGTTTTCGAATCGCGTTGAGCGAACTGTCAGGAGGGCGTATTGGCATTGGTTCTCTGGCTCTTGGAATAGGGCAGTCTGCAATGGACTATGCCCGGAAATATACTACCGAACGACAACAGTTCGGAAGCGCCATAGCAAATATGCAGGGACCGCAGTGGATGATGGCAGATGCCTATACGCAGTTAGAAGCCTCCCGCTTGTTGCTGATGAGTGCTGCTTGCCTAAAACAGGAGGGACAGTCCTTTTCAAAACAGGCCTCCATGGCCAAATTACACGCCACTGAAACTGCCAATCAGGTCTGCTACACGGCGATTCAACTTATGGGGGGGCTAGGCTACACTCGGGAAGTGCCGCTTGAAAGATTTGCACGTGATGCGCGTGTAACAACAATCTACGAGGGCACCAGCGAAATTCAGCGCGTCATCATCGGTAGGGAATTATTGCGCGATATTTAACCCATCAATTATTAGCGAGACATATTATATGTTGAAGAAATCTTTAAATATTGTTCAGTTTTTTGTGGCCAGTATTATCGTCATATTACCAGTGCTATGTACCGCCGATGACATCGTTATTGTGCATGCGGGACGCTTAATGGCGGTGCCAGGGGACTCAGTCAAGTCCGAGCAATCAATTATTATTCGCAATGGTAAGATTGCTGCTGTTAAGCCCGGATATATCGACGGAAAAGCGATAGCGGATGACGTGAAAGATACCCTGGTCCTGCATGATTTGAAGGATATGTTTGTGCTACCAGGCCTTATCGATGGACATGTGCATGTTACCGATGAGCTAGGCCCAAACACCAAGCTGGGCATTGTTGAACGTTCGGATGCCGCTACCGCCATGTTTGGTATCCGTAACGCCCAACTAATGTTGGGCGCGGGATTTACGACTATTCGTGACCTAGGTGCGCGTGGTGATGACGCGGTATTTGCCCTACGTGATGCAATCAATATGGGTATTATTGATGGTCCTCGTATTTTTGTCGCCGGCCATACTATTTCCCCAACTGGCGGTCATGGCCAGCGCCATGGCTATCGCGATGACGTTTTCGACATTATCAAATATAGTAGCATTTGTGATGGTGTGGCCGACTGTCGCCGAGCAGTGCGCGAGCAAGTAAGGCGCTCTGCGGATCAGATTAAATTGGTTGCAACTGGGGGGGTGTTGTCGGAAACCGCCGCGGGCACCGGGCAGCAATTTTTTGACGACGAGCTTAAGGCGATTATCGAGACTTCACATGCACTGGGTCGTAAAGTGACCGCCCATGCCCACGGTACGGATGGTATAAATGCCGCATTGCGGGCAGGAGTAGATTCGATTGAACATGCCACCTTTGCTGACAAGGATTCGTTTAGGCTGTTTCGTCAGACGGGAGCTTATCTGGTTCCTACTATTTTGGCGGGTGTGTCAGTAGCAGAAATTGGCAGTGACTCTGACTCCTTTTTCCCAGCATCGGTGCGTCATAAAGCGCTTCAGGTAGGTCCCAAAATGATAGAGAATGTGCGGCGAGCCCATAAAGCGGGAGTAAAAATTGCGTTTGGTACTGATAGCTACGTTTCCAATCACGGGTTGAATGCACGTGAATTTGAATTGTTGGTAACTGCGGGGTTGACGCCCCTTGAGGCGATTAAAACCGCCACTGTCAACGGTGCTGATAATCTGGGTAAGTCGGAGTTACTGGGAAGTCTTGAAGTGGGAAAATATGCAGATCTGATCGCCGTTGACGAAGATCCTACCGTCAATATTTCAGCACTGAGAAATGTCGGTTTTGTGATGAAAGAGGGTCAAGTTCTTAAGAAACTGTAAGTTTCGCCTAAACATTTCAAGCCCGCATTACAGAGTTGAAATTGATAATTTCATGTAACACAGGATGTAACAAAAGCAGTTTTCTAAACCCATTAAAGTTATATTAATCAGTAGCTTACCGTCTAAGTTCAATTCCCGCCGCCTCCACC
>DDDD01000124.1 GCA_002335945.1 Porticoccaceae bacterium UBA1989
TCCAGTGCTGCTTGCACGGCTTCCTCGGGATTCATATGGGATGCCTTCATCATGGCTGTTGGGTTGTAGGCTCCTATGGGTACGGCGACCAGATCAAAGGGTCCCATTTTCTCACCAATCTGTTTAAATCCGGAGTAGTAGGCCGTGTCGCCAGCGAAGAAAAATCGTCGCTCTGAGCCTGTAATCGCCCATGAAGACCAAAGCGCTTTTCGGGTATCTGTGAGGCTGCGTTTGCTCCAATGTTGGGTAGGTAAGCAGTGGATAGTCGCAGTTTTGTAATTGATAGAATCCCCCCAGTCCATTTCCTGAACCTGCTCAATACCGTTGTCGCGGAGCAGTTTTCCATTGCCCAGTGGTACAAAGAAAATGGTCTCGGGATTACGTTTAGCTAGCTTGCGCAAGGTGGGTACATCTAAATGGTCATAGTGATTGTGAGAAATAACCACAAAGTCGATGGGCGGTAGATCTTTAATCGCAAGGCCAGGTTTTACATGGCGGCTTGGCCCTGCAAATGGCACGGGACTTGGGGTATTGGACCAGATGGGATCGGTGAGAAATGTGACATGTTCCATCTGCACTAATAATGTCGCATGGCCTATCCAGGTGGCTGTCGGGTCGCTGTGTGTGGCATTTTCTCGGAGATAGGCGCCATCATTGGCGATGCGTTTGGGCGCTCCAGCATGACTGAAAAACGAGGACGCGACGCGACGCATAAAAAAGGGCGCAGTGACCCTGATCGATGCCTTGGAGTGCTCTTCGTCAAGGTTAACAAAACGGCCTTTGGCATCCTGTTCAGCGGGCTCAAAAAGTCGACTGGGTTCGCCTTCGACTTGCGATACTGGATTTAGGATAGCCAGTAAGCCGATGGCAGTGAGCTGGCGGGAGAGTGGTTTTTTTATCATTATAGGACTCCGGTTAGCCTGAGAGTTTAACTGAAATGAGATTCCGAGAATATTTATTTGCTGGCACAACTACTGACAATACTAAATAAGTTAATTACAGTAGGCTACACTAGATTTCAAATAATGTGCCTGAATGAAGCGCCCGAATGAAATGCTCTGATAAATAGCTCTAATGCGAAACCAGATAAATCGGCAGCTAATAACCGAAAAAAGGCTTATCCATGATTAACCTTAAAAATAGCACCAGACGATTCATGCCACCAATATTTTCACTAACAATACTATTAAGCCTGCCTGCAACGACTCTGAATGCCGACGAGGATTACAATCCTGAGGCGCTTAAATCTGGTCGGGTAGATCCGAGTATGCATCTGCAGCAGGGCAGCAACCAGACGCAAGCGCACAAAATCAATGAGGTTATCTATAAGGCAACAGGGTTTGGTAATACCTTCATGGTGGTGACCGATGAGGGCAATGTAATTATTGATACCTCGTTACCGGGCATGGCCCCCAAGCATAAAAGCCTTCTCAATGCGGTGGATGATGGCCCCGTCCATTCCATTATTATTACCCATGGTCACGGCGATCATACCGGGGGTGTTGCCCTGTGGCGTGAGCCCCAGACTAAAGTGATTGCCCAAGAGAATATGGTCGAATTTTTACGCTACCAGAAACGTCTCAAGGGTCTGTTTATTCAGCGTAACAGTGCTCAGTTTGGCTTTGACCTGACCTCAGCAACCTCATCTTCAGCAAGTGAGAGCGCGGGGGTGAATATGCTGCCCAATACCCTTTTTGATAAGCGTTTAAATTTCACCCTCGGCAAAGAAAAATTTGAAGTGTTGCACACCCCGGCAGAAACCTACGACGCACTTACCCTGTGGATGCCCGAGTACAAGGCCGCCTTTGTGGGTGATCTATTTTATCGCTCGTTCCCCAATATCTATACATTGAGAGGCACCAAACCACGTTGGGCGCTGGACTATATTGCGTCCATCGATCGGGTGTTGGCGCTGGGTCCAGAGATACTTCTGCCAAGCCATGGTGAGCCAATTCTGGGCAATGAGAATATCACTGCCGAAATGACTCGTTATCGGGATGCTATTCAATATGTTCACGACCAGACGGTTGTGGGCATGAACCAAGGCAGAGATGTTTATAGTCTTATGCGTGAGATTAAATTGCCGGCGGCGCTGGATGTGGGTGAGGCCTATGGCTGGGTATCCTGGTCGGTGCGGGGGATTTATGAGGGCTACATGGGATGGTTTGATGGTGATCCTGTCAATATGTATGCCGAGTCTCCCCGGTCTATCTATCCCGACTTAGTCAGTTTGGCGGGTGGGGCTAAGCAAGTAATTAGTCTGGCGGAGCAGCATTTAAGCGAGGGTGACTCGGTGAAAGCTCTGTTGCTTATCGAAGCGGCGATGGCGGCTGAGCCCAATAATCAAGCAGTACTGGCTGTGCGCTTACGGATATTGACGGCGCTGCGCCAAGCATCTTCAAACCTGAATGAGTCGGGCTGGTTAAATCATGGCATTAAGCAGACTCAGAAAAAGCTCAAAAAGAGCGACAAGGTTTTATAGGGATGAATAAATTTGTTAAGGCATTGATCGCCTTTGTGAGTTTGATAGCTGCACTTGCCGCACTGGCATTTTGGTTGGCCTTTTTTTCTGTCAGACCGCCTTTAACCACTGATCCTATCACCTTGGCAGGTGACGGCAGTCTGATTAATTACTGCGAGCTTCCCCTACTAGATGGCAGTGCTAAACAGGCCGCAGAGATTGCCAAAGGCAATACCCCGGGCTGTGGCTATAAGCATTTTCCCCTACCTATTTTGGCCCAATGCACTGAGCCACTGGTTGAGGGCGCTGCTGATATTCGTGGCCTTTGGCAGGGGGTTGAAGGTCGACATACAGGGCATGTGGAGCGGGTAGAACAATGTGGTCGGCGCACAGTTGTGACTACTGCGGGTATTATTCATGACTACGGGCCCAATAGTACCCTCGGTGAAAATACCGATGATACTGAGGGTTCGGTGATGTTTGAATTAGGCGGTAGAGCGTTCTGTCCGCGCACCTCAGCCAGCATGATCTGGGAGAACAATGTGCTGAACTTCTATGCCTTTGGCTGGGGCCCTTTGGTGGTAAAACGCTACTTGGATGGCGAACAGCTTGTTTGGGAATACCTTGATGGATCGGTCACAAAGATGAATCGCCTGTGCACATTACCCCACGAACAGCGAGCGCCACCACAGCGCCGTCGTTAGTACTTGCATAAAGCCCTTGCTGTTAGTCCTTTATAGGGGGGTTACCGTTAGCCCAATAGTTTACGTAGTAGCTTACGGGCAACTAGTAGAATCAAAAATACCAAACCTGCGCCAGCAATACCAAAGCCTAACCAATAGTTCTTTAGGTATTTCCGGGCGGTATTGATATTCAGCTGGGTGATTAAATTGTAGCCTTCGGGGATTTCTTGCACGCCGAAGGTCTTGGCATAATTCTGATACTCAGCTTTCATATCCTGCAGTAGCTGGGGCTCTTCAACGGCTAAATCCTGGGTTTCTCCCGGGTCTGTTTCAATATTGTACAGTCTCCAGATCCTATCTCCATGGGGCGGAAGATTACGCGCCAGTTTGTAGGCACCTTTAAACAGCGCCACGTTGCCTGCGGTTTCAATGGCCATAACATCTTCTGGGCCATAGGTTGCAGTGCTGTTACCCCGTATGACTGGCCCTAGGCTACGGCCGGTTAAGGCCACAGCGTCTGGTCCGTTATCGAGAGCTTGGTTCTCGAGGGGAGGGCTATCAATAGGCAGATTTAGCAGATCCATCACCGTGGGCAGTATATCCGTGACCATACCAAAGGAGCTTCTGGTGATCGCAGCCGGCACATTGGGTCCCGAGAAAATTAATGGCACGCGAATACCGCCATCGCTGCTGTAAAATTTAAATAGCTTGCTGGGTGCGGCTGCGGCTGAGGCCCATTCTGGTCCAATGGATACCAGGCTACCTTTTTCACCCATGGTTGCAATATCTCTGCGGTAGTTTTGGGTGGCATACCAGAGGCCGATACCAGGCCTGCTGCCAATATCATTGTGCTCGGGCCCGTTATCGGAGGTAACCACAAACAGCGTGTTGTCTAGCTCTCCACGTGACTCTAACCAGCTCATTAGACGCCCAATATGGTGGTCCATGGCTTCCAACATGCCGGCATTAACCATCATGGTTTTGCTGTAATAACGGCGCTCTTCGTCGGTCAATGCTTGCCAATCGCGAAGACCTTCGGGCATGTCGGCCAGGGGGGCATCTTTAGGTATTAGGCCGAGGGTCTGGGCTTTTTGCCAACGCTGCAGACGCAGTGCGTGCCAGCCATCGTCAAAAACGCCGGCATAGTTTTGCGTAAACTCCGGGGGTGCCTGGATGGGAATATGAATTGCTTGAAATGCCAGATAGGCCAGAAAAGGTTGCTGCGCTTTAGCGGTCTTAACTGGCTGGGTATTGGTGCGGCCTTCATCAATATAGTCGATCATTTTATCGACGATAAATTTGGACGAGTAAAAGTCCTCCGGCAAGGTGGCTGGCTTGTCATCTTCAAACCAGGGCGCGTTTAAGTAAAAGGGTATGTAGGTCTTTTGTTCCCAGTTATCGGCGCCACTGGCGTCGAGAATAAAGGAGCGATCAAAACCATGACTAATGGGAAGTTCTGCCACGGTGCGGCTGCCCATATGCCACTTACCGGTCATGTAGGTGCGATAGCCCGCGCTGCGCAAATGGTCAGCAATGGTCTTTACCCCTGGCTCTAAGGCCATGGAATAACCGGGGGCATTTTCATGTGCCTTGGGAAGCACCTCAGGTATCGTCGCTATGCCGGTGAGATGGTTGTCGATGCCGGTTAATAGCATGGCACGAGATGGCGCACACAGTGGCGAGGTGCGGTAGTTGGTAAACCGCACGCCCTGATCGGCGAGTTTTTGGATATTGGGCATTTTGGCTTCGCCACCGAAGGGTTCAAAATCCATTAAGCCGGCATCATCAACCAAGATGATCACCACATTGGGTCGGCTGCTAATGTCACTCGCAACCCCGTCCTCTGCAGTGGTTTCGGCAACCGCGGTTACCGAGGTTAAAGCAGCCCACATAAGGCAGGAAAATAGTTGGACTGTTTTCATCACGCGCATGTTCTCTGAGTTTGGTTGCCTATTATTCTTTAGCCGATGACAGCTTGTTCGCTGCCAACAGCAGTAATCCGCTGATCACGACTTCTGCGACGATCATGGTGGTGGCTAGGGCCGCATCCTGAAATGCCCAGGCCAGTACTCGTGACAGGGCAGTGAGGCTGAGAAGAATGACGGTCGGATAAAACCATAGGCGCTCGCCGGTTTTTAATGCCAGCAACATAAAGATTCCCATAGACATGAAAAAAGCAGAGAGATCGCCGATCTGAGAGCTTCGACCTAAGCCATCTAGCAGGGGCATGCCGAATTCTGCGGCAACGGTTGCGGGGTCGATAATGTAGCGTAATCCGGTGAAGATAAAGTTGACCGCGAGAAGAGCGATGACGACCATGAGGGCTTTTTGTGGGATTGTTTTCGTATCAGACATGCTGTTGTTTCCTATTTTTTTATAGTTATAAGCTTAAGATTACAGTATTAGTGGAGCTATCTGGCAATAATCGCCATCATTTTCTGTGCGGTTTCATGACCGGAATTCTGATTCTGGCCGGTGACAAAACGCTGCTCATCATCTACCACAACATGGGTCGCGAAAAAATCTCTAAATGCACTTTTGCTCTCGAAAACAACGCCGGCTTTACGCAGTTCTGTCTCTGGGTGTTGCGGGGTGCTACTAATACCCAGCTCTTTAATTTGTTTGTCGGTAACACCAGTCATGCGACGACCAGCAATTAACAGATTGCCCTCGCGGTCTTTGGCATTAATCAACCCGAGCACACCGTGACAAACGCCACCAATGACTGGCCTGTGCGCTGCATAGAAGGCATCGCTGACTTTCTCTCCTAGCACTGGCGAGTAACCCAGATCATAGGCTGCTCCCCAACCGCCCGACATAAAGATAATGTCGTATTGGGTGAAATCGATATCGGCAACGCGCAGTGAGTTTTTAACCTTGGCCAAAAACTCAGGGTCGGCCATAAAGCGGTCGTCTTCTGGGGTTTTAACGATGCGGCTCAGCGTCTGTGGGTCGACTGGAATATTGCCGCCTTGGATGCTGGCGATATCTACCGCTATACCCGCATCGAGAAAGTTGTAATAAGGGTGAGTCATCTCTGAGGCCATCACGCCAGTGGCAGGACCTGTGGTCTCGCCTGGGGCAGAAAGGACGGCTTGGTTGGTGGCAATAATCAGTGCGCGTTTGCCGGCCGGTACCTGGGCTATTTCACCTAGGTACTCAGGATGTAGGCCTGCTTTGTGCAACAGCGTTGGCAATGCCAGTGCGAGCAAGCCGACAGCGACAGCTGTAACCCCTAAAATCTTCAATAATTTCGCCTTCATATCTACTCTCCATAATTTATGTACATCAAACAACAGGTTCTATTCTTTGGGCTAAATTTGCCGCCAAAGCGTACCTTAATAATGTATTAACATCAAGACTGTCATAATATAGCAATCTGCAGGGCCAGTGCCCTTCGGGGAGTGCAGTTTTTGGTTTGAGGGATGTTAGTCCATGTCATTTGGGCGACAGTTAGCTTGTTAATACTGGGTTATTCTAGTTAGAATAATTTAACCAGATCTTTTAAGAGAGAAAGCCATGTCATTAATTGTTAACCGCCGCGACCTCGACTTCGTTATGTATGAGGCGCTGGACCTAAATAAAATTCTCGAATCAGAGCATTATGCCGACTATGATCGTGAGTCTCTGGACGCGATGATGGACCTCTGTCAGTCCCTTGCAGAAGATCAGTTTTTACCCAGTGCCGGAAAGCTGGATGCCAATGAGCCCAAGTTTATTGATGGCAAGGTCGAGACTATCCCTGAAGTAAAAGAAGCCATTAACGCCTACCGTGAAGCGGGTCTTTGTACTTCGGCCTACGATGCCGACATTGGTGGCATGCAGCTGCCCTGGATGATGGATCAGGCCCTTAACGGCATGTTTGTCTGTGCTAATAATCCTATTCATACCTACTTATTTCTGACTCAGGGCGTGGCTAATATGCTCAATGCCTGCGGCTCTGATGAGCTCAAGGATAAGTATCTGCCCAAGCTGGTTGCTGGGGAATGGTTTGGCACCATGTGCCTGTCTGAGACTCAGGCTGGCTCTTCTCTTGCAGATATTCGATCCAAGGCTGATGTAATGCCCGATGGCAGTTACAAAATAAGCGGCACCAAAATGTGGATTTCCGGTGGCGAGCAAGATATCACCGACAATATTGTGCATATGGTACTGGCTAAGATTCCCGGTTCACCTCCTGGGGTGAAAGGTATCTCGTTGTTTTTGGTACCTAAGATGCACGTCAATGACGATGGTAGTCTGGGTGAGAGCAATAATGTTGCCCTGGCGGGCCTCAACCACAAAATGGGTTGTCGCGGCACGACCAACTGCCTGCTCAACTTTGGCGAGTCTGGCGATTCGATTGGTTACCTCGTGGGCGAGCCCAATCAGGGCCTGTCCAATATGTTTCATATGATGAATGAGGCGCGTATCTCTGTGGGCATGGCCTCGGTGATGACGGGCCTTGGTGGTTATCTCTATTCTTTGGATTACGCGCGCAATCGCCCTCAGGGTCGTCCGCTGGTTAATCGTAACCCGGAAGATGCGCAGATTATGATTAGTGAGCATGCGGATATTAAGCGCATGCTGATGACTCAAAAAGCCTTTGTAGAGGGCGCACAAACCTTAATTTATTACAGTGCTCAGCTGATTGATTTGCAAAAATTATCCAGTGACAAAGAAGTCATCGCGCGCACTGACTTACTGCTTGGGTTGCTTACGCCAATCTGTAAGTCATGGCCTTCTGAGTTCTGTCTGGAAGCCAATAAGCTGGCGATTCAGGTGCTGGGTGGCTATGGCTATACCCGTGAGTATCCGGTTGAGCGTCTCTATCGCGACAACCGTTTAAATCATATCCATGAGGGTACCTGGGGTATTCAGGGTCTCGACATTCTGGGCCGGAAGGTACAGATGCAAAAGGGTGCTGCGGTTGTGGTACTGCGTGAAGAAATTCAGGCGACCCTGGATTCAGCCGCTGGACTGTCTGGTTTAGCGGACCATTGCGTGCAGTTAAATGCTGCTCTGGAGCAGGTTGAAGCGACGATTAAGTCTGTCAGCGAAGCCTCTGACCCCGCACTGGCCTTGGCCAATGCCACGGTATTCCTCGATGCTATGGGCCATGTGGTTATCGCTTGGATGTGGTTGAAGCAGGCAGTGGCAGCGACTCAAGGCTTAGCCGAGGGTAATGCTGGGGATAAGGCGTTTTATCAGGGCAAGTTGGCGGCAACGCAGTTCTTCTTCCGCTATGAACTCCCCAAGACCAAAGCCAGTTTGGAACTGGTGGCTGGTTTGGACAGCACCTGTTACGACCTCAGTGCCGAGCAGTTTACTGGCAGCTAATATTGTTCTGTAGTTATTAGGCCTCGCCCGTTTTTAGTTAAAAGCGGGCGAGACTGATTCCATTTTTACCTTAAACACTGTCTAATAATCCCACTAAAAATAATTATAAAAACATTGGGGTAGTGAACTCTTGAAGCCTGTTAAGCAAAGTATTCTGTCGCCACTG
>DDDD01000043.1 GCA_002335945.1 Porticoccaceae bacterium UBA1989
GGGTGCTGCTGGTCTGTTTGAAGTGCTTTAATTTTGAATTCTTGAATTAGAATTTTTTAGTCAAAAGTACGGTAGTAAATGTTAGAAAACGTCATCGGTTCATTTTAGAGTCGGTGGCGTTCAGACACAGGGATTCCCTTATAAAACACGCTGTAAATAGGGCCGCTATCGGCATCCATGCCTCACGCGACACTCGCACATCCTTGTGCAGCGTCCATGTAAGCTCAGATGCCGCGTCCATGCGGCATATGGTTTTATAAGGGAATCCCTGTGCCTAAACTTAAAGCTTACCTTTGCGATACTTAACTGTTTTTTTTAAAGAATAGAGCACAAATGGTGATGCTAAGTTGGGTGTGAAAGTTGCTGAGGAGGACCGTGAGCAGCAGGGATGCTGCTCCAGAGCGTACGCGGATGTATTTACAGCCTGTCCCCCTCAGCAGCTTTTACAGCCAACGTGACCAAACTCCCTCCATGCGATAACAATAAGAAAGTAAAGGCGAGCCTGACATGAACAAAACTCTTAGCCGAAAAGTAGTCCTTTCCTTAACAGCGCTATTTTTAGTGAGTGGGTGCGATCAGTCGCAACAGGCATCGCCAACCGTTAAATCGGAAGCAAGCAAATTCACCATAGCCGCCAATCAAAAATTCGCTGATAACCTAGATCTTGATCATCAGCAAGACTTTGAAGATGCAAGACGCGGAATGGTTGCTGAAGCACCCAACGACTCGGTGACTGCTGCCAGTGGCATACAAATATGGGATGGGGCTGCCTATGATTTTATTCAGGGTGAAGCGCCAGACACCGTTAACCCGAGTCTGTGGCGTCAGGCCAAATTAAATAATATTCGTGGACTGTTTAAAGTCGACGAAGGTATCTATCAGCTGCGCGGTTTTGATCTTGCCAACAGTACATTGATCAAAAGTGACAATGGCTGGATTCTGGTTGATCCGTTGACCACCTTGGAAACCACAAAGTCTGCCATGGACTTTGCAGAACTGCATCTGGGCAAGATTAATGTAACCGGTGTTATTTTTACCCATAGCCATGTGGATCATTTTGGTGGTGTGTTGGCGCTCATTAATGCGCAGGAAGCAGTGGCCAAGAATGTGCCAATTATTGCCCCAGTTGGATTTATGGCCGAGGCCACCAGCGAAAATATTATCGCCGGTCCTACTATGACTCGCCGTGGCAGTTATATGTTTGGCGATCTGCTCGAGCGGTCAGCGACTGGCCATGTGGATGCGGGTTTGGGTAAGCAGGTTATCTTTGGCAGTATTTCAATCCTTCCCCCCACCATAGTTATTGATCAGCCTGAAAGCAGGATGGTTGTGGATGGTGTTGAGTTTGATTTTTACAATATGCCGGGTACTGAAGCGCCTGCAGAACTTACATTTTATCTTCCTAAATGGAAGGCATTCTGTGGGGCCGAAATTCTGAGCCATGTCATGCACAACGTGCTGACCTTGCGGGGCGCGAAGGTTCGCGATGCATTGTTGTGGAGTGATTATATTGGTCAATCTATTGATCGGTTAGATGAAGTTGAGGTTTTCTTTAACAGTCATCACTGGCCGACCTGGGGACACGACCGCATTATTACCCAGATGCAACAGCAGCAAGATATGTACAAGTTTACCCACGACCAGACATTGCGTCTGGCCAATATTGGTTACACCCCAAAGGAAATTGCCGAGCGCATAAAGCTGCCAGAAAGCCTGGCGGGTAATTTTCATCTTCGCGGCTATTACGGCACATTGAGCCATAACAGCAAGGCGGTTTATCAGCATTATTTTGGTTGGTATGAGGGTAACCCAGCGCAGCTTAATCCATTGCCGCCGGTTGAGTCTTCGGTGCGTTACGTTGAGTTTATGGGTGGTGCGGACGCAGTTCTTGAGAAGGCGGCTGTCTATTTAGAGAATGGCGAATATCGCTGGATTGGCGAAGTTCTTAACCATGTGGTTTTTGCCGAGCCGGATAATATGAAGGCGCGAAATATGTTGGCCGAGGCCTATCGTCAGATGGGTTATCAGGCTGAGTCTGGTCCCTGGAGAGATATTTATTTATCCGGTGCTCAAGAACTTTCTAAGGGTAAGGCAGAAGAAGGGTTTACTAAACTAGGCTCTCGTGAATTTATTTTACAGGTGCCATTGATTGAGTTTATGAAGGTACTGTCTGTCACCTTGGACGCAGATAAAGCGGCAGGTCAGAATTTAAAAATCAATGTGCTATTCAAAGAGCTTGATCAGAATTTTGTTCTGACGATTAGAAACTCAGTAATGCACTATTCTGAATTGCCCTATGATAGAAGTGCCGATGCCAGCGTTGTTCTTACCCGTGAACTGTTCTTTCAAATTCTGATGAAGCAGATAGGTATTGCTGATCTATTGACCTCCGATGACTTAGAGGTGGAGGGCAGTGCATTAAAACTTATCAAGTTTTTCTCGCTGTTGGGAGAGTCGAATGACAACTTTAATATTGTTCTTCCGTAAACATTGGGCACAGCATGAATGTTATTGAAACGCGAATGAAAAGAGCTAATGAAAAGCGCTAATGAAAAGCTCCAAAGGTATTTCTAGGGCAATAAGATAGCAGTCTGATTTAGTTCGAGCTGTTAGGTTAACGAATTATAAAATAATAATAAAAAATAGGAATAGACTCGATATGTCTACAACACTTTCTTCTACAAAGCTTTCTTTTGCACAACAAAAATTAATCGAACTCAATGTCGAAGGCTATACCAGTTTGGTGGATGCCTTTGATCAATCCTGTGCTGAGTTTTCAGCAAGGCCAGCATTTCATTGCTTGGGGCAAACATTGTCCTATGCTGATATCGAAGGCTATAGTCGAAAATTCGGTGCCTTTTTGTCTGAGTGTTGCGGCTTAGTTCGTGGTGATCGTATTGCGATTCAGCTACCTAATATAAATCAGTTTCCGATAGCGGTTTGGGGTGCGCTGCGTATTGGTTTAACCGTGGTTAATACCAATCCGATGTACACCGCCCGTGAGCAGTTACACCAGTTTAATGATTCTGGCGTCAAGGCACTGGTCGTACTGAGTGACTTACTGCCGGTTACCGAACAGGTGGTACCGGACACGGGTATCGAAACTGTGATTGTGACCCATGCCATGGATATGTTGCAGGCGCAACCGCTACCACAGTCAACGCTGCCCAACCTAGTAACCTTGCCCGATGCATTGGCATTGGGCGCCGACTTGGTTATGCCTGAGGTCACCATGAGCATGGATGATTTAGCAGTGTTGCAATACACAGGCGGTACCACCGGCCCGTCTAAGGGTGCGATGTTAAGTCATGGTAATGTTTTCGCCGGAAGACGCATGTCCAAGCTAAGTGTTTTTGAGGAGAGCGATGACGATGAAATTTTGATCGCTCCGATGCCGCTCTACCATGTGTTTGGCTTTACTATGAATATCATCGGCGGCTTTATTGCTGGCAGCTTGTCGGTGTTGGTGCCGGATCCGAGGGATGCAGATGCCTTAGTGGCACTGATGCGACAGTATAAATTTACTAGCATGGCCAGTGTGAATACATTGCTGCAAGGGCTGATGAGTCACCCGGACTTTGACAAGATCGATTTCTCGGCAGTAAAAGGTATTATCGCTGGCGGAACGGCACTGGTTAAAGAGATTGCCGATGAGTGGTATGAGCGCACTGGCTCAAAGATTTTTGAAGGCTATGGCCTATCGGAAACGGCGGCGGTACTGACCTGCAATAGCCCAGCTAATAGACGCCTTGGCACTGTAGGCAAGAGCATGATTGCCCAAGAGATTAAGCTGGTTGATGATACAGGGGCCAGCGTCGGCGATGACGAGCGCGGTGAAATCTGTGTTCGCGGTGCGCAAATTATGCAAGGTTATTGGCAGCGCCCAGAGGCCACTGCAGAGGCGATTGATGCTGAAGGTTGGTTCCGTACCGGTGATGTGGGTGTGATGGGCGCTGATGGTTTCTTGAGCATTGTCGACCGTATTAAAGATATGGTTCTAGTCTCTGGCTTTAACGTTTACCCCAACGAAATTGAAGATGTGGTTTACAGCCATCCGGACATTATTGAATGTGCAGTGGTGGGTATGAAGGATGATAAAACCGGTGAAGCGGTTAAGTTGTTTGTGGTATCAACCAATCCAGATTTAACTGAAGATGAGATGAAGGTCTTCTGTCGCGAGCAGTTGACGGCCTATAAGGTGCCTAAGGTTGTAGTGTTCTCTGATGATCTACCCAAATCGCCCGTAGGAAAGATTTTGCGCAGAGAGTTGCGTGACTAATTTTTAAGTAGCCCTAAAAATAATAGATGAGTAATCCTGTGAAAAAAGATCCAACTCAATACCTCCAGTCCAATGGCCTGCGCATGGCTTACGAAGAATTTGGCGATCCCGCTGATCCGGCAATACTGCTGGTGGCGGGTCTCTACAATCAGCTGGTGCGCTGGCCAGTCGCTTTCTGTGAGCTACTGGTGGCTAAGGGCTTTCGGGTCATTCGCTTTGATAATCGGGATATTGGTCTCACCGATAAAATGGAGGGGGTTAAGGCACCGACATTTCTTCGGCTGCTGCTTAAGTATTATTTGGGCGTTCCTGTCACGGCTCCCTACAGCTTAGATGATATGGCCGCCGATACTGTGGGTGTGTTGGACGCATTAAATATTAAGCAGGCGCATGTTGTGGGCATGTCGATGGGGGGCATGATCAGTCAGCTGGTCACGGTAAAGTATCCGGATAGAATTCTGTCTCTAACCTCCATTATGTCTACCAGCGGTGAACGGGGTAAGGGATTGGCGACGCTTAAAGTGATGTCCAGTATGGTCAAACCGGTAACCAAGGAGCGCACGGCGCTAGATAACGCTGCTGAGATTTGGCAGATGATTGGCAGTCCTGCTTATCCTATGTCCGATGAGGATGTACGATCCCTAATTAAGGCAGAGTACAAACGCTCAAGTAACCCTGCGGGTTATATGCGCCAGATTGCGGCTATTCGCACAGCGCCAGGCCGGGGGAAGTTGCTCAAAACTATTACTGCGCCGGTACTTATTATCCATGGCAACCAGGATGTACTGGTACCAGTAAGTGGCGGTATAGATACTGCTAAGCATATTGCTCATGCGCAGTTAGAGCGGTTTGAGGGTATGGGCCATACCTTGCCCGATGCGCTGTTACCAAACTTTGTGGATTTGATTGCTGCCAATGCGGCGAAAGCGTGAGTGTAAGCGCTGCCATATATACCATTCTAGACACCACTCTGGGGTAGGGTTATGGACTTAAGTTTGTGCTACTGTCATGGCAATATTTCTAACAGCCCATTATAAAAAAGAGGTAGCCAGTGGACAGTTTCGGAGCCCTAAGCCTAATACCCACCGTTGTTGTTATCAGCATTGCAGTACTCACTCATCGTCCTATTTTTGCGCTGCTGTCTGGTGTTATTGCTGGGTTACTGCTGATTAATCCAGCCACGGTCATTGGTGGTATGGCAGATCTCAGTCTTGAAATTATGATGGATGAAACCATCGGCTGGGTAATTATGGTCTGCGGCCTGATGGGCAGCTTGATTATGCTGCTGATCCGAACCGGCGCAGCCACGTCGTTTGCTAACAGTATGGCCGCGCGAGCAGACACCCGTAACAAGTCACTGCTTGTCACCTGGTTTTTGGGCATGGCGGTTTTTATTGATGATTACCTGAATGCCATCGCGATTGGGTCCTCGATGAAGAAGGTTACCGATCGCTTTAAAGTCTCCCGCTCAATGCTCTCCTATGTCGTGGATTCCACTGCTGCACCTACCTGCGTGATTGTTCCCATCTCTACTTGGGCCGTCTATTTTGCCGCTGTGCTAGAAGACACTGGAAGTGCCGCAGCAGGCGAGGGCATGCGCATGTATATCTCAGGTATTCCCTATATGTTTTATGCCTGGATAGCTGTGTTGCTGGTACCTCTGGTGGCTACAGGTCGATTCCCTCTACTGGGGCCGATGAAACATGCCGAATCCATGGCTCAGCAGGGCACATTGTCGCTGGAAAAAGTGGTTGAGTTTGATGCGGGTGAAAAGGGTGGTATTAGCTCTGAAAGTAATGTCTCGCAATCTAAGAGCGATTCTAATATTTGGACTTTTTTACTGCCGCTATTATCGCTGATCGGCTTCTCCTGGTATTTCGATATTGATCTGCTGAAAGGCGTCATAGTCACGCTAGCGATCACGGTGCCTTTTATGGTTTTTCAGGGCCTGTTGCCTTTTAAAGGGGCAATGGACGCGGTGATGGATGGTTTCAAGATTATGTTGCCACCGCTGGCGGTGGTTGTGTCGGCCTTTATGTTTAAGGCGGTCAATGATCAGCTTGGTTTACCGCAGTACGTAATTGATGGGGTTACCCCATTGATGTCACCGCTTATGCTGCCATTGATCGCCTTTATTACCATGGCGATGGTGGCCTTCGCGACGGGTTCTTCCTGGGGTGTGTTTGCGATCGCTATTCCCATTGTTATGCCCCTCGCGGCAAGCATGGGTGTGCCCACGCCGATAATGATCGGCGCGTTGCTGTCTGCCAGCGCCTTTGGCAGCCATGCCTGCTTCTATAGTGATTCCACCGTGTTGGTGGCCCAGAGCACTGGCACTGGGGTAATGGAACACGCATTGAGTCAATTGCCCTATGCCTTGATTGCAGCGAGCGCGGCTGGGCTGCTTTTTGTTCTGGTTGGCTTATAGCGTCGGCGGTTAAAAATCAGAGCGAAAAAAAAGGACCTTACGAAAAAACAGTAAGGCCCTGAGGGGGAGAAAGAGTGTCTATACGCAGCCTTAATGCTGGCTTTACCTCTCGATAATAGCGGTGACTCCTTGGCCACCAGCAGCGCAGATAGAAATAAGACCTCTGCCGTCCCCTTTTTGTTCCAATGTTTTTGCCAATGTCGCAATAATTCTTGGCCCGGTTGCGGCAAAAGGATGACCCGTGGCCACACTGGAGCCTTTTACATTTAATTTGGTGCGATCGATACTGCCTAGTGCCTTATTCAAACCGAGCTTTTGCTTGCAGAAATCTTCATCTTCCCAGGCCTTCATGGTGCAGAGGGCCTGAGCAGCAAAGGCTTCGTGAAGTTCATAGAAGTCAAAATCCTGGAGGCTGATTCCCGCGCGTTTTAGCATGCGTGGTACTGCGTAGGCAGGTGCCATTAGCAGACCTTCGCTCTTGTCGCCCTGAGAGTAAAAATCAACGGCAGCGACTTCGCTAAAGGTTAGGTAAGCCATTACCGGTAAGTTGCGGGCGGTGGCCCATTCTTCACTGGCCAATAAAACCGAGGCAGCGCCATCGGTTAATGTGGTGGAGTTAGCGGCTGTTAATGAGCCGTTCTCGCGATCGAAAGCGGGCTTTAATTTGGCCAGTTTTTCTAGGGGCGTATCGCGCATGATGCCGTCCCGTTCCACGCCATTAAAGGGGCTGATCAGGTCTTCAAAGAATCCTTCATCGTAGGCTTTTAGTAGATTCTGATGGCTCTTCCAAGTGAGTTCATCCTGAGCTTCTCGGGTAATGCCCCATTGTTTGACCATTAGCTCACAGTGCTGACCCATGGACAGGCCTGTGCGAGGTTCTGCGTTTTGTGGCAGTGAAGGAAGAATAAAGCTGGGACGAAAGCGCAGCAAAGTCTTCAAACGCTGACCTGTGGTTTTAGCTCGATTCAGGTCCAGTATCATGCGGCGATAGTTTTCATTGAGCGCTATTGGCGCGTCGCTGGCGGTATCGGTACCCGCGGCGATGCCTGCATCGATCTGACCCAACGCAATTTTATTGGCCACCAAAATTGCAGCTTCTAGGCCAGTACCGCAGGCTTGTTGCACATCATAAGCTGGAGTTTCCAGTGCTAGACCTGAGTTTAATGTGGCTTCTCGTGCCAGGTTAAAGTCGCGAGAATGTTTCATTACAGCACCGGCCGCCACCTCGCCCAGACGCTCACCATCGAGATCAAAGCGCTTGACTAGGCCCTGTAATGTGGCCGACAGCATTTCCATGTTACTGGCATAGCTGTAGTCAGTATTGCTGCGCATAAATGGAATTCGGTCTCCGCCAATAATGGCAACTCTACGTATCTGGCTCATAACAATGTTTCCCATATAAAAGGTGGGCATTATTGCCCATAAAAACTTTTAGTACATTAATGAATCCACAATAGCCAATCTAACTGGCCCGGACATTGGCTGGTGGTTTTTGTAGATTGGCATCTCGGCCAATGGTCTTGTAGAGTCAGGGGGTAAACTTCGCGGCCTCTGTTACGACATTAGGCATAAGACGCCAATCCAACCTCAAGGACCCAACTATGACTGACCGCTATCTGGAACTCGCCAACGCCAATATCACTAAAACACTTTTTGATGGGCTGGGGCTGCCAACGCCAGTGCGCCTCGTTCGCGAAGACAGTAACAACCCCCATAAGCTCAGCGGCCATGTTTTGTTGGGTACCAGCGAGGGCGCTTCTTTTACGAAGGCTATAGATTCGATTTTGGCAGAGACGCCGGTGACTATGGCGAGCGGTGAGGGCCCAGGTAAGGTTAGCCTGGTGTTTGATGCCTCAGGCATTAGCACTGCGGAGCAGAGCACTCAGCTCTATAAGTTTTTTAATCGTCATCTGAGCGCCTTGGCCCAATGTGGGCGAGTGATTGTGATTGGTCACAAGCCAGGGGCGCTTAAGGATACTGGTCACGCGACCTTACAGCGCGGTCTGGTTGGCTTTGTTAAATCTGTGGCCAAAGAGATTGGGCGCAAAAGCGCCACGGCTAACTTGTTATATATTGATAAGGGCGGAAAAACTGCCATAGAAGCACCGTTGCGATTCCTGCTGTCGGCAGGCTCGACCTTTATGAATGCTCAGGTACTTTATGCCAGTAAGCCTGTTACTTCATTCGAGGCGGATTGGACGCGCCCCTTAGAGGGTAAGTCGGTTGTGGTAACTGGTGCTGCCCGTGGTATTGGTTTGGCGATTAGCCAGGTTTTAGCCCGTGATGGTGCCACTGTTATTGGTATCGACGTTCCCCAGGCAGAGACAGAACTAAAGGCAGCCATGGCGGATATTAAGGGCCTTAGTTTGCCTTTGGATATCACTGGCGAGGGTGCCGCTGACACCCTGGTTACATTTTGCCAGAATCAGGGCAGAGGGCTTCACAGTATTATTCACAATGCCGGTATTACCAGAGATAAGATGCTTAGCCGCATGACACCTGTGCAGTGGGAGCTACTGATGCAGGTCAATCTAGGGGCCGCCCAGAGAATTAATGAGGCGCTGCTGGCCACTGAGCTGCTTGATAATGGTGGCAAGATTGTTGGTGTGGCTTCCATAAGCGGTATCGCGGGCAACGTTGGCCAGACCAACTATGGATTCTCTAAATCAGCGGTGATTGGCATGGTCGATAGTCTAGCAGTACCCTGTGGCAAGCGAGGTATCACGATTAATGCGGTGGCGCCGGGCTTTATTGAGACCCAGATGACGGCGGCTATTCCCTTTGTGACAAGGCAGATGGGCCGCAGACTTTCGTCGTTGAGTCAGGGCGGTTTACCGGTGGATGTGGCTGAGGTGATAGGGTTCTTTGTCAGCCCGCAAGCCGCCGGTATTAATGGTAATACCGTACGGGTTTGCGGACAGAGTTTATTGGGCGCTTAAGTCAATTAATTAGAGCTGTGGAGCTCTGAGTTGAGCTCTACAGCGCTTTTATTAGTCAGGCATTCAACTGTGCCGGTGACTGAGTTGCGGCGAAAAAGAAGATCGCTTTTACCCGCTAGGTCACGGGCTTTGAGCTTGCCACTGACCTGTTTTTGATCATCTAGCATAGTCACTACAGTACCCGCAGTAATATAAAGACCGGCTTCTAAGGTGCAGCGATCGCCGAGGGGGATCCCCAGTCCTGCGTTTGCCCCCAGCAGGCATTTTTCGCCCATGGAAATAACCATGCTGCCGCCACCGGATAAAGTGCCCATAATTGAAGCACCACCACCCACGTCGGTACCCGCACCGCAGTAAACACCCGCAGAGATGCGGCCTTCAATCATGTTGGGGCCTTCACAGCCGGCATTAAAGTTAATGAAACCCTCGTGCATTACCGTGGTGCCTTCGCCGACATAGGCGCCCAGACGGACTCTTGAGGTGTCTGCAATTCGAATACCTGAGGGCACAATGTAGTCGACCATCTTGGGAAATTTATCCACGCAGTCGACGCTCAATGGTTGGCCTGCCATACGGGCCTGCAATAAACGCTCGGGTAATTCTTCGATATCAATCGCACCAACATTGGTCCAGGCAACATTCTTTAATGTGCCAAAGATACCGGTTAGATCGGTGCCGTGGGGCTTGACCAATCGATGGGACAGCAGGTGCAGTTTTAGATAGCCCTGGGGAACCGTAGTCGGTGGTGTATTTTCAGGAAGCAACACAGCAACCACTGGACGGCTTGAGGCAATAAGCTGCTCAACGGTCTTGGCCATATCGGAGTAACCATTGTGCTTAAGTGCGGACTGCAAGGCGGCAAGCTGTTCGCTGCTGGGTTCAATCTCGCCACTGGTTAGGCCGAGGCTAACTGCCACAATATCGCTGAGCCCTTGCTCTGGATTTAATAGGGGTGCTGGATAAAACACTTCCAGCCATTCACCGCGGCTATTTTTGCTGCCGACACCAATTGCGAAACTGTACAAATTACTCATGGGTTTACTCTTTAAGATTGGTTAAAATTGTTTGGTATTGATCGACTTTAAAGCCGATGGTGATCGCGCCGTCGACATCTAAAACAGGTCGCTTGATCATGGCTGGCTGCTCAAGAAGTAGGGCAGTGACCGTGTCTCGATTGGTGGCTTCTTGGACGTTGCTATCTAACTTACGCCAGGTAGTCCCGCGACGGTTGAGCACAGTTTCCCAGTCGGTCTGCTCAATCCACTTTTCGATTGTTGCACCGTCTATGCCATCGGTCCGAACATCGTGAAAAGTATATTCAATACCGTTGTCGGCCAGCCATTTACGGGCTTTTTTGATAGTGTCGCAGTTTTTGATGCCGTACAGAGTAGTCACGTTTTTACCTTCCTTGATTTAGGGCGCTAGCATAGCAAAAGAGCTATGGCTTATGGGCGATAAATGGGTTTTTACGATTCGGATAGCAGGTGGTGCAAATATCACATACGCGGCCATCACAGCCATGGGCGGAGCAGAATTCACGGCCATAAAATATTATTTGCAGATGCAGGGCATTCCACTCTTCCCGAGGGAATAGTTTTTTTAAATCAGCTTCGGTCTTGGTGACATTCTTACCCTTGGTAAGGCCCCAGCGCTGGGCCAGACGATGAATGTGGGTGTCGACAGGAAATGCTGGGTGTCCAAATCCCTGGGACATGACGACGCCAGCCGTTTTATGGCCGACCCCTGGCAGTGATTCTAGGGCTTTCCAATCATCCGGTACTTCGCCGTCGTATTGATCGACCAGAATCTTTGACAGCTTTGAGATAGCACTGGATTTTTGGGGGGCTAGACCACAGGGGCGGACTATTTTATAGATGGTATCTAGAGGCACATGCTGCATGTCGAAGGGGTTGTCTGCTTGGGCAAATAGCGCTGGGGTCACCTGATTAACCCGGATATCTGTGCACTGGGCGCTGAGCAACACTGCGACTAACAGTTCGAAATTATTACGATGATCCAGAGGCACAGGGGTCTCTGGATAAAGCGTATTGAGCCTTTTTAGAATAAATGCTGCTCTTTCCTTTTTTAGCATAGTGAGTCCTTTTTTAGCATAGCGAGCGGTTTATTTACCCAGGCTCTGCACATACTGTTTGATGCGCATGGCGGCCTCGACACAGTCCTCTGTGGGTGCAACCAAGGCCATGCGAACTCTGTGGGAACCCGGATTGCCGGTGGCTGATTCACGCGACAGATACTGTCCGGGTAGAAGCGTCACATTTTGCTGGGCAAACAGGCCCTGGGCAAAGTCGCGGTCGTCTATGGGGGTTTTTGGCCACAGATAAAAACTTGCCTGAGGTTCTGGGAAGGTTAGTACATCCCGCAGGATATCGGTGACCAGCGCGAACTTTTCACGGTACAGAGTACGGTTTTCAATCACATGCTGTTCATCGCCCCAGGCTGCGATAGAGGCCTCTTGGACGGGCAGAGACATAGCGCAGCCGTGGTAGGTACGGTAGCTAAGAAAGTCTTTAAGAATGGCCGCGTCGCCGGCAATAAAGCCTGAGCGCAGGCCGGGTAAATTAGAGCGTTTAGACAGGCTGTGAAACACCACACAGCGATCATAGTCATTGCGGCCCATCCGCTGGCAGGCTTCTAATAAACCAAAAGGTGGGGTCTGTTCGTCGAAATAGACTTCGGAATAACACTCGTCACTGGCGATTATAAAGTCGTATTTATCTGCCAATGCGATTGCTTCCTGCATTTGCGCAATGGACATAACAGCCCCTGTCGGATTACCTGGGGTACAGATTTGCAATAGCTGGCAGCGCTGCCATACAGATTCAGGCACGCTGCTTAAGTCGGGGATAAAGCCCTGGTCTGGTATGCAGTCGAGATAATAGGGCTCGGCACCCGCCAGGATCGCCGCGCCTTCATAGATTTGATAAAACGGGTTGGGTGACACGACGACAGGGCTTTCGGCGTCGTTGTTGATAACTGCTTGGGTGAAGGCAAATAGGGCTTCTCTGGTCCCCGTCACCGGCAGTACCAGCTGTTCAGGGTCTACAGCATCGAGTTTAAAGCGCCTGGTTAGCCAGCTGGCTATCGACTGGCGCAGTTCAAGGCCGCCTTTGGTGGTTGGGTACTGGGCCAATTTATCCACGGAATCGCGCATCACCTGCTTTACAAATTCTGGCGATGGATGCTTGGGTTCGCCAATCGACAGGGCTATATGGCTGAGATGTGCGGGTGGCACTATGCCCGCTTTCAGCTGATTAAGGCGCTCAAACGGGTAGGGGTGTAGGTCTTTTAAATTAGCGTTCATAGGGCCTATTTCCAAACATCAATTTGTTGTAATTCTGAACCCTGAGCATCGTCTAGATTACGTTTGTCGAGTTCGACACAGATGGTTTCTTGAATCTTGGCACTGAATTCAAGGTCGGTTAACGGCTCATGGTTGTAGTCCGTCACATAAAATGTATCTTCAACCCGCTCGCCCAATGTTGTAATTTTGGCATTGTAGAGATTCAAGCCATAACGCAAGAATATACTGGCCAGGTGGGCTAATAACCCTGGGCGATCCGGCGTGATTACTTCAAGCACCGTGGTGTTTGTCTCGGGATCATTGCGCAGTGATGCCACGGTTTCAACAGCGAAGTTTTTTAACTGGCGGGTAGTGCGACGCTGTACATCGAAACTCACAGAACTTGGGTCGAGGATTCCCTCGCGCAGGGCCTCAATAATGCTGTTACACAGCTGCGGCTTGTCACCCACTGGGTGGCCCTCATCGTCAAGTACATAAAACACATCAAAGGCGCGGTTGTCATGGGTGGTATGCAGGCGCGCATCTTGAATATTGAGATGCAGTTTATCGAGAACGGCAGCGGTAATAGAAAAGATATTTTGTCGATCTTTGGCATGGACAAATATCTGTGTGGCCACGGGAAACTCGCCACCCACATCGCATAATAAAAGTACTGGCGCATTGTCATCGGTATTGGCAATAATTGCTTTGGTAAACGTGGCGACATCGCTGGCTTCTTCGCGAAGAAAGAATTCTTCATCGACGCCGTTCCAAACCCTAAGTGCCTGCGCTTCGCTGATTTTCTGTTCTGTGAGCAGGCGTAAGGCGGCATTTTTTGCGTCCTTTACCCAGTCGGCTTTTTCGTCTGGCAGGCCTAGGCCACCCTGCAATGCATGCTTGGTTTCGAAATACAGATTGTGCATCAACGAGCCTTTCCAATCTGTCCATAGTCTTGGATTGGTGGCGTTAATGTCGGCGACGGTAAGCAGGTAGAGGTGCTCCAGATGCTTCAGATCACCCACGTGGGCGGCAAACTTATAGATAACATCTGGGTCTGAGGTGTCTTCACGCTGGGATACGGTGGACATCAGCAGATGATTTTCAACTAACCATTGCAGCAGTTTTACTTCCCGTGACTGCAGGCCATGACGGCTGGCAAAGTCGGCGATGTCGGCAGAACCCAGCAGCGAGTGATCACCGCCGCGACCTTTGGCAATGTCGTGATACAGCGCGGCGATAATAATTAGCTCTGGTTTGTCGAGGCTTTTAAAGATGCTGGCGGCTACAGGAAATTCTTCCTCACTCTCTGGGTGCCCAAAATTGCGCAGGTTTCTGACCACCTGCAAGGTGTGTACGTCGACTGGGTAAATATGAAATAAGTCATGCTGAGTCTGACCCACAATCTTGCCAAACTCGGGCAGGTAGCCGCCGAGAATGCCGTAGCGATTCATGCGTCCGAGCTGTATAGATAACTTATTAGGCGCCCTCAGTAGGCGCATAAATAATTCGCGATTGACTGTATTAGCTCTAAAGTCGTCGTCAATAAGATTTCTATGCAGTCTGATTTGACGAATGGCTGAGGCGCGAATGCCTTCGATATGTGCGTTTTCACCGAGCAGGACAAATAGCTCAAGAAGGGCAGAGGGGTGGTCAACAAATACGGACTCGTGGACGGTATCTAAAAAGTTATCCCGCACTAAAAACCGCTCGTTAATAACGGTCTCAACTTTGGTTTTATCTTTGCGATAGATTACTTCGTCGAGGTATTGGAGCAGTACATCGGTGAGTTCACGAATGGAGATAACTACCTGGTAGTAGCGCTGCATAAATTTCTCAACAGCCAGCCTACCTGGACTGTCGGTATAACCAAATAGGGTCGCAAGTTTGCGCTGGTAATCAAACAGCAGGCGTTCTTCTGGGCGTTCAGCGATTAGATGCAGACCATAGCGAACCTTCCATAAAAACTCTTCATCGCGACGCAGGGTGAGATATTCCTCATCGGACAAAAATCCGGCATGGACAAGCTGTGAGCGGCGGTGCAATTGAAAGTGACGCTTGGCGGTCCAGTTAATCAGCTGAATATCACGGAGGCCACCGGGGGCTTCTTTAATATTGGGCTCGAGATTATATTCGGTGTCGTCATGTTTGCGATGGCGGGCACTCTGCTCGTCAATTTTGCCGCGATAGAAATTAGCTGACGACCATATTTTGTTGGGGCCTGTTTTCTTGAGCATGGCATCACGCAGATTGCTATTGCCACAGATCAGGCGGGTTTCCATCAGATTGGTGGCGATGGTGATATCGCCTTTGGCTTCGTCGACGCACTGGGATAAGGAGCGCACGCTATGACCAATTTTTAGCTGAATATCCCATAAAAAGGTCAAAAACTGCTCTATGTTTTGGCGGTATTTCTGCGGGCGATCGCGACGCATTAGAATCAGTAGATCAATATCCGAATGGGGATGCAGCTCGCCGCGACCATAGCCACCGACGGCAATTAGGCTTATATCACTGTCCCATTCAAAACGGTTCCAAGCATGGTGCAGAATTAGATCGGCAAAGCGCGCCGACTCATTGACCAGGGTATGAACCTCTTCCCCTTCATGAAAGCGGTTGTTGAAATGGTTCTGAGCTGCGGCCAGGGCGTTGCGAAAGATACTGATGGCATCGCCCTCTGCAATATCTTTTACAAAACGTTTCTGATCAAAAAAGAGTGGCGCATTTAACTGCGCGATTGAACTTTCAAATGCCATAGGATTTTACTTTCTAAAAAGATTCTTCTTGTCTGGCGGTCAGTACTTCAACGCCGGTGCTGGTAACGACCATGGTGTGTTCCCACTGGGAGGAGAGGCGGCCATCTGAGGTCTCTACGGTCCAGCCATCACGCTTTAATTTGGTGGTGTACTTGCCGGCATTGATCATAGGTTCGATGGTGAAAGACATACCTTCTTTCAACTCCATACCAGTGCCCGGTTTGCCGTAGTGGAGTATCTGCGGCTCCTGATGGAATTCTGGGCCTATACCATGGCCGCAGTAATCACGGACCACTGAATAGTAGTTAGCTTCAGCATGGGTTTGGATAACATGGCCAATATCGCCGAGACGAATGCCGGGGCGCACGATCTCGATGGCTTTGTACATACATTCCTGAGAAACCTTAATAAGGCGCTCGGCATGGGTGGCGACGTTACCAACGCAGTACATTTTACTGGTGTCGCCGTACCAGCCGTCTTTGATGACGGTCACGTCGATATTGACGATGTCGCCATTTTTGAGGATTTTCTTGTCACTGGGAATACCGTGACAGACCACATGATTAACCGAGGTGCAGACAGACTTGGGGAAGCCACGATAACCGAGACAGGCTGGAATGGCTTTCTGCACATTAACGATATGGTCGTGACAGATGCGGTCCAGTTCTTCAGTGGTGACGCCGGGCACTACATATTCACCGATAAGTTCCAGAATCTCGGCGGCCAGGCGGCCTGCCTCACGCATTTTGACAATCTGCTCTGGGGTTCTTAGCTCTACGGTCATGATGGTTCCTATGGGGCTTGATTATGCAGGTATTGTACGCATCAATTGTCCAATGAGGGAGTGCTGGACGGATATTTAAAGGCCTATCTAGGGTTATTCTGCGCAATTAACGGCTAACAACCGCCAGTCCTTGCTTTGCAGCAGAATAACTAGGGTCAAACTAGTGGGGTTTTATCTGCGGTTTTGCTTTATCTGGCCTGCCCTATATGGTATAAAGCGCGCCGTTGTAGGGATGTCCTTGCAACGGTTTTTTGAAACTAAACGACACACACATTCCGACACGATGTTCTGGGTGCCTTTTAAGCGGCAAATTAACATGCTTATATTGGTTGATCATTGGGGGATGTGGAGGCTTAACCCCAAGAGGAAATCTTATGTCTATTGTCAGTATGCGCGATATGTTGCAGGCTGGTGTGCATTTCGGCCACCAAACCCGCTTCTGGAACCCTAAGATGAGCAAGTTTATCTTTGGTTCACGTAACAAAGTTCATGTCATCAACCTTGAGCACACTGTGCCAGCCTTCAACGAAGCATTAGAAATTTTGCGTGTTGAAGCAGCTAAAGGTAATCAAATTCTTTTTGTTGGCACCAAGCGTGCTGCACAAAAAATCGTAAAAGAGCAAGCAGAGCGCTGCGGCATGCCTTATGTCAGCCATCGCTGGTTGGGCGGCATGCTTACTAACTATAAAACTATCCGTGCTTCTATCCGTCGTTTCCGCGATCTGGAAACTCAGGAAGCTGATGGTACTTTTGATAAGCTGGGTAAAAAAGAAGTACTTACTCGCACGCGTATGAAAGCCAAGCTAGAAAATTCTATCGGTGGTATCAAAGATATGAACGGTCTGCCTGATATTCTGTTCGTAGTTGATGTTGATCACGAGCGCATCGCTATCAATGAAGCAAACAAGCTGGGTATTCCAGTTGTTGGCATCGTTGATACTAACAGCGATCCAGATGGCGTCGACTACATTATCCCAGGTAACGACGATTCAATTCGCGCGATTAAGCTTTATGCTGCGTCAATTGCTGACTCTGTTCTTGAAGGTAAGGCACAGTCTGCAGCGGTCAATAAGAAAGATGAATTTGTTGAGCAAGTTGCTGAAGCTGCACCTGCTGTCGAAGCTGCCGCGCCTGCTGTTGAAGCTGCTGAAGAGGCTCCTAAGGCTGCTGAAGAAGCGCCTAAAGATGCTCCTGAAGCACCTAAGGCTGCAGCTGCCGAGTAGTTTTAAGTACAGGTAATAGAGTAAAAGGGGGCCGTAGCCCCCTTTTTTCCAACTGAATTAATGTTTGAAGAGAGGTTTACAATGTCACAGGTAACAGCATCTTTAGTGAAGGAGCTGCGAGACCGCACTGGTCTAGGCATGATGGAATGTAAAAGAGCACTGGCTGAGTCCGGTGCTGATATCGACAAAGCGATTGAAGAGTTACGCAAGTCTAGCGGTATGAAAGCTGCCAAGAAAGCGGGCCGTACTGCGGCAGATGGAATCGTGATGGTAAAAACTGATGGTGCCTACGGCATGGTCTTAGAAGTTAATAGTGAGACCGATTTCGCTGCGCGTGATGAGGGCTTTAAGGGCTTTGCAAACGCAGTAATGGATGCTGGCTTTACGGCCAAGCAAACTGATATTGCTGTATTGATGGCTGGCGGACTAGAGTCTGCTCGCGAATCATTGGTACAGAAAATTGGTGAAAACATCTCTGCCCGTCGTGCTGGTAGTGTTGAAGCCCCCGTTGTTGGCGGCTATGTACACAGTAATAACCGCATTGCAGTTGTTGTTGGCCTTTCTGGCGGTACCGAAGAGCTAGCTAAAGAAGTTGCTATGCATGTTGCAGCAGTTAACCCTGCAGTAGTAAGCTCCGATCAAATGCCAGCTGATGTTATTGAAGCTGAGCGCGCTATTTATACGGCGCAGGCTATTGAGAGCGGCAAGCCACCAGAGATCGCTGCTAAGATGGTTGAAGGTCGTGTTAACAAGTTCTTGAAAGAGAGCAGCCTTGTTGATCAGCCATTTGTTAAGGACCCAGATACCACTGTAGGCAAGCTTGTTGCTGCCGCTGGTGCTGAAGTTGTTTCCTTTGTTCGCTTTGAAGTGGGCGAGGGTATTGAAGTTGCAGAAGTTGATTTCGCTGCAGAAGTTGCTGCTCAGGTAGCAGGTGCTAGCGAGTAATAAATAATAGGAGCAGATATGCCAGCCGCCGGTAGAGAGAAAAAGTACAAACGTATCCTTCTCAAGCTCAGTGGTGAGGAGCTGATGGGTGCAGAGGGCTTTGGAATTGATCCCAAAGTTCTCGACCGTATGGCCCTCGAGATAGGCCAATTAGTGGGCATTGGCGTCCAGGTTGGCCTCGTTATTGGTGGCGGTAATCTGTTTCGTGGGGCGGCGCTAAACGCGGCCGGTATGGATCGTGTTACTGGCGACCATATGGGTATGTTGGCCACAGTGATGAATGCACTGGCCATGCGTGACGCTCTAGAACGCACGAATATTTCCTCCCATGTTATGTCGGCAATACCCATGAGCGGTGTTGTTGAGCACTACGATCGTCGGCGCGCTATTCGCTATCTTAAAGATGGTGACGTGGTAATCTTCGCCGCCGGTACTGGCAACCCTTTCTTTACCACTGATTCCGCAGCCTGTCTGCGCGGCATTGAAATTGATGCCAATGTGGTGCTGAAGGCGACTAAGGTTGATGGCGTCTATTCAGCAGATCCAATGTTGAAGCCCGATGCAGAACTCTATACGCACCTGACCTATGATCAGGTGTTGGATAAGAAGCTAACTGTAATGGACCTGACTGCTATCTGTCTCTGTCGTGAGCACAATATGCCGCTTAGAGTGTTCCGTATGTCAAAGCAGGGAGCATTACTTAATCTTGTAGTTGGCGGCGATGAAGGCACGCTGATTGAGGAAGGATAAGGGAGAAACACATGATTGATGATCTAAAGAAAGATGCAGAAACACGTATGTCCAAATCACTCGATGCGTTGGGCAATGCATTTAATAAAATCCGTACTGGCCGTGCTCACCCGAGTTTACTGGACGGTATCTCCGTGGACTATTACGGAATTGACACACCTATTTCTCAGGCGGCTTCAATTGTTATTGAAGATTCTCGCACATTGTCGGTAACACCCTGGGAGCGATCTCTGGTGCCGGCTCTTGAAAAAGCCATTATGAAATCTGACCTGGGCCTAAACCCGTCTAGCGCCGGTACGGTTATTCGTATTCCTCTGCCCGCGCTCACTGAAGAGACGCGTAAAATCTATGGCAAGCAGGCTAAAGCTGAGGCCGAGGGTGCTCGAGTCTCTGTGCGCAATATTCGTCGGGATGTGCTTTCAGTCGTTAAAGATCTGCTGAAAGAAAAAGATATCAGTGAAGATGAAGAGCGTAAAGCACAGGATGATATCCAAAAAATCACTAATAGCTTTATTGCGCGTGTAGACGAAGCGTTGGCTGTTAAAGAAAAGGATCTGATGGAGATTTAATCTCCTCGGTATAAAATCTCATGGCTGAATCTGAACCTTTAGCAAATTCCCATCCGCTGAAACATGTAGCGATTATTATGGATGGCAATAATCGTTGGGCTAAACAGCGCGGACTCGGTGGTGTTGCCGGCCATGAGGCGGGGGTAGAGCGTATTCGTGATTCCCTTCACGCGGCCAAAAGTCTCGGTATAGATACCATCACGCTGTTTGCATTTAGCAGTGAGAATTGGAAGCGTCCAGATCTTGAAGTGCGTGGCCTGATGTCGTTATTTTCTTCCTACCTTAAAAAAGAAGCCAAAGCCCTGCGCGATGACAGTGTGCGCCTTAAAGTTATTGGCAGTCGCAGCCACTTTAGCGATCGGCTCAAAGCCCTTATTAATGATACCGAGACCATGACCGCCAATGGCGATCTGACGCTCTATCTCTGTGTGGATTATGGTGGCCGTTGGGACATAGCAAACACCGCCAAGAAAATGGCGACCGAAGTCCAGATGGGCCGATTACGCCCCTCAGATATCGATGAAGAAGTCTTTGGTAAATATTTGCTGCAGGATAGTATCCCGGACCCCGACCTTTGTATTCGCACGGCCGGAGAACAGCGTATCAGCAACTTCCTGCTCTGGCAGCTAGCCTACAGCGAACTTTATTTTGCCAACTGCTACTGGCCTGACTTTGACGCCAAGGCGCTAGAGATGGCTGCTGATGAGTATTATTCTAGGCAGCGTCGTTTTGGACTCCGAGAAGAGGACGATTCGTCACAGCCCCAAGATCAGGACGCACATGTTTAAACAGCGCGTTATTACCGCCGTTATTCTTGTTGTCGCATTTTTAGCCTTGCTATTAAACCTATCTGCGGTGGAGTTTTCGCTGGTAATAGGACTGCTAGTGATTGTTGCTGGCTGGGAATGGACTAATCTGATGAAGATAGGCTCAGGGGCTGGCAAGGCAGGTTATCTGCTTTTGTTAGGTCTTTCCCTAGCCGCTGCAAGCTATTTTCTGGGGCTGTTTACGGAGTTCGACCAAGACAGTGCTCGGCAGATGTCTCTGGCCGCCGTTGCCCTATGGGCTGTGATCTTTTTATGGATTCAGGGCTACCCCTCTAGCGCTATTCTCTGGTCCGCACGCCCGATACTCGGCTTGCTTGGCTTGCTACTGCTAACCTCAACCTGGGCTGCTGTGGCCTCGGTGTTAGATTACGAATATGGCCGTTGGTTACTTGTTCTTGGCATCGCTATTGTGGCGCTGGCCGATGTGGGTGGTTATATCGCGGGCAATCTCTTTGGCAAACGTAAACTTGCACCTATCGTCAGCCCCGGAAAAACCTGGGAGGGTTTCGCTGGAGGCATCCTTTTTCAGCTACTACTGATTGCTGGGTTAGCCGCTGTATTTCCGCAGCTCGCGGTAAGCAGTTTGTTTATTCTTATTATCCCAGTGGCCCTTTACTCTGTGTTGGGCGACCTTTTCGAAAGCATGATCAAGCGTCAAAGTGGCGTTAAAGACAGCAGTCAGCTGCTGCCCGGACATGGCGGTTTACTCGACCGCATCGATGGCATTATGGCGGCGCTACCGCTGTTTGCTCTACTGCTATCCCTGACGAGTCCTTTCTGACCTATGCAACAAATCACACTGCTTGGCGCGACAGGATCAATTGGTGTTAGCACCCTTGATGTTATCGCGCGTCACCCTGATAAATATTCAGTTTATGCCCTAACCGGCAATCTACAAATTGAAAAGCTGGCGCTTCAGTGCCAGCAGCACCAGGCGAAATTCGCCGTGGTCAGTGACAGTGTCGCTGCAGCTAAGCTAGAAGGGCTGTTGCAAGCCGCAGGCTGCACAACAGAGGTTCTTTACGGCATTGATGCTCTGTGTCAGGTCGCCAGTGCCGATGACGTAGAAACAGTGATGGCTGCCATCGTTGGCGCGGCTGGACTGGTACCCACTCTGGCCGCCGTAAACGCGGGCAAAAAAATACTGCTGGCTAATAAAGAGTCCCTTGTAATGGCCGGCGGCCTGTTTATGCAGGCAATTAAAGAATCCGGCTCGGTATTACTGCCCATAGACAGTGAGCACAACGCCATTTTCCAATGTTTACCTAAGGATTATGAGCAGGCGCAAAGCGCAGGCATTAGTAAGTTATTGCTCTCGGCCTCTGGAGGCCCCTTTAGAGGCTGGTCTCAGTCCGAAATGAGTACAGTGACACCAGATCAGGCCTGTGCCCATCCAAACTGGAGTATGGGTCGCAAGATATCCGTCGATTCAGCGACGCTGATGAATAAGGGCCTAGAGTTGATAGAAGCTTGCTGGCTGTTTGATGTGGGTCCCGCACAAATTGAAGTAGTGGTGCATCCCCAGAGTATTATTCACTCCTTAGTGCAGTATATCGATGGGTCTGTGCTGGCCCAGCTGGGTAATCCAGACATGCGCACGCCTATCGCCCACGCTCTGGCCTGGCCCCAGCGTATCGATGCTGGCGTAGCTGATTTAAATTTGTTTGAGATTGGCCAGTTAAACTTTGAAAAGCCTGATCTTGAGGCTTTCCCTTGTTTGCAGCTAGCCTTTGACGCGGCTCAAGCCGCAGCAGATGCCCCGGCTATTCTAAATGCGGCCAACGAAGTTGCGGTGCAGGCTTTTCTGGATCAGCGCATTGGCTTCACGCAAATTGCACAGGTGGTCGGTGAGACCCTATCTGGTCTATCATTGACTGAACCGGAATCACTTGACGCAGTCCAAGAGTCCGACAGCAAAGCACGTGCCTTTAGCACGGCCTATATCGCGGAGATTGAGTCTTAATTTATGGCATTACTTCAGACACTTTTTTACACCTTTATCGCCCTTGGCATTCTGGTCACTATTCATGAATTTGGTCATTTTTGGGTAGCCCGGCGCTGTGGCGTCAAGGTCGAGCGTTTCTCGATTGGCTTTGGTACGCCGCTGCTGAGATGGCGGGACAAGCAAGACACTGAATTCGTGCTGGCGCTGCTACCTCTGGGTGGCTACGTTAAAATGCTTGATGAGCGTGAAGGCAATGTGAGTGAAGAAGATCGCCCCTTTTCCTTTAACAGCAAAACTGTATGGCAGCGAATCGCCATTGTTGCCGCCGGACCTATTGCAAACTTCCTGCTCGCCTTTCTGGCCTTTTGGCTGATCTTTTTGGCGGGCGAACGCGACCTGGCACCCGTTGTGGGCCAGGTTAAAGAGGGCTCTCTTGCAGAGCAGGCTGGATTCGAGCCTGGCATGGAGATTATTGCTATCGAAGGTCAGTCGACCCCGACCTGGAGTGCCGTTTCACGCAAACTGTTTGATTTTATTGGTACCAGTGGTGAGATTCCTTTTGTGGTGACCTACGAAGGCTCAACCCTTGAATATGAAATGCCGGTCACTGTGTCGGCCTGGTTACGTGAAGCCGAAGAGCCGTCGCCTCTGCGGGACCTTGGCGTAATGCCACCCTTTGAATTAGACGCGCTTAGTTTGGCTGGGGTTGCTGAAGACGGATCAGGCTATCTGGCTGGATTGCGCACAGGCGATCGCCTAGTCGCTATCAATGGCGAAATCATCACCGATGTTAATGACTTTATTGCCACAGTGGCTGGAAGTGCCCAGTCCATGGTGGTGTTGGACATTGAGCGGGATTCGAAGTCCCTTATTATCGAAGCTGTGCCTAAGATGGTGGAACGTGATGGACAGCAGGTAGGGCAGCTGGGTGTGAGGCTGTCGTCGACAGGCAAGTTCCCCGAAGAGCATATGCGCGACGTCGACTACAATGCCTTAACTGCCATACCGCGCAGTATTCGCGAGACTTATGAGAGCAGTGCCTTTGTTCTAAAGTCTATCGGCAAGCTCATTGTTGGAGACCTCAGCCCGAAAAACCTCAGTGGCCCGATCACTATTGCCAAGGTGGCAGGTGAGTCTGCTGCCTCTGGAATCGACAATTTTATTCGCTTTGTCGCTATTCTCAGTATAATGCTCGGCGTAATGAATCTATTGCCGATTCCCGTGTTGGATGGCGGTCATCTCATGTACTATTTCATTGAGATCATTAAAGGTTCTCCCGTATCAGACAGGATTCAGATGGTGGGATATAAGGTAGGGTTCAGCATGTTGATGGGGTTGATGGTATTTGCAACCTACAACGACGTGATGCGGCCTTTTTGACCCGCTAATTAAAACTAACAATCGGATTTAACTAATCACATGACGCGTCTGTTTACCGGCCTACTATTATCTACCGTTTTAGCCCTTTCGACCTTTGCATCTAAAGTGTATGCAGAGGTTTTTCAGGTTGACGATATTCGTATCGAAGGGCTGCAACGAGTCTCTGCGGGGACAGTATTTGCTGCACTGCCGATCTCTGTTGGCGATCTTATCGATGATCCGTTGGTGCGAGAAGCCACTCGGTCATTATTCCGCACTGGCTATTTTTCCGATGTGATTATGGCCCGTGAAAATGGCGTGCTGGTGATTGGCTTGGCCGAGCGTCCAGCGGTCACTGAGATCAATCTCGAGGGTAACAAGGCCATCGAAACCGATCAGCTATTGGATGCCTTGCGCGACAATGGATTGGCTGAGGGGCAGATCTTCCGTCAGGTTATTCTTGAAGGCATGGTTCAGGAACTGCAGCGCCAATATGTGTCTCAGGGTCGCTATGGCGCCCTCGTTAAAACCGAAGTAAAGCAGCTGCCGCGCAACCGTGTTGCGATCAACATCGATATTGAAGAAGGCGATGTCGCCAAGATTCGCCATATTAATATTGTCGGCAACAAAGACTTTAGCGAAGAAATCTTGCTGGATGAATTTGAACAGAACACCACAGGCTGGTTGTCGTGGATCACGAGTGATGACAAATATGCCCGTGAAAAACTCTCTGGCGACTTAGAGACTCTTGAAACCTGGTATCTGGATCGTGGCTATCTAAAGTTTGCTGTGCAGAGTACCCAGGTGTCTATTAGCCCCAACAAAGAATCTGTCTATATCACCATTAATATTGAAGAGGGTGATGTTTATAAGGTAGGTAAGATCGAATTGGCGGGTGAGTTGATGATCCCGGAACCTCAGATCAGAGCCATGATCCTAATGCGGGAAGGCATGACATTCTCCCAGTCGTTGATGACCACTTCCAGTGAATATATTACTCGCCGACTCGGTATCGAAGGCTATACCTTTGCCGAGGTCAATGGGTTCCCAGATCTCGATGAAGAAGAAAAGACGGCCAAGATTACCTTTATGGTGACTCCGGGTATGCGTGCCTATGTCCGTCGAGTTGAGTTTCGAGGCAATACCAAAACCGCCGATACTGTGTTGCGTCGAGAGATGCGTCAGATGGAAGGCAGTTCAGCGAACAATTCTTTGATTGACCATTCTAAGGTGCGTCTTGAACGACTTGGCTTCTTTAAGGAAGTGAATGTAGAGAATGTGCCAGTGCCAGGAACCAATGATCAGCTGGATGTGGTCTTTACTGTTGAAGAGCAGCCTTCAGGCTCAGTTGGCGCCAGTGTCGGTTTTGCCCAGGGTACAGGTCTTATTCTTGGCGCTAACCTAAGCGAAAATAATTTCCTAGGTACCGGCAAGCAAGTCGGCGTGGGTATTAATAAAAGCACCTATCAGAGCTCATTGAACTTCAGCTATAGCGAACCCTATTACACCATTGATGGTGTCAGCGTTGGTTACAGTATCTTTGCTCGAGAAACTGATTACGGTGATTTTAATATCTCCAGCTTCTCCACCAATACCTATGGCGCCAGTGTTAATTGGAGCTATCCAATTTCCGATATCCAGCGCATAGGTTTTGGTTTTGGTTATGAGAACCTGGATGTATCTACGGGTACCTTCGACTCAGTTGAGATCACCGACTTCGTGACTAAAAACGGCAATCTATTCGATGTCTTTACCTTTAATGCAAATTGGGTAAAGTCTACGCTCAACCGCGGTATGTTTGCTACTCGTGGTTCGTCACAGCGCTTTGGATTGGCTCTGGCGTTGCCTGGGTCTGGCCTTGAGTATTTCAAAATGACCTATAACCATGAATATTTGCGAGGCCTTTATGGCCCGCTGACCCTAAAGCTCAAAGCTGATCTGGGTTACGGTGAAAGTTATGGCGGCACAACTAGCATGCCGTTTTTCAAGAATTTTTATGGCGGTGGTTTTGGATCCGTTCGTGGGTTTAAGAAAAACACCCTAGGGCCTCAGGATACGCCCTGTAATCTGGCCGATCCCCCTTGCACCACGCAGTTTTTTGATGATCCAGATCCAATCGGCGGTAACGTTCAGGTTGAGCTTGGTGCAGAAATTCTGTTTCCGCTGCCATTTATTAAGGATCAGCGTTCTGTGCAGTCATCATTGTTTTTTGATGCCGGCAATATATTCAACACCAAATGTGGTGATAATCAGGCCAACTGTTTCAAGCCTGATGTTGGAGAACTGCGTTACTCTGTTGGTTTAGGGGCGACTTGGTTAAGTGGGTTTGGTCCAATTACGTTTAGTATTTCCAAGCCTTTAAATGCTAGTGATTTTGATGAGACTGAAGTGTTCCAGTTCTCGTTGGGCAATCAATTTTAATAATTAAATAGTCAGGAGAAGTATTGTGGGTAATAAGAAAGCGCTTGTTTTAGTAGTATTGGCTAGTTTGTTTTCCGTGAGTGCAGTGGCGGTAGAAAAAATCGCTGTCGTAGATATAGCACGTGCAATTTTCGGTTCGAATGCCGCTCAGGAAAGTCTTAAACAAGCAGAGCAGGGCGCAGACTTTGTTAGCCTTAAGGCCAAGTACGAAGGGTCGGCCGCTGATTTGCAGTCACTGGCTAAAGAAGCTGAAAGCAAACGTCTAACCTGGTCACAGGAACAGGCCGTTGCGCATCAGAAGAAAATGGAATATGCCAAAGCAGATGCTGAACTTGCCGGTCGTAAGATTCAGGCAGAGCAGAAGCAGCTGCAGCAGAAGATCATGCAGGACCTTGGTCCTATCGCACAGCAGGCACTTCAGGAAGTCGTTGCAGAAGAGGGCGTAACTATTCTTCTGCGTGCTGAATCAGTAATGATCGCCAGTCCAGAAAGTAACCTGACTGCAAAAGTTGCTGACCGTCTGAACCAAAAGACTAAGTAACTCAATGAGTCGAGATTATTCACTGGGTGAAATCGCCGCGCATCTCCATGCTGAGTTGCGCGGTAGCCCTGAGACAAGAATAACCGGACTCAACAGCTTAAAAAATGCCAGTGAGGGCCAGATTGCCTTTCTGTCAAATCCCAAATACGCAAGCCAATTAAGTGATTGCAATGCCGAGGCCGTGATACTAACCGCGGCTCAGGCTGATACTTTTTCTGGCAGCTGTCTTATTCTCGAGAACCCCTATCTAGGCTATGCCCAGTTATCCGGTTGGTTTGATCCAGCACCGCAGCAGGCCTGTGGTATTCATGGGTCTGCCGCTGTCCATGCTTCGGCCATGGTGAGAGACGATGTCTACCTTGGGCCCAATGTGGTTATTGAAGCGGGTGCGGTTTTGGCCTCTGGCTGTCGGGTGGAAGCCAATAGCTTTATTGGCGCGCGCTCGGTGTTGGGTGAGAACTGCCATATTTCTCCCAATGTGAGCATCTATCACGATGTTCATATGGGTGATCATGTGCGCATTCACAGTGGTTCAGTGATTGGTGCAGATGGCTTTGGTTTTGCACCAGACGGTACCGGTGGCTACCAAAAGATTCATCAGATCGGTGGCGTTGAGATCGGCAATAATGTCGAGATCGGTGCCTGCACTACCATTGATCGTGGTGCTTTAGAAAACACCATTATTGGTAACGGTGTGATTATAGATAACCATGTGCAGATAGGGCACAACGCGGAAGTGGGTGACAATACTGCGATGGCCGCCTATGCCGGGTTGGCGGGAAGCGCCAAGATTGGCGCTAACTGCACGTTGGCGGGGTCGGCCTGTCTGGTGGGTCATATTACGGTTTGCGATAACGTAGTCTTAACGGCGCGAACCATGGCGACTAAAAACATTACCGAGCCGGGCATCTATTCCTCGTCGGTAACCTCGTTGTTACCCAGTTTGGAATGGCGTAAAAACGCTGCTCGTATGCCGCAACTTGATAGCATGGCACGACGTTTAAAAGCATTAGAGAAGAAGCAACCGTAGACTTATTTTTATGAATATCTAATAAGTGGTAGATTAAAACAATGACAATGAACGTAAATGAAATAATGGCGCTGTTACCTCATCGCTATCCTTTTTTACTGGTTGATAGAGTACTGGAAGTGATTCCCGGCGAACGCATTCTGGCCTATAAAAATATCAGCGTTAACGAAGACGTCTTTAATGGCCATTTCCCTGGCGCGCCAATATTTCCTGGGGTAATGATGATTGAAGCCATGGCCCAGGTGTCCGGTATCCTGGGCTTTGTTACCACGGGCGAAAGTGCCGACGACGGTAAGCTGTATCTGTTTGCCGGCGTTGACAAGGTGCGTTTTAAGCGTCCTGTAGTCCCGGGAGATCAGCTTATGCTTACCTCTGAAATAGAGGCGGTAAAACGCAATATATGGCGATTTCGGACCACAGCAACTGTCGACGGCAAAACTTGCTGTGACGCGACGTTGCTCTGCGCCTATCAAGACAAAGAGTCATTAGCGTGAATGATGCGACAAAAGCCGATGGGGTGATTCATCCCACAGCCATCGTTGACCCGTCTGCGGTTATTGGCGAAAACGTCAGTATTGGACCCTGGACCATTGTTGGGCCAGATGTGCAGATCGGCGATGGCTGCGATATCGCCTCTCATGTGGTGATTCGCGGGCCGACAGTTATTGGCGTCAACAATAAGATTTTTCAATTCTCGACGATTGGCGATGCCACGCCCGATCTCAAGTACAACGGCGAACCCACGCGTTTAATTATTGGCGATAACAATACCATTCGTGAAGGTGTGACCATTCACCGCGGTACGATTCAGGATAAGGGCGAAACAATTATCGGTAGTGACAATCTACTGATGGCCTATGTGCATATTGGCCATGATTGCGTTGTTGGCAATCACTGTATTCTGGTCAATAACGCCAGTATTTCTGGCCATGTGTATGTGGGGGACTGGACTATTCTCTCCGGCTACGTATTGGTCCATCAGTTTGTGCATATTGGCCCCCATTGTTTTGTGGGTCCGGCCGCATGGATCTATCATGATGTCCCAGCCTTTGT
Organism: Porticoccaceae bacterium UBA1989; assembly: GCA_002335945.1. Lineage (GTDB taxonomy): Bacteria > Pseudomonadota > Gammaproteobacteria > Pseudomonadales > Porticoccaceae > HTCC2207. The sequence continues at coordinate 29,148 of DDDD01000043.1, forward strand.
AACCGCCTTTGGTAGCCCCGCGGAACCTAGAACGATTAACCGCGAGGGATTAAAGCGTCGCGGTTTCAGTACTGATCAAATAGCGATGGCCAACAAAGCATACAAATTGCTCTACCGTCGTGGCTTACAGTTAGATGAAGCCCTCAAGGAAATTGCCGCTTTGGGTGATGACGATATTATCTCTATGCTGCTCGCCTCTGTTGAGAATTCTACTCGCGGTATCATCCGCTAAATCATGAATATGCAAACCCTAGTCTTCGCCATGGTTGCCGGAGAGGCCTCTGGTGATGTCTTGGGTGCAGACCTTATTCGGGCCCTTAAAAAACATTACCCCAATGCAATTTTTGAAGGCATTGGCGGCCCCAAGATGCAGGCAGAAGGTTTTCAATCGCTGTTTGAAATGGAGCGCCTTTCGGTGATGGGCTTTGTTGAACCCCTAAAGCGCCTGCCTGAACTTCTCGGCATTCGCCGCGCCATCGTCAATCGCTATACCGAGAACCAGCCCGCTGTGTTTGTTGGTATAGATTCTCCCGACTTTAATACCACCATTGAGTTCAGGCTGCGCAAGGCTGGGGTTAAAACCGTGCACTACGTGAGCCCCTCAGTGTGGGCCTGGCGCCAGGGACGAATCAAGAAAATCAAGAAGTCTGTTGATCTGATGCTCTGCCTACTGCCTTTTGAGGCCGCATTCTATGTGCAGCATGAGGTGCCCGTGCGGTTTGTTGGCCATCCACTAGCAGGACAGTTCGGTGATCAGCCAGACATCCAGGGGGCACGCCTTCAGTTAGGACTTGATACTGACCGACCTGTACTCTGTATTATGCCTGGCAGTCGCGCCGGTGAAGTGAATATGATGGCGGAGGTCTTTCTCGATACAGCCTCCGCAGTTCTCGCCTCAGTAGACGGATTGCAGCTGGTGATTCCCGCGGCCAATGACGCCCGCTACGCCCAGCTAACCGATATTCTGGCAGCAAGACCTGAGCTGGATATCAAGCTCTTACTTCAGCAGTCTCATCTTGCCATGGAGGCCTCAGATGCCGTGCTCTTAGCATCGGGCACTACCGCTCTTGAAGCCATGCTGCTGAAAAAGCCTATGGTAGTGAGTTACAGGCTGGGTGCATTAACCTATAAATTACTGTCGCCTTTTATCAAAACGCCCTTTGTGTCTATTCCTAATTTGTTGGCCAACAAGATGTTGGTGCCCGAGCTGGTTCAGGATCAGGCTGTGGTGAGCGAGCTGGCGCCTGCAGTGCTGGATGCCCTAGATCAAAGCAAATGTCCGGCGCTGGTGACATCCTTTGACGTCTTGCATCAGCAGCTTGCGGTTGAGTCTGGTGCGATTGCCGCAACTGCCATCGCCGAATTAGTTAATACCGGCAGTGCTTCTTGAAACCCTGGAAAGCGCCAAGGGGTGTTAAATGTCTGGCTGGCGTCGATGAGGTCGGGCGGGGCCCGCTGGCGTGGGATGTAGTGACTGCTGCTGTCATTCTACCTGCCAATCATGGCATTGAAGGTCTTGCTGATTCTAAGGCACTGTCGGCTAGGCAGCGGGAAAATTTGTATAAAGATATTGTCAGCCGCGCCGAGTGCTGGTGTGTTGGGCGTGCCTCAGTGGATGAAATAGATCGTTTTAATATATTGCAGGCCACAATGATGGCTATGCGCCGAGCTGTGATGGGCCTGAAAATACAGCCTGACTTTGTGGCTGTTGATGGCAACCGGTTACCCCAGTGGGAATATAAGGGTGAAGCTGTGGTTAAGGGTGATGGCCGTGTTGAGGTGATTAGCGCGGCATCGATTATTGCCAAGGTTGTTCGCGATGCAGAGATGCAAGAGATGGACAAGAAATACCCCGGTTATGGCTTTGCCAAAAACAAAGGTTATGGCACCGTTCAGCATCTTGAAGCACTGCAAAGAATTGGGCCATCGCCCATTCATCGTCGCACCTTTGGGCCAGTCCGAAATGAGCTCGAGCTAGAGCAATCCCCACTATTTTAGTAGCCCTGAGTTAAACCTTTTTACAAACAGTAGAAAGGCCTTGAGTTAAGGTCTGCCAACCATTACATTCTTTAGAATAACAACAATAAACTGACGGGAGCCGACAGCTTGAATTACGCAGAGATTACCGGGTGGGGCAAATACGCGCCGCCACTTCTTATGACCAATGATGATATGGCAAAAATAGTCGAAACCAGCGACGAGTGGATATTTTCTCGCTCCGGTATTCGCCAGCGTCATTACACCCATGTTTCTACTGGAGAGATGGGTTGGTTAGCTGCGGAACGTGCACTGGCGGCTGCTGGTGTCGATGCAGAAGATATTGATCTGGTGATTTTGGGCTCAACGACGCCTGAAGAAATTTGCCCGAACACAGCCAGCTATATTAAGAATAAACTGGGTGCTAAAAAAGCGGCCGCCTTCGATCTCAACTCGGCCTGCACAAGCTGGCTCTATGGTCTTAACGTGGCCACGGATATGATTAAAGCGGGGTCGATTAAGAAGGCCATCGTGATAGGATCAGAGCGAATTTCTCTGGTTATGGATTGGAAGAAACGCGAGTCGTGTTTTCTGTTTGGGGATGGTGCCGGTGCTGTCGTTATTGAGGCAACGGAAAATGAGCTGGGTCTGCTGACCGGAAAAATGAGCTGTGTTCCCGATAGTCGCGAATGCCTGCACTTACCGGGTTGGGGTATGTCTCCGCTGCATCTGACTCAAGATATCTTTATCTCTCTTAACTTCGAAGGCCAGGAAATATTTAAAAGTGCGGTTAAAGGAATGGGCGATGCCATTGCTGACGTACTCGAAGCTGAGGGCCTGACGGCTGAGGATATCGATCTGTTTATTCCTCATCAGGCCAATGTTCGTATTATTCAATCCTTGGCTAAGCGTCTTAATTTCCCCATGGAAAAGGTTGTTGTGGTTATTGATAAATATGCCAACACCTCCGCAGCAGCAATACCGCTGGCTATGTGTGATGCACTGGAATCGGGCATGATTAAGCCCGGCATGACCATACTGACAGCAAGCTTTGGCGCAGGCCTTACCTGTGGTGCCGGTATTATTAAATGGGGCGATAGAATCGAACCTGTAGGGCAGTCGGACGAGAGTATTCCCCCTTATGAGGGTACCGTGTTTGATCTGTTGGAAGACAGTTTTAATCATTATGGTGCTGATGCTGCGCACCTTTTAACAAAGAACCAGTAAATTTAACCAAGAACCAGTAAATGGAAGTGCCCGCTACAGCATGAAAAATGAGTTTGTTCACCTAAGGTTACATTCCGAATACTCACTGGTAGATGGCCTTGTGCGCATCAAACCACTGGCAAAAAAAGCGGCCGAAATCGGTATGCCCGCCGTTGCGCTTACCGATTTTAATAATTTCTTTGGCCTGATTAAGTTTTATAAGGCCAGTCAGGCTGCTGGGGTAAAACCTATTCTGGGTGCCGACGTTCTGGTGCTTGATGAGGATGGAGAGGGCAGTCCCACTCAGCTAGTGCTGTTGATCGCCGACCAAACGGGCTACAAAAACCTTACCAATCTAATCTCTAAAGCCTATCAGCAGGGTCAGCGTGTGGGTGTGCCCACCATAAAACGCTCCTGGCTGCAGGAATTTAGTAAGGGCTTAATCGCCCTGTCTGGCGGACGTGGTGGCGAAATTGGTGTCGCACTGGTGTCGGGCCGCAGTGCTGAGGCTGAAGCGTTGTTATTGGAATATATGGATTTATTTCCAAGTCGTTTTTATCTGGAACTCCAGCGCACCGGGCGTCCCGGTGAAGAGGACTATCTCCATGCCGCGGTGGACCTAGCCAGCAAGTTTAGCTGTCCGGTGGTGGCCACCAATGATGTGCGCTTTATTGCGGCCGGCGAATTTGAAGCCCATGAAGCCAGGGTCTGTATCCATGAGGGGCGGGCGCTTGATGATCCCCGTCGCGAGCGCCGTTATTCCGAACAACAATATCTGCGCACTGCCGACGAGATGGCGGAGCTGTTTTCGGATATTCCCGAAGCCCTGCAAAACACCGTAGAGATCGCCAAACGCTGTAACCTAGATCTACGCCTCGGCGAATACTTTCTGCCGGATTACCCCATTCCCGATGGCATGACCATCAATGAATTCTTTATTAATGAGTCTGAGGAAGGTCTTGCCAAGCGCCTTGATTTTCTCTTCGACAGCAACGCTGAAGACTTCCCTGAAAAGCAGGCGCTCTATGCAGCTCGCCTGAAGTTTGAGCTGGATATTATTATTCAGATGGGATTCCCCGGATACTTCCTGATCGTAATGGATTTTATTCGTTGGGCCAAAGACAATGAGATTCCTGTTGGCCCTGGGCGTGGTTCTGGTGCGGGCTCTCTCGTGGCCTATGCCCTTAAAATTACTGATCTTGACCCCCTCGAATACGACTTGCTGTTTGAGCGCTTTCTAAATCCTGAACGGGTATCCATGCCAGATTTCGATATTGATTTCTGTATGGAGGGGCGTGATCGAGTGATTGCCTATGTGGCCGAGCAATATGGTCGTGATGCGGTATCCCAGATTGTCACCTTCGGTACCATGGCCGCTAAGGCAGTCGTGCGAGATGTGGCGCGTGTGCAAGGGAAATCCTATGGCCTTGCGGACAAGCTCTCGAAATTAATCCCCTTTGAAGTGGGTATGACGCTTGCTACAGCTATTGAGCAGGAAGATGAATTAAAACAGTTTCTCGAGCAGGATGAAGAGGCCAGCGAAATTTGGAGTATGGCCCTGCAGCTCGAAGGCGTGTCTCGGAACTGCGGTAAGCATGCGGGTGGTGTGGTTATTGCGCCTACGGTTATTACCGATTTTGCGCCAATCTACTGTGATGAATCCGGTGCTGGTGTGGTTACCCAGTACGATAAAAATGATGTTGAAGAGGCCGGTCTGGTTAAATTCGACTTTTTGGGTTTGCGTACATTAACCATTATTGACTGGGCCGTGCGCATGATTAACCGCCGTCGCGCCCGCAATGATGAAGAACCCTTGGATATCGAAAGAATCCCTCTCGACGATGTCGAGACCTTCAAGATGATGCAGCGGGCAGAAACCACCGCAGTGTTCCAGCTTGAATCTCGGGGTATGAAAGAGCTGATCAAAAAACTCGGCCCGGATAGATTTGAAGATATTGTGGCACTGGTGGCGCTGTTCCGTCCGGGGCCATTGCAGTCGGGCATGGTCGATGACTTTATTAACCGCAAGAAAGGCCGCGCCGAAGTTAGCTATCCCCATATTCAGTACCAGCATGAGTGCCTAAAACCCGCTCTGGAACCTACCTACGGCATTATTTTGTATCAGGAACAGGTGATGCAGATTGCCCAGGAAATGGGCGGATACACGCTCGGCGGCGCAGATTTACTGCGTCGCGCCATGGGTAAGAAGAATGCCGATGAGATGGCTAAACAGCGTGAGTTATTTACTCAGGGAGCCATCAATAAGGGGTTTGAAAAAGAGCTGGCATCGAATATTTTTGATTTGATGGAAAAATTTGCGGGCTATGGTTTTAACAAATCTCACTCCGCTGCCTATGCGTTGGTCGCCTATCAAACCGGCTGGCTGAAGGCCCATTATCCCGCTGAATTTATGGCCGCGACCATTTCCTCGGATATGGATAAGACTGACAAGGTGGTGACCTTTATTGATGAGTGCCGCGCCATGGGTTTGGACCTGCTGCCGCCGGATGTCAACAACGGTCAGTTCCACTTCAGTGTCGATATTCAGGGTCGAGTGCTCTATGGCCTAGGTGCCATTAAGGGGCTGGGTGAAGGTCCGGTAGAAAATATTATTGCCGCCAGAACTGAGGGCGGCCCCTTTAAGGATATGTTTGATTTCTGTGCTCGGGTTGATGGTCGCAAGGTGAACAAACGCGCACTGGATGCAATGATTCGCAGTGGCGCCCTGGACGAAATCGGCCCAGAGGGCGAAATTGGTTTCCGGCGCGCGGTGATGCTAGCCGGTATGGACGAAGCCGTAAAACTGGCTGAACAGCATGCACGCAACACCAGCAGCGGTATGGGTGATCTGTTTGGTGACTCTATTGTCGATAGCGCCTCAGATATTAATTACAACAGCTACAGCGGTGCCCGTACTCTGTCGGTGAAAGATCGTTTAAATGGTGAGAAGGACACTTTAGGTCTGTACCTCACAGGCCATCCCATTGATGAATACGAAGATGAACTCAAGCAAATGGTGTCTAATCGTATTGTGGATTTGCGGCCGGGCAAAGAGAGTTCTGCGGTATCGGGAATGGTGGTCGGCATGCGTATTATGAAAAATAAGCGTGGCGAAAGTTTTGCCTTCTTAACCTTAGATGACAAGAGTGGTCGTATCGAACTCTCTGTTTGGGCTGAAAAATTTAATGCCTACCGAGAGATTCTGGTGAAGGATGCGCTGCTTGTCGTCCAGGGCAATGTGTCTGAAGACAGCTTTACCGGCGGTTTGAAGATGGTGGCGGAATCGATTCAGTCAATTTACGATGCTCGCTGCAGCAAGCTCAATCGCTTAGAGTTGAGCCTGTCCGGTGGTGCCGAGGATTCTCCCGCAGGTTGGGTGGATAAGTTTCACAACACATTGAGTGCTTACAAAGATGGCAACTGTCCGGTGACGGTGCATTACGCACTGCCCAGTGCGGCAGGCCAGCTTACCTTGGGTAAGCAGTGGAAGGTACAGCCCAAGGATGAATTAATTTCTCGATTGCGGGAAGAATTTGGTAAAAATTCGGTAACCTTGCACTATCATTAAGCCAACAGTGTAATTAATCTGCTGGTAAGGCTAGCGGTGGCGGCGCAAGATGTTAAAATAGCCCCCAGCTTGTGGGCTGTTACATAGCCTGTTAGCAGCGAAGAACACCAAAATTTATAGCCCATAGTCATTGCAACCTGAGATCCTCGTCACCATGAATTTGAACTATCTCTCCTTTGAACAGCCCATCGCCGAGCTAGAAGCGAAGATTGAAGAACTCCAGCTTGTAGGTAATGACAACGATCTGAATATTGCCGAAGAAGTGACTAAGCTGCGCGACAAATCACGCAAGCTTACCGAAAGTATCTATAGCAAACTCAGTGCCTGGCAGGTTGTGCAGGTCGCCCGTCATCCCCATAGACCCTATACCCTGGATTATATCAAGCGCATCTTTACCGATTGGGAAGAGATGCATGGCGATCGTCATTTCGGTGATGACAGCGCTATTGTGGGTGGTGTTGCTCGCCTTAATGGCAAGCCAGTGATGGTGATTGGCGAAGAGAAGGGACGTGGCGTTACCGACAAGGTGATGCGTAACTTTGGTATGCCGAAGGCTGAGGGTTACCGCAAGGCGCTCCGTCTAATGGAGACTGCCGAGCGTTTTAAAATGCCGGTGATTACATTAATTGATACCCCTGGTGCCTATCCGGGTATCGACTCCGAAGAGCGTAATATCTCCGAGGCTATCGCCCGCAATTTGGCGGTTATGTCACGATTACGCACGCCGATTATCTGTACGGTTATTGGCGAAGGTAGTTCTGGTGGTGCTCTGGCGATTGGTGTGGGTGATCGACTTAATATGCTGCAGTACAGCACCTATTTTGTCATCTCGCCGGAAGGCTGTGCCAATATTATTTGGAAGACCAGTGACAAAGCCCCAGAGGCTGCTGAAGCCATGGGTGTGACCTCGGATAACCTTGAGAAGCTGGGTATTGTCGACGAGACCATCCCAGAGCCAATGGGCGGTGCCCATCGTGATATCGAAACTATGGCCGACACATTGAAAGCGCACCTTTCTAAGCAGGTTGATGAGCTTCAGGCCATTCCTCTGGACGATCTGTTAGAGAGCCGTTACCAGCGTCTCATGTCCTATGGCAGACCAGACTAAGACCAAGCTAAGGGCGCAGAGTTAACCCTCAGGCCTTCTGGTCGCCTAACTTTCATCGAGTAGAGAAATCGCTGCCATGGCCTCTGGATCTTGGGCCTTTATTTTATTGGCGATATGATGCTGGAAGAAGTAGCGGAAATCTTCGTCTTTATCCGCAGGGTAAAGACACCCATCCCCGGGCAGTACCGGAGTATTCAGCATCTTAAGTTCATCGATCAGCATCGCTTCCATGGTGCCATCGTTTAGCAAGCGCCAGCTAACCACTTCTTTTAGGGTAATACTGTGAAAGCCATCGGTAGATAGCACCGCATGGGTGCCGATGGTATCCGGTATCTCTTGAATAATTTCCCGGTCGGCATCGCACTGATACTCGTAGTAGTCAGCCGCAGTTTCCAGCTCTACGACCTTGTGCAGGGGGGCCGCAAAAAACAACTCATCGACACCCTGATCGTAATAGCCTTCCCACTGGCCATTGAGAGGGTCATTAATTTCATCGCAGGCGACTAGCTCATCGAGCCAAGGCACCAGCCCCACAACTTCACCATTTACGCGCAGCCCCCAGGCCAATATTTTCACCGAGAACAGCTTGTCAGGATTTTCAGCATTACTGTAAAGCATCTCGAGGCCGTCGAGTTCTGGGGCGATACGGATTAGATTAGTGTTGGAATTTTCAGAGAGAGGTCTGCGGGTGAAGATATCAATCACATTGTCGTTGGAATGATCAATCGCCGAATGGGGCATAAATAAATCTCCTAAGCCAGCTTGATAGCAAAAGACACTAACACTACATAAAGTACTCTGTCTTTCTTTAAAGCACAACAATTAGTGTTATATGTTAAAAACATAGATGATCTCGGTTTAATATGCAATTTACCGAGACGGTTATTTTTACTGTAAAATTCAGTTTTTGAAGTCGCTGTTGTCTGTGAGTTGAATGTTTTATGACAGCAGATTAGCTATTCAGTTTTATATTGCTTGGGGCTTAAATGCTGGCACGAATTAGTACAATTTTTGAACAAGAGTTCGGCCTTGCAACCAATACCAAGCTGCTGGGCGGTGCCGATGAGCCTGTCTATTTACCCGCTGATGGCGAGCATGGCTGCAATCGGCTGTTCTACCGAGAGGACTATCTGTCCAGCGCGCTCCATGAAATTGCTCACTGGTGTATTGCGGGTGAGGCGCGGCGCAAGCTCGAAGACTTTGGTTACTGGTATAACCCAGACGGGCGCACGGCAGAGCAGCAGCGTGTTTTTGAAGCTGCTGAAATAAAGCCACAGGCACTTGAGTGGATGTTTTCAGTGGCCTGCGGCCAGGGGTTTCGCCTCAGTGTGGATAATCTTGAAGGGGACAGCTCGGTTAATCATCATTTCGCAGCTGCGGTTGTGGATCAGGCGAGACTCTGGAGTGAGAAGGGCGGCTTACCCCCACGTGGCGACCAATTTTTGTCTAGACTTGCATTGAGCTTTAAGGTTGCTGAGGTAACGAATTCTGCTCATTATCAACTCACTAATATCCTGTAGACCAGCCCATGCAAGCATTTTTGATAGACTCCTCCATTTATATATTCCGCAGCTATTTCACCTTGCCTGAGAACTGGCGCGCGTCAGAAAACCAGTTCTCCACCCATGCGGTCTATGGTTTTACCGCGTTCTTATTGGATATTCTCAAACAGAAAGATCCCGCGCATATATTTTGCGCCTTTGATGAAAGCCTCGAATGCGGTTTTCGCCATCAGCTATGTCCAGACTATAAAGCCAATCGGGATTTGCCCGATGAGGCACTAGCATTCCAGCTAAATGCCTGCCGTCAGCTCTGTCGAGTTATGGGCATCACGGAAATGGCATCGAATATCTATGAGGCAGACGACCTTATTGGTGGTGTTGCCAGCAAGGTACGTCTCGAGAATGCTCAGCCGGTAATTGTTAGCCGCGACAAAGATCTAACCCAGATTATTCAAGCCAATGACCTGTACTGGGACTTTGGTAAGTCATACCCCAAGACTCAGCAGGAAATGGAAGTGCAGCTCGAGTTGGGCTGTAATCAGATGGCGGACTATTTAGCCCTTATGGGTGACAGCAGTGACAATATTGGCGGTGTTCCCGGTATTGGTGCCAAGACAGCAAGACAGTTGCTGAGTCACTATGCCAGCGTAGATGTGATTATGGAGCATCTCGATCAGCTTCAGGACTTACCGATTCGCGGCGCTAAAAAGCTCGCCGATAAACTGGATGCTAATCGCGATCAACTATTTCTGTCTCGCAAGTTGGCTACCATTGTGACCGAGATTGATGAGGCGCCAGCATTGGGCGCTATTGGCTGGCAGGGTATTCACCAGGATGCTTTTGCCATATTCTGTGAAGACATGGGATTTGCCAATGCCTTCGCCAGCCGCGCTGCTGTGCTGAAGTCGCGGAATTTTTAAATAAGGGCTGTTATGAAAATCGTTGCCGATCAAAATATGCCACTGGTGCAAGAGTTATTTGCGCCCTATGGACAGGTGTATTTACTGCCAGGTCGTGAGATAACTGCGGCAGACGTTGCTGATGCCGATGTACTTCTAATTCGGTCGGTGACCGAGGTCAATCGCCAGTTACTCGAGAATTCTAAGGTGACGTTTGTTGGCTCGGCAACCATAGGCACTGATCATATCGATACGGATTATTTACAGTCGGCCAATATTACCTTTGCCCATGCCCCAGGCTGTAATGCCGAGGCGGTAGTGCAATATGATCTCTCTGTGATGTGCCGATTAGTCCCCGACTGGCAGAGTAAAACCGTAGGTATTGTTGGCTGCGGTAATGTGGGGGGCAGGCTGTATAAAAAACTTCGTGATCTTGGGGTCAGCTGTCGGGTCTACGATCCATTTCTAGCCGCTGATTCCAACGCGGATCTTGTGTCATTCGATGAGCTCATTAGTCGCAGCGATATTATTTGTCTGCATACTCCCATCACCAAAGTGGGCGCGTTTCCAACCCATCATATGTTTAATTCCGAGGTGCTATCCAAGATTAAGCCTGGCGCACTATTGTTGAATGCGGGTCGTGGTACCGTGATCGACAATAAAGCATTGCTGGCCCATCTACGGGCCGATGCGCCGTTGCAGGTTGCACTGGATGTCTGGGAGCCAGAACCTCAGTTAGACCTCAATCTAATGGCTCTGGTGGAGATGGCCACACCTCATATTGCGGGTTATAGCCTTGAGGGCAAGACTAATGGCACTCAGATGGTGTTTGATGCTTTCCTAAGGTTCTTGGGCGAGAAAAGTGAGTCATGCAATGAACCTACGGATGAATTTCAGGTTCTGGGTGATCTTGATACTTTAGGTGAGGCGATTCTAGCTAGCTATGATGTGGCGGAGGATGATCAGCGCATGCGTGATGCGTTGGCTAATCTTACTGGCCCTGAGGCTGTGGGACTGGCATTTGACCAGCTGCGCAAGAGCTACCCAGTGCGAAGAGAATTTAGCTATTATTCTGTATCCACTGAGGACAGTAACGTTAGGCTATTGGGGTTTAGATCTTAATACTTAATGTTCAAAGGCAGGGCTAGGAGTCGCCCAGTTCGTTGCAGGCGGTTTGCACCATATCTTCGGTAATCGGCACTTCCACACCCTGATCATCAATAATTGCGGCGCCGTTGAAATCTGGTACCGCAGTATCGTCTTCTTTTTCTTTGCTAATGTTTGGTTTGTTGTTGCTCATAACTATGCCCATCTATTAATTTGGTACTGTCTCTTAAAATGGTTTATCAGGCTCGCATGCGCTCTAAAAAGTTGGCAAAGCGTCCGATAGCTTCACTGAGCTGATCCTGATCCGGTAAAAACACGATGCGGAAATGCTGCTTATCTTTGAGATTAAAGGCAGAACCCTGAACCAGCAGTACACGTTCTTCTTTCAACAGATTCAGCATCATCTCTTCATCATCGGCGATAGGGTACATCTGTGAATCAAGCTTTGGAAAGAGATACATCGCAGACTGTGGCTTGACGCAGGTCACGCCCGGTATGTCTGTGACCAATCTGTGAGCCAGGTCACGCTGCTCAAGCAGTCGCCCACCGGGTAAGATCAAATCTTCAATACTCTGATAGCCGCCCAGCGCGGTCTGTACTGCAAGCATCGCGGGTGCATTGGCGCAGAGGCGCATGGAGGCAAGCATTTCAAGCCCTTCAATATAACTTTTTGCTATCTGCTTGGCGCCGGTAATAAGCATCCAGCCAGAGCGAAACCCTGCCAGACGATAGGTCTTAGATAGGCCATTAAAGGTGAGGCAGGGAACCTCTTTAACCAGACTAGCCAGAGGCGTATGCAGCGCATCATCGTATAAAATGCGGTCGTAAATCTCGTCGGCAAAGACAACTAAATTATGGCGTTCGGCAAGCGCAACGATCTGTTTTAGTACGGCATCAGAATAAACGGCACCGGTCGGATTGTTGGGATTAATGATCACAATGCCACGGGTATTGGCGGTAATTTTAGATTCAATATCAGCCACGTCCGGCTGCCATTCATCTTCTTCATTGCAATGGTAATGCACGGGGGCACCACCAGACATGGTGACAGCGGCAGTCCACAATGGGTAATCAGGGGAGGGGATTAGTATCTCATCATCCCGGTTTAAGAGTGCCTGCATCGCCATAACAATGAGCTCGCTGACGCCATTGCCCATGATCACATCTTCGACATCAATACCCTGGATGCCCTGAGCCTGATAGCGCTGCATTACAGCTTTGCGCGCAGAAAACAGGCCCTTGCTGTGACTGTAGCCCTGAGCTTCACGGAGGTTATGGATTACATCATGGATGATTTCATCAGGGGCATCAAAACCAAAGGCACCTGGATTACCGATATTCAGCTTGATAATTTTTTGGCCCTGATCCTCAAGCCAGTTGGCATGATTCAGCACGGGACCGCGAATTTCGTAGCAGACACCGCTAAGTTTGTTGGATTGTAATATATCAGTCATTATGCAATTATGTATAGTTGTGGCTGAGTGAATAGGCATTGTAGCCAAAATACTGTGTTGTTTGGGTGTTGAGGATGAAATTAATTAGTTTTGCTGGTCAGGCTATTCTGATAATCGCCATTTTAGCGGCGCTTATTTTTCAGCTGGATCTCGCTCAGGTCAAATATAAATTATGGTTAGTGCTCTCTATTGTTGGGGTAAGCGGCTCGGTGGCATTGATTGGGTGTATCTTGCTCGTCCGAAAATATTCTGCTGGTGAGAATGTACCCGCTGATCTAACGGGCCTTCTGCTGCTGTGCATGGTGCCCAGTTTTCTTTTTCTTTTTGCCGTGGGTCCCGAAGGCCTAATGGCCCCAGCTCTCTATGATATTAGTACCGATACCCAAAATCCGCCGGTGCTCGCCTATGCTGAGGCAAACCGAGAAAGGCATGATAATTCAGCGGTTTACCCCAAAGATCTTGTGAGCCAGCAGCTGAGATGGTATCCAGAGATCAAAACATTGTCGGTTGCTTTGCCGAGCCGAGATGCATTCCATATTTCGATCTTTACCGCGTCTATGCTCGGCTGGAGGATTCTTAATTGGAATTCCAGGACGGGTCAGATAGATCTGCGTCAAAGCACAAGGTATTTCGCTTTCAAATCTGATATCGCGATTAGGATTACCCCTGTAGACGCCTTGAACTCAAATATAGATGTTCGTTCAGGGTCCCTTAAGGGGGGCCGGGATTTCGCTTTTAATGCCCGTCGGATCGACTCCTTTTTTACTGGATTTAACGCGGAATTAAAAAAACGGCAAAAGCACTGAAATTTAAGGCCATTAGGCTTGACAGTCTTACTGCAGCTCAATAGAATGCGCGCCTCCTAGCCAGTCACGTCCCGTTCGTCTAGAGGCCTAGGACACCGCCCTTTCACGGCGGTAACAGGGGTTCGACTCCCCTACGGGACGCCATTTTATACGTTGCTTATGGATAAGCTTCTGCGGGAATAGCTCAGTGGTAGAGCACAACCTTGCCAAGGTTGGGGTCGCGAGTTCGAACCTCGTTTCCCGCTCCAGTTAAGAAAGCGCAAAACTTCGGTTTTGCGCTTTTTTTTGCGTTTGAAAAAATTTATGAGGGGTCTTCTATCTAGCTCGTCTCAATTGTAAGTTTTGTAATGAAGTTGGGAAATACCTCTTGTTATTGTTAGATCATAATAAGACAAGAGGGGGAGAGCTGAGGCGGGCCTGCAAGGGCCCGCCTTTTTTTACGGGCGCTGCTTTTGTTACCTGAGCAGCTTTCGCTCCGGAAGGAGGTTGATTCGGGCGTTGGCTTTGCTGGCTGTTATCTAGTTGGCTGCTGGAGGGAGGGCGAAAAATTCGCGAATGGCGTCTTCTTGATCAAGAGCGTCCTGGTGGCCTAGGGCGATAAGTTTGCGGCAGAAGCCGGGTTCAAAGAGGAGATAGCTGGCGGCGCTGGTGCCTCCACCCTGGGCGGTTGCTCCGGTTATTTTTAGGAACAGCTTTAGGGAGCGGGGAAGTTCGTGAATATGTTCTTCGGCGATCTGGTCAATGGATTGGCTTGGAGAGATAGACAACACCTCTACGGCATTCAAATCTGTGATGCCATTTTTATCTTTGAGAGATTGGGGCAGTACTGAGGCCAGACGGTTGATGCTGCGCAATGTTTCCAGATCACTCTCCACGGCATCGATAAAGGCGCTGTTAAACATATGGCCCATGATCTGCGCGATTGAAGGGGAATGGTCTGGTTGCAGCTCAGGCGCCTTATGAGTCGCATTGTCGCTAACGCCAACGATTAACAGCTGCCTTGCGTCCATATGCAGGGCCGGGCTAATGGGTTTTAACTGACGCACAGCGCCATCACCAAAATAGCCTCCCTCTAGTTTGACCGCAGGAAAAAGACTGGGAATGGCCGTGCTCGCCATCAGGTGATCGATGGTTAGGTCAATTTTTTCGCCGCGCCGCCTTGCTCTATTCCATGGCTGGATACTGTCTTGGCCTTGGAAGAATGTCACAGATTGGCCTGAGGCATAGCTCATGGCACTGATTGCAATGGCTTCTAGTTCACCATTACCGATGGCCGTCTCTAGGTAATCAAACTTCACATAGTTGTTCAGCAACTCACGGAGAGGCGCGTTGTCGAGCAGGGATATCGGCCGACCGATACCATAACCACTGTGTAGCATTGATGCGGCCATATGGAAGGCATTTTTGGCGACCCCAAAGGCATCGGTGCGGTAAACGTCAGAGGCCCGCAAATTGTGCCAGATAGTTTCCAATTTTCGTGTTCTAAGCCGAAAGGGCCCAGCGCGCCCGGCAATAGACAGTGCATTAATAGCGCCAGCGGATGTACCACAGATAATTGGGAAGGGGTTGTAGACTGTTCTGGGTAAAATAGCCGCTATGCCTTTTAGTACGCCAACCTGATAGGCCGCACGGGCTCCACCCCCAGTTAATACTAATCCTCTACTCACGTGTTATTCCATTTGTAAGGCAACATTAAAAAATACCCAAGGCTAGACCCGCGGCCATGGCATGGCCAAAATCTTTTGATGCATCAATATGACCTGAGCTGATGTCACCATTGGCGATGAGGGGTTCGGCTATTTTACGCAGGGGATAGCCTTTGGCAATACGGTCAATCTCTCGCACCGCGCCGGTACCATCATTGCCAGCACTAATAAAAATGCCATAGGGCAGGTTGAGCTCATAGGGCTCAGCGGGGTAATAGGTCCGATCAAAAAAGTCTTTCAGTGCACCACTCATGGTGCCGAAGTTTTCTGGGGTGCCAAAAAGCAGTCCATCTGCCCAGATTAGGTCTTCTAGTCGCGCGTCAAAGGCGCTTATCAGCTTAGTGCTAACCGCGGTTTCCTGCTGGCAGCCATGTAAAACTGCCTGGGCCAGTTTTTCGGTATTGCCACTTTGGCTGTGATAAATAATTAGCAGGTTTTTCATCTAACTGTGGACACCGTTACCATTAAAAGCCGCAGGCCTGTTTAGACTGACTCAATCAGCGTTGTTGGCTGTGACTTTACCAGTCTCAATATGATGTGCAAGCAGGGGCCACAAATGCGCTACCTTTTGGCGTTAAGCATAGGGATATTCTCCGTTGCCTGGTGGCCGCGATTGCCTAGCAGTGCTGTTATTTTTAGCGTTGCTCTTGCTACTGCTGTCGCATTATTACTCTCCGCTATTTTTCTCACTGGCCGAAAGAAGTCTGTCGCTTGCATTATCTGTTGTCTCGGTTTGGGACTCTGCTGGGCGCTATTTATGGCGGACCGACAATTGCACCACCAGCTCCCCGATCATCTCGATAAGCAGGATTTTTTAATTACGGGAACCATCGATAGTTTGATCGATACAAATGATCGGCGCAGCCGCTTTAGCTTGGCTGTAGATTCTGCACAGCTACTTTCTGACCCGAGCCAGCAGGTGCCGCTTAAATCAGTGCTGTTAAGTTGGTATCGCTTCGCCGGGGCGGGTGTCAGTGGAGAGCTGCGCTCAGGAGAGCGCTGGCAGATTATTGGGCGTCTGCAGCGGCCAAGAGGGATGCGCAACCCTGGGGCCTTTGATTATCAGAGTTGGCTAGTCCAGCAGGACTATTCCGCAACCGGTTATGTTCGCCAGAGTAAAAAGGCATTGCGCCTGGAAGACTCTAGACACTCGATCAATAATTACCGCAACCAGATTCGGCGGGCTATTAATGGTAGCGGTCTCTCAGAACTGGGGGGCGCGGTTGTGGTTGCACTGAGTATTGGTGATAAACAGCAAATTAGTGCGCAGTGGGATGATCTGGCTCGCCTTGGTATTGTCCATCTGTTGGTAATCTCTGGCCTGCATATAGGGTTAGTGGCTACCATGGGTTTCTGGCTGGGGGCAGGATTGGGGCGACTGCTGTTGCCATTGCATCGTCGGTTACCTCAGATGGTGAATTTCGTTGGGCGCTGCTCGGGGCCATTTATGGCGCTATTCGCCGCTCTGGGTTACAGCCTGCTGGCTGGATTTTCACTGTCTACTCAGCGCGCATTAATTGCAGTGCTGGTGGTTATGCTCAGTAAGCTGCTATTTCGTCGTGTAGAGCCGTTTACCTGTATGGTCTGGGCATTGACGCTAATTGCGATTACCCAGCCTCTTGCGATACTGAGTGCGGGATTTTGGTTGTCCTTTGTAGCTGTGGGCCTTTTACTGTGGTGGTTTACGCCTTGGTTGTCTAAAACTGAGAGCTCCACGGCAAAGTCCAATTTTTCTCTGTGGCGACTCTGCTCAGCTCAGCTTGCTCTTTTAGCAGGGATGGCCATTCCATTATTATTCTTTATGGGCCGGGGCTCCTGGCTTGCCCCTTTGGTGAACCTCGTGGCTGTACCCTGGATATCCTTTGTCACTATTCCCCTGTCGTTAATGGGAATAGCCCTTCAGGCGGCGTGGCCTGAAGGTGCAAGCCGACTGTGGCAATGGGCGGATTATTCGGTCGCACCACTGTGGCTATTTGTTGACTGGTTACCGGTCTCCGTTGGCTTTGTTCATGCCCCTATGGCTTTTGATACCTGGGGGTTTACGGCTGCATTGCTGGCAGTGATAGGGCTTTTGCTGCCCAGAGGGCTGTTGCCTAACGTATTGGCTGGACGCTGGCTGTTGCTGCTACCTCTGTTAGCTGTGCTGACATGCTCAAAACCTCAGTCACCACTGCGGCTTACTGTGCTTGATGTAGGGCAGGGGCTAGCGCTTGTACTTGAAACGCCGGATAAAACGTTGGTCTACGACAGTGGGCCTAACTATGGCGAGCGCTTTAGCGCGGGAAGCGGCATTGTTGCCCCCTATCTTTGGCGTCGTGGTCGGAGTCAGATTGACCTTTTAGTGGTCAGTCATGAAGATGGTGATCATGCCGGTGGCGTCGACTCGCTGCTGGCATCGCTCGAGGTTGAGGATGTTCTTGTGGGTCCCGGCTTCGTTGCCAAAAACTATCGACGCTGCGTTTCGGGACAGCGATGGCAATGGGGGGAGGGTGTCGACAGGGTTTCCTTTGAAATATTATCTCCCAGCCCGTCTAGTGCGATCGAAGGTAACAACAGCTCCTGCGTCTTACTGATTAGCTGGCGAGACCAAGCTATCCTGCTGCCAGGAGATATTGAACATTCGGTGGAAGCCCATTTGCAGCGCAGTCCCTTATCTAAACTCCCTTTAACCCCAGTAACCGTGCTGTTGGCTCCCCATCACGGCAGTCAAACCTCATCCACTCAGGGTTTTGTCGATCGAGTGCGACCCGCTCATGTGGTTTTCTCTAGCGGATATCGCCATCAGTTTGGGCATCCTCATAGCGCTGTCGTGGATCGCTACCGCTCTGTTAAGAGCCAGCTGTGGCTAACCTCTGAGCAGGGCGCGATTAGTTTTGTGTGGAATCAGCAGGGCGTGCTGAAGGTAGGGCCCACAAGAACCCGTCGTCCTGATCGCTGGTGGCGTTGAGAGGGCTATTTGCCGATACAGCATTGTCAGGGTTTGTGGTAGAGTTGCTGGGATTTTAACGGATTAATTAGGCATCTCTGTGTATCAAATTTTTGTTTCTGGCGGCTGGTTGATGTGGCCGATTTTATTCTGCTCGATTGTGATTGTCGCCATTTCTATCGAGCGATTTATCACCCTTAAATCTGAGCGTATTATTCCCGCTGGCCAGCTGGCACAGGTCTGGCAGCAGTTGCGCAATAAAGAACTCAGTGGTGATCGACTCAAAACCCTTCGGGACTCTTCTCCCCTTGGTTATATTCTCGCCTCAGGCATCAGCAATTCAGGCCATGGCCGCGATGTGATGAAAGACAGCATCGAAGAGGCGGCGGGGCAGGTAATTCACCAACTCGAGCGATTTCTAACTATTCTGGGTACCATTGCCAATACCACTCCATTGCTGGGATTACTGGGCACTGTGTTGGGTATGATTCAGGTATTCGCGGATATCATGCTGTTTGGCACGGGCAATGCTGCTGAATTGGCCGGAGGTATCTCTCAGGCGCTGATTACCACGGCAGCTGGCCTGACGGTGGCGATTCCTGCGATGGTCTTGCATCGCTATTTTGAGCGTCATGTTGAGTCATTAGTTGTGCAGTTAGAAGGGCAGGCGACCAAGCTGGTTGATGCTATGCACAGCGACCTATTTAAACAGGCTTAGTAGCGTGAAGTTTCGGCGTAAATCAAAACAAGACAACGGTATTAACCTCACTCCGCTGATTGATGTGGTGTTTTTACTGTTGATATTTTTTATGGTTACCACCACCTTTACTAAAGAAACTCGATTGCTAATTACTCTGCCGGAAGCCAATGGCGAACCCGCCGAAGAGACCGCGCAGACTCTCGAGTTGCTAGTCAATGCAGAGGGTAACTATGCGGTCAATGGGCAAAATTTGATAAATCGTGAGATCAAGACCATTATGGCGGCCTTAAAAGATGCCTCTGGGGGCAATGTAGAGATGCCGCTCATTATTACCGCTGACGCTCAAGCCAGTCATCAAGCCGTTGTTATTGCGATGGATGCAGCTGGGCAGCTGGGTTTTAGCCGACTAAATATCGCCACGCAGCAAACACAAGAGCAATAAAATATGTCCCAGGATTCTGCGTCAAGCGGCGCTAAAACCTACGCCCGGTTAATGAGTTATGTGGCTCGCTACTGGGCCGCATTTGCCGTCAGTATATTCGGTTTGGTGATGCACTCGGCAGCCGAAGTGGCCTTTGTCGACCTGCTCGGCTATATCACCGACACAGTGGGCATGCTCACCGGCTCTGCTTCCGAGAATAGTCTGCCCAGTACGGGTCTTACCGCATTCTTTGCCAACTCGCTGTTTGGTGATTCCCTGGATGAATATCGCTGGTTAGTGATCCCATTGTTCCTAGTTGTGGTGAGTATGATTCGCGGGTTTGGCTATTTGATCGGCAGCTACGGGTTGGCTTATGTATCTAACTATCTTGTCCATGCTCTGCGTCTAGATATCTTTGAAAAATACCTGCTCTTACCCTTCCGCTTCTTTGATCGATCAATGTCGGGGCATCTGGTTTCCGTGGTGACTTTCAATGTTCAGCAGGTCACTCAGGCGGGCACCAAAGCAGTTAAAACATTGTTGCAACAGGGCAGCTTGGTGATTGGCCTGATGAGCTACCTGTTTTATGTGAACTGGAAGTTAACCTTATTTTTTATTGCGGTAATGCCGTTTATTGCCATATTGGTGAGCATTGTTAGCAAACGTTTTAGGCTAATCAGTAAGCGTATTCAGTCGGCCATGGGCGATGTGACTCATGTTACTCAGGAAGCCGTGAGTGGCTACCAAGAGGTAAGGATGTTTGGTGGGATGGATGCGGAGCGTGCTCGTATCAATGTCGCAAGTCACAGCAATCGCCGCCAGAATATGAAGATGTCCCTCACGGAAGGTATTAGTAATCCCCTTGTGATGCTTATTGTGTCGCTGGCCTTTGGTGCTATTACTGGCTTTATGCTTAATCCGGCCATTCTTGAGACCATGACCACCGGCAGCTTTATTACCTTCCTTGTCGCCTCGGGCATGTTGATCAAACCTATTCGGCAGCTCACGGAAGTGAACAGCGACATTCAAAAGGGCATTGCCGCAGCGGAGTCTATTTTCGACATTATCGATGCCGAAGAAGAGTTAGATGCTGGCGATGTTGAACAGGATACTGTCGTCGGTAAATTTGAATTTAAGGATATCAATTTCACCTATGGCAGTGCTGATCGGCCAGTGTTAAAAGATATTAACTTTAACGTTAGCCCTGGCGAAACCATTGCTCTAGTGGGTTCCTCCGGCAGTGGTAAAACCTCGCTGGTAAGTTTAATTCCACGTTTTTATAATCATGGCGAAGGTAATATTTTACTGGATGGCGTGGATGTTAATGATTTTGCCTTGGCCAATTTACGCAGACATATCGCCATCGTCAGTCAAAATGTGACTCTGTTTAATGACACGATTTTTAATAATATTGCCTACGGCGAGTTAGCAGACTGCAGTCCAGAAAAAGTAGTGGCCGCGGCAAGAATTGCCCATGCCCATGAGTTTATTGAAAACCTTTCCGAGGGCTATCAGACTCATATTGGTGACGATGGTGTGATGCTTTCGGGTGGTCAGCGACAGCGTATAGCTATTGCTCGCGCGGTGTTAAAAAACGCACCTGTACTTATTTTAGATGAGGCCACCTCCGCTCTGGATACAGATTCCGAGCGCCATATTCAGGCGGCCCTAGAAGAATTAATGAAAGGCCGCACGAGCTTTGTTATTGCTCATCGCCTGAGCACGGTTGAGAAAGCAGACCGTATATTGGTGATGGAAAACGGCTGTATTGTTGAGCAGGGCAGCCACAAAGAATTGCTGGCAGCGGCGGGCCGTTACTCCCAGCTGTACCACAATCAGTTTAACGAGCCAGGGGCGGGCTGAGCTTGGCGAGTGCAGAGCAGCATCTAACCAGAGCCTGGTATAGCAACAGCTGGTGGCTGGTATTTCTTATACCTTTTTCCTGGTTATTCAGACTACTTACCAGCGTGCGTCGCAGCCGATTGCAGTCAAAACATCAGGGGCATTCCTTCAGTTCGCCGGTGGTAATTATCGGCAATATCTCGGTGGGCGGCAGTGGTAAAACTCCCTTAATTATTGCCATAGTTAAGGCACTCAGCATGCGCGGCTACAACATTGGCGTGGTGAGTCGTGGCTTTGGTGGCAAGGCAGATAGCTATCCACTAGACGTTGTTGAAGGCGTAAGTGCGGCCCAATGTGGCGATGAGCCCTTATTAATTGCGCAGTCCTGCGATTGCCCTGTGGTGGTTGATCCAGACAGAGTTGCCGCAGTTAACTATTTGCTCGCTAATCATTCTTGCGATTTGGTGCTCAGCGATGATGGCCTCCAGCATTATCGATTGCATAGAGACATCGAAATAGCTGTTGTTGATGGTGCTCGAGGATTGGGTAATCGGCGCTGCTTGCCTGCAGGCCCCCTGCGGGAATCCCCTCAGCGTCTTCAGCAGGTGGACTTTGTACTTCTTAATGGAGAACTCAAGGGAGACCCCAGAACTGCTGAGAATGTGGCCTTAGATGCTGGAGTGAAAGCGCAGCAAATAAGCTTGCAGCCTAGTGTATTTCAAAATCTATCAAATGATAAAACAGTGGCTGCCTCTGAATGGGCTGAGTCCTCCTCAGTGCATGCGGTAGCGGCTATAGGTAACCCAGAAGCCTTTGCTGGGACATTGCGAAGCCTGGGCTTAGACGTTGATTTAACCAGCATGGATGATCATCAGCAGCTGCATCTGCACAATCTTAGTTTTGACGATAGTCTGCCGGTTATCATCACCGCCAAAGACGCGGTAAAATATACCGATATAATTCCTGACAACCTCTGGGTGCTTGAGGTTGAAATGAACCTACCGCTCGAGTTTGTTGATAGTCTGATTGGCGCTGCAGGGCTTTCGAATGGCGCTGCAGGGCTGCCAGTCGACAAGAAATCCTTTGCCGAACAGCTTTCACTTGCGAGCCAAAAAAATTCAAAGAGAGACCTATGAGTAGCTTTATCGTCATTATCCCAGCACGCTATGCGTCCACGCGGTTGCCCGGGAAACCGTTGCGAGATATTGCCGGTCTGTCGATGATTCAACGTGTGTGGCAGCAGGCCCTTAAGAGTGATGCTGCTCGAGTGGTTATAGCCACCGATGACAGTCGTATTGAACAGGCCGCTCAGGCATTTGGGGCTCAGGTGTGCATGACCAGAGCTGATCATGTGTCAGGCACAGATCGTCTGCAGGAAGTCGCGCAGGAGCTCGGTCTCACGGATCAGCAGCTGGTAATTAATGTCCAGGGTGATGAACCATTGATTCCGCCGGCAGTGATTAATCAGGTTGCAGAAAATCTTGCCCAAAACCCGCAGGCTGGTGTTTCTACTCTTTGCGAGCCTATTGAAACGGTTGCGGATTTTCTGAATCCCAATGCGGTAAAGGTGGTATCTGACAAGCAGGGTATGGCCTGTTATTTTAGCCGCGCACCTGTGCCCTGGCCCCGAGATCACTTTCAGGCGAGTCAGACGTCAATGCCAGAACTAGATTTAGCGCGCCGTCATATAGGTATTTATGGCTACCGAGTGGCCCAGCTCAATAGCTTTGTGACCTGGTCCGTTGCGCCTTTAGAGCAGGCAGAATCCTTAGAACAGTTGCGATTTATATGGAATGGTGTCGGTATCCATGTGGCTGATGCGGTAGAGCCTGTGTCGGCGGGCATAGATACTGAAGAAGATTTGCAGGCAGCAATTAATATAATTAATTCGATACAAAACAATTAGTTAGAAATATATTGTTATAGTTAACTTTAAATTTAATCAGTGTAGGTTTTAAGTCGAAATGAATAAAATTTCCGTGCTGTTTGTCTGTCTGGGCAATATCTGTCGCTCTCCCACTGCTCATGCGGTTTTTCAATCTATGGTAGATTCTGAAGGTTTGTCCCAGCAGATTATTGTCGACAGTGCAGGCACTGGCGATTGGCATCTGGGTCATGCACCAGATCAACGCACCAGCGCCGTCGCCGCTGAGCGCGGTTACGATATGTCTGAGCTGCGATCACGCCTAGTAGAGGCCGAAGACTTTAATCAGTTTGATTATATTATTGCCATGGACAGTGACAATCTCAGCAACCTCCATGGTATGCGTCCAGAAGGCTATAACGGTCAGCTAGGGCTATTTCTTGACTACTCCCAGCAGAATGAACAGACCGAGGTTCCCGATCCCTACTATGGCGGCGAAAACGGCTTTGCACTGGTGCTCGATCTGGTGGAAGAAGCTTCTGCTGGTCTACTCGCGCATATCCGGGGCAACAGCCCTGAGCTGAATGATAGTCTTGAGCTGCCGCCGCTTTGAAAATCCTTGAGATTAAACAAAATGCTTCTCTGCAAGGCTTAAATAGTTTAGCTCTGCCGGCCTATGCAGAATATTTCTGCTCAGTAACCGATATCAGCCAAATACAGCAGGCTTTAGCCTTTGCTGCGGACAAAGACCTGCCCATAACGCCGATGGGCGGTGGCAGTAATATGGTGATAGCCGGCGATATCCAGGGTCTCGTGCTGCATCTTGACCTTAAAGGGATCAGCAGCAAGCCTGTCGCTGACAATCAGGTTGAAGTGACCTTTGCCGCCGGTGAGAATTGGCACGAAATGGTTCAGTACTGTTTGCAAAATGGCTGGTATGGTCTCGAAAATCTGTCATTAATTCCCGGTAATATGGGTGCAGCACCGATTCAAAATATTGGCGCGTATGGCGTCGAACTTTGCGACCTGTTCGTCTCCCTGCAGGCCGTCGAGATTAGCACCGGCGAGTTAATCGAGCTAGACAACAAACAATGTGACTTTGGTTATCGTGACAGCATATTTAAGCAGGCCTTCAAAGACCGCTTCCTGATCACCCATGTCTGTCTGCGATTATCCACTCAACCTATGGCACAGATTCAGTATCCCGCGTTGGCTGATGCCGTTGGCGACAGAACGCCGACCCCCGAGCTGATTAGCGAGACAGTCTGCCGCATCCGGCAGCAAAAGCTTCCAGATCCTGGGACGTTGCCAAATGCAGGTAGCTTTTTCAAGAATCCGCTAGTGACTGAGTCTGGGCTTGATCGACTAGAGAGTAATGGCAGTCAATCACCTCGTTACCCCCAGGCAGACGGCACCTATAAGATTCCAGCGGCCTGGTTAATTGATCAGTGCGGTTTTCGTGGCCAGCGACGGGGAGAGGTGGGAGTCCATGAACATCAGGCACTAGTGCTGGTGAATTACGGCGGCACAGGCGCGCAGTTACTTGCTTTGGCCTCAGAAATTCAAGATGCAGTGTCTGCCAAGTTTGGAGTCGCCCTCGAAATAGAACCAAGACTCTACGGTGTTTAATTCAATGGGCCCCAGTTAATGGACCTATTTGACCAGCAAGTTATTCCCGTGGGGCTAACCGATGAGCGTAAATCGGAGATTATATTTTGGCCCAACTGGCTGGATGGCCAACAGGCCGACAAACTTCTTGCCACTGCCATTGCTAAAACCCCCTGGCGTGAAGATATGATCAATATCGCCGGTAGGCGCATTCCTGTGCCGCGCTTACAAAATTGGTTCGGTGCGCCAGATACCAGCTACACTTACTCGGGTATTCGTCTGCAGGCTCTAGCATTTCCTGATTGGATGGATTCAGTGAGAGTGGCGGTAGAGCAGGTTACCGGCCATCCCTTTAACAGGGCACTGGTTAACTATTACCGCCATGGTCGAGACAGTGTCGACTGGCATGCGGATGATGAACCGGAACTCGGGGTAGAGCCTTTAGTGGCGAGCCTAAGTCTGGGCGCTGAACGTGTTTTTCAGCTCCGGCACAATCAGACCAAAGAGCGACTGTCGGTTAGCTTGCCCCACGGATCACTGTTACTCATGGGCGCAGGAATACAGGACCATTGGCAGCATAGGTTAGCTAAGGTCATTGGCCTAGAACAACCTAGAGTGAATTTTACATTTAGATATATGGAAAAATAATTACAGGAGTATGTTTTGAAATTATCGCAGTTTGGCTCTAAGTTTTGCGCCCCCACAGGCATTGTTGAGTTGATGGATGATCTCGGCACTGCGCTAAACGAAAACCCCGACATGATCTTTATGGGCGGCGGTAATCCAGGGCGTATTCCTGAGGCTGAGGCAATCTTTAAGGCCCGCCTAGAAACAGTGCTCGCTGACCCCGCGCAACTCCATAGCCTGATGGGCATCTACCAGTCCCCCCAGGGTGATAAAATCTTTCGTGAACAGATTGCCGGCCTATTGAAAAAAGAGTTTGGCTGGGATCTCTCTGAGCGCAACATCGCCATATCCAATGGCAGCCAGTCAGCATTTTTTATACTCTACAATATGCTTGCCGGGGCCATGCCCGATGGCAGTCATCATTCTATTCACCTACCATTAGCGCCAGAATATATTGGTTACGGTGACATAGGCCTAACCCGAGATTTCTTTACGGCTACCCGTCCTGAAATTGAATTGATGGACAACAATCTATTTAAATACCATGTGGATTTCTCCAAGCTCGAGGTGACAGAGCAGGCGGGTGCTCTGTGTGTTTCAAGGCCCACCAATCCCACGGGTAACGTGCTGACCGACAGTGAAATTGAGCATCTCGATGAGATTGCTCTGGCCGCAGATATTCCACTTATTATCGATGGCGCCTATGGCTTGCCATTCCCAGGGATTATATTTAATGACGCCAAACCCCATTGGAATGAAAATACTATTCTGGTGCTGAGTCTTTCCAAGCTGGGCCTTCCGGGTGTGCGCACAGGTATTATTGTGGCGCGGGAAGATATTGTTCAGGGTTACAGTAACGCCAATACGGTAGTCAATTTGGCCTGCGGCAATCTAGGTCCAACTATTGCGCGAGAGTTGTTTAGTAGCAGGGAAATACTAACGCTGAGTAATGATTTGGTTAAGCCATTTTACAGGCAGCGCGCTCAGCAGGCGGTCGATTGGTTTAGAGCGGAGTTAGGGAGTTTACCCTACCGCATTCATAGCCCAGAGGGCGCGATCTTTTTATGGTTGTGGTTTGAAGGTCTGCCAATCACCAGCCAAGAGCTCTATCAACGGCTTAAAGAGCGCGGTGTGCTGGTAGTGCCTGGGCATAACTTCTTCCCGGGAATGGATACGGGCTGGCAGCATCAGCAAGAATGTATTCGGGTGTCTTATGCCCAGGATGGCAGTACCGTAAAGCAGGGCATTGAGATTATTGCCGAAGAAGTGGCTAAGGCTTACGCTGCTTAAGTATGGTTTTCCAAGGTATCCAGCAATAGCTGTATCTTGTTAATGGACTCCTGATATTCACTATCGGCCTCGGAGTCTGCAACAATGCCTCCGCCGCCCCAGCAATGCAGTGTCGTGCCATCTGCGACCACTGTGCGAATGGCTATATTGGTATCCATGCGACCTGTGGCACTTATATAGCCGATGCTGCCGCAATACACCGAGCGCTTAACGGGCTCTAGTTCCTCGATAATTTCCATGGCCCGTTTCTTGGGTGCACCGGTAATTGATCCTCCTGGAAAACAACCTCTCAGCAAATCAATCGGGCCGCTACCCTCGGCTAAAACACCGGTCACGGTGCTCACTAAATGGTGCACATTGGGAAAGCTTTCGAGGGCGAAAAGTTTGGGGACGCGAATACTGCCGGGCTCACAATTTTTGCCCAGGTCGTTGCGCAGCAAATCGACAATCATCAGGTTTTCAGCGCGATCTTTATCGCTGTTAAGTAGCTTGACCGCATTGTCTTGATCTTCTTCTACCGTCTTGCCGCGCAGTAATGTTCCCTTAATGGGTTTGGTTTCAACATTGCCCAAGGAACATTTTAAAAAGCGCTCAGGTGAGATGCTCAGAAGAGCTTTGTCCTGCCATTGCCAGAACGC
>DDDD01000013.1:0-3893 GCA_002335945.1 Porticoccaceae bacterium UBA1989
GCGCTCAGGATGACAAGTAAGGCGCTCAACATGACAAAATCTGCTTATCCATAAGCTTACAATCCGCTAATCCATGGCCCCCAACCACCCGCCCCAAAAATAAAGCTAAGGGTTTTCCCGCTGCAACCCTATGGAGGCAACTTCGGCACATAAAAAACCAATGGTTCCCCGAGAATTGCTACATTTAAGGTAGGGCAGTTGAGTAATCTGCGCAGGGCGTGCAAATAAAACAATGCCAGAGCTATCAAAAAAAGAACAGCACAAAACCAATTCCGGCATCTTGTCGGCCTACAAAACCCATGTTGACGCACTGCGCCGTTTTATCTCGCGCTTTGTGGGCAAACATGATGTTGAAGGCGTTGTGCAGGAAGCGTTCCTGCTTAATACCCACCATCCACAAACTTCCACCCCACATCCCCAAGCACTTCGGTTACTATAAAGCCGCACTAAATACCGGAGAGTAAAAGATGCCCGCTGAAGTCCAAACCCATTATCGCGCCTGTAACCTTTGTGAAGCCATCTGTGGCCTTGAGATTAAAACTCAAGGTGATCAGGTTTTGTCTATTAAGGGTGATAAGAATGACCCTTTGAGCAGAGGCTATATCTGCCCCAAGGGCACTGCGATGCAAGATATCTATACTGATCCCGATCGTCTGCGCATGCCGGTTAAAAAGCAGGGTGATAGCTGGGTTGAGATTAGCTGGGAAGAAGCCTTTAGTTTGGTCGCTGAAAAGTTGACGGCGGTGCAGGAGCAGCATGGCAAAGACTCTGTCGCCTTTTATGCGGGAAACCCCAATGTGCACAATTACGGCAGCATGACCCACGCCAGTGTGCTGCGCAAAGCGGTGCAAACCAAGACTCACTTTTCTGCCACCAGTCTCGATCAGCTGCCCCATCATTTAACCTCTTTAAGTCTGTTTGGCCATCAGTCATTGATCCCTGTGCCAGATATCGACCACACCAATTACATGCTGATTATTGGCGGCAATCCGCTGGCGTCTAACGGCAGCATTATGACTGTGCCGGATGTGCCTAAGCGCTTGAAGGCGATTCAGCAGCGCGGTGGACGCTTTGTGGTGATTGACCCCCGTCGCACTGAAACCGCTGATATTGCGGACCAACATTTATTTATTCGTCCGGGCACCGATGCCTTTTTATTAATGGCCATGTTGAATACTTTGTTTGCGGAGAATCTGGTTCACACTGGTCATCTGACTGACTTGCTGGTTGGTGTCGATGAGGTTCGCAGTGCCTGTGAGCCCTTTACGCCGGAGTTAGCGGAACAGCGAACGGGTGTTGCCGCTGAGCAGATTCGCCAGCTGGCTCGCGATATGGCCAGTATAGACGGCGCTGTTTGCTATGGCCGTATGGGCGTGTCGGTGCAGGTCTATGGCACGCTGTGTCAGTGGGCTATTCATATGATTAATATTCTTACTCATTCTCTGGATGTTCGCGGGGGCATGATGGCGTCGTCACCGGCCTTTGGCTTTATTAAGCCGGGTGAGTCTGGGGCAGGGCACTTTGCTGCGTTCCATAGCCGTGTCAGTGGGCTGCCGGAGTTTGCTGGAGAGTTGCCCGCTACTGTAATGGCTGAGGAGATGTTGACTGAGGGTGAGGGGCAGATTCGGGCATTGGTGTCTATTGCCGGTAATCCGGTGCTATCTGCACCTAATGGTCAGCAGATTGATAAGGCACTTAACGGCTTGGATTTTATGGTGAGCCTTGATTTTTATATCAATGAAACCACTCAGCATGCCGACATTATATTACCGCCTACCAGTGCGTTGGAGCACGATCATTACGATATCGCTTTCCACCGTTTGGCGGTGCACAACACGGCGCGCTTTAATGAGCCGGTGTTTGAACCAGCTGCAGGTACATTGCACGACTGGGAAATCTTTAATGGGTTGGGGCAGGCGATTGCTGCGCGCAAGGGCATTGATATTAAGCCGTTGCCTTCTCCCGATAAGTTGATTGATATGGGTATTCAGCGGGGGCCTTACAGTGCTGCCGCTGGCCATGAATTAGAACTGACCCTAGATAAAATTAAGCAGCACCCCCATGGTTTGGATATTGGTAAATTGGCCCCTAGTTTGCCTGAGCGTCTCGGTACCAGTGATGGCAAAATCACTTTGGTGGCAGACTATATAACCAAGGATATTAAGCGCCTTGGTGCTGATAAGGCGCTAACTGAAGCGAATGAGTTGCTGCTGATTGGTCGTCGTCATATTCGTAGTAATAATTCTTGGATGCATAACTCTCATCGTTTGGTGAAAGGCAAGCCGCGCTGGCAGTTACTGATGCACCCGGATGATTTGGCGGCTCATAAGCTGCAGGATCAGGGGCAGGTGCGTATTACATCTCGAGTGGGTGAGGTGGTAACGCAGGTGCTGGCCAGTGATGAGGTGATGCCTGGTGTGGTTAGCTTGCCTCATGGTTGGGGGCATAAGCGCGCAGGGGTGAGTATGGCGATTGCGAGCGAGCAGGAGGGGGTTAGCTGTAACGATCTGACTGATGACCAGCTTATTGATCAGGTGAGTGGTAATGCTGCGTTAAATGGCGTGCCGGTGAGAATATTTGCGGTGCAGGCTTAAGCGGCTAATTTGAGCCGCTAGTTCAAGGGCTCTTGTTTAAGAGCTGTCGTCTAAGTGCTCTCGTTTAAGTGCTATAAAATCATCAGACATAAAAAAACCGGCCTAGGCCGGTTTTTTCGCAACTGTATTTTGTAACGGCTTTTTACTAAAAGCGAGTTACTTAGCCAGTGCTTTAACTTGGCTATTCAAACGGCTCTTATGACGAGCAGCTTTGTTCTTGTGCAGAATACCTTTGTCGGCCATGCGATCAAGTACTGGCACAGAAGCGTTGTAGGCTTCTTGAGCAGTAGCGTGGTCACCTGAGGCGATTGCTGCATCAACTTTCTTGAGATATGTGCGAACCATTGAGCGCAGGCTGGCATTATGCTGGCGGCGTTTCTCGTTCTGGCGTGCGCGTTTCTTAGCTTGTACTGAATTTGCCACCTAAATATTCCTCTCTAATTGGGTCACACTGAAAGCGCGGAAATATACAGGGTTTGGTGCTGACATTCAACCCAATTCCCCGTGTAAATGTTACGGGGTTTATTATTGTTGTGGCGGATTGAGAGATTCGCTTGGCCACGGCGGTACAGGTGGTTAAACTGCAGCTCTCATTAGCACCCTAAAGGGCAGGTTATTGTCTCAGGATAACGCGAAGAAAGAACCTAAAAAAGCAGCACCTAAGGCTAAGGCGTCTAAGGATAGTGGCCTGCTGCGTTCCAGTGGCGTGGTTAGTTTTTTCACTATGCTGTCGCGGGTGATGGGTCTGGCGCGAGATGTGGTCTTTGCGCGGGTTATTGGTGCCGATGCCTTTGCTGATGTATTTTTTGTTGCCTTTAAGATTCCTAACTTTTTTCGTCGACTCTTTGCTGAGGGTGCTTTTGCTCAGGCTTTTGTGCCTATTCTGGGTGAGTATCGGGAAAAGGGTAGTCAGGCGGCGGTAAAAGAGCTGGTTAATCGAGTTGCTGGTACGCTGGGTATTACGTTGCTGGGGGTTACGCTGGTTATTGTGGTGGCCTCGCCGGTGATGGCGGCTATCTTTGCGCCCAAGTGGTTTTTTGACGAGCCTGAAAAGTTTGCGGCGACGGCCGACATGCTGCGTATTACCTTTCCTTATCTGCTGTTTATATCCATGACCGGTGTGGCGGGGGGCATTCTCAATAGCTACGATCGCTTTGCTGTGCCTGCCTTTACGCCGTTGCTGCTCAATGTCACCTTGATTACGGCAGCACTGGTTGCTGCACCTTTATTTGATCAGCCTGCATTTGCCTTAGCCTGGGGTGTCTTTACCGCCGGTGTGGTGCAGCTGATGTTCCAGCT
>DDDD01000013.1:4010-4152 GCA_002335945.1 Porticoccaceae bacterium UBA1989
TGGCGGAGTTACCCCTGGGGGTTTTTGCTGTGGCTATAGCTACGGTGATACTGCCCAATCTGTCGCGGCATCATGCGGCCAAGTCGGTGGAGGCCTATTCTGAGACGCTTAATTGGGCATTAAAAATGGTGCTGGTGATTGC
>DDDD01000013.1:4280-10883 GCA_002335945.1 Porticoccaceae bacterium UBA1989
CCGGGATTCTTTGCCCGTCAGGACATGCGTACGCCGGTGCGTATTGGTGTGATTGCAATGGTCTCTAATATGGTGCTCAACCTGCTGTTTGTGGTGCCACTGCATTATTACTGGCAGATTGGCCATGTGGGTCTGGCTGCTGCAACTTCGGTGTCGGCGTTTTTGAATGCTGGGTTACTGTTTATTTATCTGCGCAAGAAGGGTATTTATGAGCCCTCTGGGCAATGGCTGAAGTTTGGGCTTAGTCTAACTAGCGCTGTGGTGTTGATGGTTGTGGTACTTCTGTTTGCTGCTAACTGGTTGGGTGCGCTTGATCAAACGGTTTGGCAGCAGCTGGCTTGGTGGCAGCGCAGTGGCAATCTTGTTGCTCTCTGTACCGCTGGTTTTTTGGCCTATGCGGGCTGTTTGATGGCAACGGGTTTTGGGGTTGCGGATTTGCGTGGCCCAGCTAAAGCAACCTCTCAGAAGTGCATAGATTAGTGCTCGGATTAGCGGGTTGAAATCAGCCCCTGTCCCTTACCTTTCGGCCCGTTGCTAGGTATACTCCGAGCCTTATTTAGAGAGTGATGACGTTGGCTGCAGAACAGGGCAAAGTGACCTTTATTCGTGGATTGCACAACCTGCAATCCCACAATCAGAGATCGGTAGTAACCATTGGTTCTTTCGACGGCGTTCACCTTGGTCATCAGGCCATTTTGCAGCAGGTTAAAAATACCGCTGCGGCACTGGGGTTACCCTCTATCGTAATGACTTTTGAACCTCAGCCTCAGGAGTATTTCTCGGGTGAAAAGGCTCCAGCACGACTGATGCGCCTGCGTGAAAAGATAGATGCGCTGCTGGATTTTGGTATAGATCAGGTGGTGTGCCTGCAGTTTAATCGTGTGTTGCGCAACTTGACCGCCAGTGAGTTTATTCAGCAGGTGTTGGTGAATGGCTTGGCCATTAAGCATTTAATTGTTGGTGATGATTTTCGCTTTGGCTGTGATCGTAGCGGCGATTTTAAAATGCTGGCAGCGTTTGGTGAGACCTGTGACTTTACGGTTCAGGATACCGAAACCCTTGAGATTGATAATCAGCGGGTAAGCAGCACCCTGGTGCGAGAGATTTTACAGCAGGCGGACTTCGGCCGAGCCAGTAAATTACTGGGGCGGCCTTTTTCAATTAAGGGCCGTGTGGTTTATGGCCAGCAGTTGGGTCGTGAGCTGGGCTTTCCTACGGCCAACGTGCAGCTCAATCGCTACAGTGCGCCCTTAACCGGTGTGTATGCGGTGTTAGTGGATATTGATGGCGCGCATTATCAGGGTGCGGCCAACGTTGGCGTAAGGCCTACGGTGGGAGACCTGGTAAAGCCTATCCTGGAAGTCCATCTGCTTGATTTTGACGGTGACCTCTATGGTCAGCGCATTGAAGTTGAGTTTATGCATAAGATTCGCGACGAAGCAAAATTTACCACGTTGGATAAGTTGGTAGAACGTATCCAGCATGATGTTAAACAGATTAGAGCCTGGTTTGCAGGCGCTAAAAGTACCGAAAGTACTGTTGACTAAAGCACCGATGATTAAAGTACCGATAGTCAAAGCACCGATAATTAAAGCACCGATAATTAGGGTTAGTTAAAATTAATATGACTGATAACACGACAGATTATAAGGCGACGTTAAACCTGCCTAAAACCGATTTTCCAATGCGCGCCAACCTGGCTCAGCGCGAGCCGGGTATTCTTAAAGAATGGCACGACAGAGACCTGTATCAGCAGATTAGAACGGCCCGTGCCGGCTGTGAAAAATACATTCTTCACGACGGCCCTCCCTATGCCAACGGTGATATTCACCTAGGCCATGCGGTTAATAAAACATTAAAAGATATTGTGGTTAAGTCGCGCACCATGAGCGGTTTTGATGCGCCCTATATTCCCGGTTGGGACTGTCACGGGTTGCCCATTGAACACAATGTTGAAAAGAAAATCGGCAAGGCCGGCGTTAAGGTAGATTACTCAACCTTCCGCCAGAAGTGCCGCGAATATGCCATGAAGCAGGTTGAGGGACAGCGCAAAGATTTTATTCGTATCGGTGTTTTTGGCGACTGGGATCGCCCTTACCTGACCATGAACTTTGGTGTTGAGGCGGATATTATTCGCGCCCTGGGCAAGATCGCTNNNNTTGGCTGAAGCCGAAGTGGAATATCAGGATAAAACCTCTTTCTCGATTGATGTGGCTTACTCGGTTAATGATGCTGCCCAGCTTGAGAAAGTCTCGGCTGCCTTTGGTGGCCTCGCCGGTGAAGGCTCGTTGAATGTGCTTATCTGGACTACCACGCCCTGGACCATTCCCAGCAGTCAGGCTATTTCTATGGGCGCTGAACTGGAATACTGCTTAGTGCAGTGTGCGACTGAATCTGGCCCTATGCGTTTAATTTGCGCCCAGACATTACTCGAATCTGTGATGCAGCGTCTCGAGATTGAAGACTATAAAACCCTGGCAACCTGTCAGGGTGCGGCCCTAGAAAACCTAGTGGCACAGCATCCGTTTTATGAACGAGATATTCCTGTATTACTGGGCGACCATGTGACCACCGATGCAGGTACTGGCTGTGTGCATACAGCGCCAGATCACGGTATGGAAGATTTCACCGTGGCCAAGCAATACGGTATCGGCACCCTTAACTATGTGATGGATAACGGCCTGTTTCGCGATGATGTTGAGCTGTTTGCTGGCGAGCATGTGTACAAGGTCGAAGAGCATATTATTGAGGTGCTGCGCGAGAAAAATAAGCTTATGTCCTGTGGCAAAATTACCCACAGCTACGCCCATTGCTGGCGCACCAAAACCCCATTGATCTATCGAGCAACCCCTCAGTGGTTTATCTCGATGGATAAAAATGGCTTATTAGAAAAAGCCAAAGAAGCCATTAAAACGGTTAGCTGGCACCCAGATTGGGGCGCGGCGCGAATCGAGGGGATGCTGGATGGCAGCCCAGATTGGTGTGTGTCTCGTCAGCGTACCTGGGGCGTTCCTATTGCGCTCTTTGTTCATAA
Source organism: Porticoccaceae bacterium UBA1989 (assembly GCA_002335945.1). GTDB lineage: Bacteria > Pseudomonadota > Gammaproteobacteria > Pseudomonadales > Porticoccaceae > HTCC2207. Next base: position 7,315 of record DDDD01000013.1, read on the forward strand.
GCAAACCGGTGAGCTGCACCCTGATACTCCAGCCCTGATCGAAAAGGTTGCACTGCTGGTTGAAGATGCCGGTATTGATGCTTGGTATGAGGTGGATGCTGCTGAGTTAATTGGTGCGGACACAGAACATTATCAAAAAGTGACTGACACTCTGGATGTGTGGTTTGACTCTGGCGTGACCCATGCGTCGGTTATCAATGCGCGGGAAGAGCTTCAGTATCCTGCGGATCTGTATCTTGAGGGCTCTGACCAGCATCGCGGTTGGTTCCAGTCGTCCCTTAAAACCGCTATCGCCATTAATGGCACGGCCCCTTACAAGGCAGTGCTGACCCATGGATTTACCGTGGACGAGAATGGCCGCAAGATGTCTAAATCTATCGGCAATGTGATTCCGCCACAGAAGGTGATCAACGAGCTGGGTGCGGATGTATTGCGCCTCTGGGTTGCCAGTGCCGACTTCAGTGCTGAGATGACTGTGTCTGACGAAATTCTTAAACGTGCCGGTGAGTCCTATCGCCGTATCCGTAATACTGCCCGTTATTTTCTGTCCAATATCGATGGTTTTGATCCCGTGCAACATGCGGTGGCCCATGCTGACTTATTGGCGTTGGATCGCTGGGCCATCGACTGTGCGGCGCAGCTGCAAGACGAGATTATCGACGATTACAATAATTTCCGCTTCCACCAGATTTATCAGAAGCTGCACAATTTTTGTGTTCGGGATATGGGTGGTTTTTATCTCGATATTATTAAAGACCGTATCTATACCTGTGCTGAAGATAGCTTGCCACGTCGCTCTGCCCAGACGGCACTGCATCAGATTGCTGAGGCCTTTGTACGTTGGATTGCACCGATTTTAAGTTTCACCGCTCACGAGATCTGGGGCTTTATGCCCGGCGATCGCAGTGATTCAGTGTTTGTTGCCGAATGGTATCCACTGCAGCGACTGACCGCCGATGAGACTATTAGCAAACAGGACTGGGCGGCTATTTCTCTGGCCAAAGAAGCGATTAATAAGGTGATTGAAGAGCAGCGTAATCAGGGGCTGGTAAAAGGTTCTCTGGGCGCTGATATTCAGCTGTTTGCCGATCAAGACCTGCATGCCAGTCTGGCTAAGCTGGGTGATGAGTTGCGCTTTGTGACCATTACCTCCAAAGCCTCGCTGTTGCCACTGGCTGATGCCGGTGATTTGCAAGACTCTATGCTGGAAGGCTTAAAGGTTGCGGTGACACATTCTGAAGCAACTAAATGTGTGCGCTGCTGGCACTTTATCGCCGACGTGGGTAGCAACGAACAGCACCCAGAAGTCTGTGCGCGCTGTATTGATAACATCAGTGGTCAGGGTGAGGCGCGAGCCCATGCCTAGGGTTTTAAACTGGTATGGCATAGCCCTTGCAGTGCTGATTGCTGATCAGCTGACCAAGACTTGGATAGTCGGTGCCTATAGCTATGGCGATTCGACGCTGGTCACTGGGTTTTTTAATCTGGTGCGGGCCCATAATTATGGGGCGGCATTTAGCTTTTTAAGTGATGCGGGCGGTTGGCAGCGTTACGGTTTTAGCATTTTGGCGGCAGGCGTTAGCGCTGTTATTGCAGTGTGGCTTGCTCGGCAGCCTACTGATCGCTGGTTTGAGAGTTTGGCTCTGGCGCTTATTTTAGGCGGCGCACTGGGCAATTTATACGATCGCGTGACCTTGGGTTATGTGGTGGATTTTTTGGATTTTCATTGGTCCGGCCATCACTTTCCAGCCTTTAATGTGGCGGATAGCGGTATTTCGGTGGGCGCTGTGATGTTAATTATCGATGGATTTATTAACAGCGACCGTGAAAAAAACAGTAAAAGCACAAGTAATAAAAAGAGTTAATGGTTATGACATTACCCATAGATAGTGGCACCTCTGTCACCTTGCATTTCTCTCTGGCCCTTGAAAATGGCCATGTTGTAGATTCCAATTTTGAGACCGCGCCGGCGACCTTCACCATGGGTGATGGCAACCTGCTGCCCGGTTTTGAAACGCCTTTAATGGGTCTGGTTGATGGGGACGAACGAGAGTTTTCGATTCCGCCGGAACATGCCTTTGGTCAACATAACCCGCAAAATGTTCAGTCTGTGGAGCGCAAGAATTTTTCCGCAGAGGAGCTTGAATTAGGAACCATGTTCTCCTTCCAAAACGGTGATGGTGAGTTGCCGGGTGTGGTTGTTGAGGTTAACGATGGCGAAGTGATGGTGGATTTTAATCACCCGCTTGCCGGAAAAAATATACTCTTTAACGTACGAATTATTAGCGTTACTCCTGCGAGCGTGCACTGATGGACATTAAGTTAGCCAATCCCCGGGGCTTTTGTGCCGGCGTTGATCGGGCAATCGATATTGTCGACAGAGCTCTAGAAGTATTTGGTGCGCCGATCTATGTGCGCCATGAAGTGGTACATAATAAATTTGTGGTCGATGATCTGCGCGCCCGCGGTGCTGTATTTGTTGAGGAATTGGATGAGATTCCTGATGATGTGACGGTTATCTTTAGCGCTCATGGTGTGTCTCAGGCGGTACAAAATGAAGCCAAACGTCGCCAGCTGAAAGTGTTCGATGCCACCTGTCCGTTAGTGACCAAAGTGCATTTGGAAGTGACTAAGTACAGTGGCGATGGCATGGAATGCGTGTTGATTGGCCATGCGGGTCACCCGGAAGTTGAGGGGACCATGGGTCAGTACGAAAGTGGTACTCTCGGCGGCACTATGTATCTGGTCGAGAATGAGCAGGATGTGTTGACACTGGAGGTTAAAGACCCCTCTAGGCTTGCCTATGTGACTCAAACTACTCTGTCGATGGATGATACTGCGCTGGTTATTAATGCGCTGCGAAAGAAGTTTCCGTTGATTCAGGGGCCGCGCAAAGATGATATTTGCTATGCCACTCAGAATCGTCAGGATGCGGTTAAGCAGTTGGCCATAGAGACTGATCTGGTGTTGGTGGTGGGGTCTGTTGCCAGCTCTAATTCCAATCGACTGCGTGAGCTTGCAGAACGCTGCGGCTGTCGCGCCTATCTGATTGATGGCCCTCAGGATATCGATGCAGAATGGTTAAAAGATACTCAGTCGATTGGCGTGACTGCCGGTGCGTCCGCCCCAGAGATTCTGGTGACGGATGTGATTAATCGATTGGTTGAGTTCGGTGCTAAGCCGCCACAGGAGCTGGACGGCGTGGTGGAAAATGTTCACTTTTCTCTGCCTAAAGAGCTTCGAGCCTAACAAAGGTCTTTTTAGTAGATAAGCTGAAGGCTCTTTTTAGTCGATAAGCTGAAGGCTCTTTAATCGATAGGCTAAAGGCTCTTTAAGCTTTTTATAGCGCCCTAGCTATTATCCGCAATATATTTGAACAGCGCCTTGGTTGAAGGATCAAGATCTGCACTGCTAGCATTTGCGCCGAGTAACTCATTGGCCATTTTCTTACCCAGCTCAACACCCCATTGATCAAAACAATTAATGTTCCAGATACTGCCTTGCACAAACACCCTGTGTTCGTAGAGGGCGATTAGTGCGCCAAAGTTTCTCGGCGATAATTCTTTTAA
>DDDD01000010.1 GCA_002335945.1 Porticoccaceae bacterium UBA1989
GCGCTCAGGATGACAAGTGAGGCGTTCGGGATGACAAGTATGGCGCTCAGGATGACAAGTAAGCGCTCAGGATGACAAGTAGTGCGTTCGGCTAACACGCTACCCTGTCATCCTGAGAGAGCANNGCGCTCAGGATGACAAGTACGGCGCTCGGGATGACAATGAAGGGCTCTGTCATGCCGAGCATAGCGAGGTATCTCCTGATAAGGCCTCAAGACCTTGATTAAACGCAAAGAAAGTACTACTTTTTAATAAAGGTCTTGAAAGCCACATTGCAGTTGGCTAAAGCTATTGCAGTAGTACTCGTTTTCCATTCTCAGATAAAGAGGTGCTTAGTATGATTACCCTGCATGAGCTAACAATCTTTCTCGGTTGGTCTAGTCTTATTAATATTTGCATACTGCTATTCAGCACGTTGATGGTAGTTGTTTGCAGAGACTGGGCTGTCAAAATACACTGCAAAATGTTTGATTTGGATCCGGCAGCCGTGCCAAAAATGTATTTTGAATACCTTGCTCAATATAAGGTTTTAATTCTTGTGTTTAATCTAGGTCCCTATATCGCTCTGAGGGTGATGGGCTAAAGGACGAATAATAAAAAATAGACAAACCAGAGCGGCAGAAAAAGGCATTAGATCGAAGGAGCAGGGAGCTCATTTAAGTAGACAGGAGTCTAGGCGAAAATGGATTATTCAGCACTGAATGAGGCTCAGTTTAGCCCTGAGCCCTGCACTGTTTGTAGTGGTAGTAAACTTAATAGCTGTCATACCTGTTATGGCAAAGGCAATGTCCGCTGTATCGCCTGCTTTGGATCGGGTGATGGCCCCAACGGGGTCTGTGCCATTTGCAGCGGTTTGCAGGAGTTGCGATGTACCAGCTGTAGCAGAGGGCATATCAACTGCTCGGTCTGCGCCGGTACAGGGTTGCGCTGGTAATCTATAGGCTTAGAAGGTTAAGCATAGAAATCTAGAGACATAAAAAAGCCCGCTACTGCTTCCAGTACCGGGCTCCTTATTAAATACTACAAACTAGTTGTTGAAGAGCAATCTAGCTAGCGATGATTCAACAGCGTCAAGAACTCAGTGCGAGTGGCCTGATCGGTTCTAAACTGTCCCAGCATCGACGAAGTCTTCATCGTAGAGTTCTGCTTCTCAACACCACGCATCATCATGCACATATGCTTGGCTTCAATAATAACGCCAACACCGCGAGCCGAAGTGACGTCTTGAATCGTAGAGGCAATCTGTTGCGCCAAAGCTTCCTGAATCTGTAGGCGGCGAGAGAACATATCAACCACACGAGCAACTTTAGATAAACCCAAGACCTTACCGTTCGGAATATAGGCCACATGGCACTTGCCGATAAAGGGCAATAGGTGATGCTCACACAGCGAATACAGCTCAATATCTTTAACAATCACCATCTCTTCGGAATCAGAGGGGAATAGGGCATTGTTGATGACTGTGTCCAGATCCATTTCATAACCACTGGTCAGATAAGAAAAAGCCTTAGCTGCACGCTGTGGAGTATCTAGCAGTCCTGGGCGCGTGATATCTTCGCCCGTACTTTTGATAATTTTTAGGAAGGAGTCCTGCATATTGGTATATTCCGCTATTCATATAAGTGTAATTATTAAGTGCGCCATTTTGTAACAAACTACAGACCATTGCCAGTTTCAAGGGTAAAATAGTGCCCTTCGGAGGAACAATGACAGAATCCCAAACCCCCACAGTTGCTTCAATGCTCGAATATGGCGAAACCCTATTTGAGAGCCAGGGCCTCTATTTTGGCCATGGCACTACCAACGCTTGGGATGAAGCCGTTTATCTGCTCTCATTTGCCCTGCAATTGCCGCCCAACGCCGATCGAGAGGTGTTAGCTCAAGAACTTACCGCAGAACAGCAGGGCAGTGTTAAAGCCCTTTTCGAACGCCGNNTGCCCTTCATTGTTGATGAACGTGTATTGATTCCCCGTTCACCCATCGCCGAACTAATCATGGCGGGCTTCGAACCCTGGTGTAAATACGAACCCAAGCGGGTACTGGATCTCTGTACCGGCGGCGGCTGTATAGGTATCGCCTGCGCCTACGCCTTTGCCGAGGCAGAGGTGGTACTCAGTGATATCTGTGCCGACGCATTAGCCGTGGCGACCATGAATATTGCCGGGCATGATGTGAGTAATCGGGTAACCGTTCTAGAGTCAGATCTTTTCTCTGGCCTAGCCACAGGCCAGATCTTTGACCTGATTGTAAGTAACCCACCCTATGTGGACGCCGAAGATATCGCCAGCATGCCCGAGGAATACCAGCATGAGCCCGAGTTAGCATTGGCCTCAGGCGACGATGGTCTAGACTTTACCCGACGTCTGCTGCAGCAGGCGGAGCAGCACCTAAGCGCCGTGGGTGTATTGGTGGTTGAGGTCGGTAATTCATGGGTGGCCCTAGAGCGCGCCTTTCCCGCCGTACCCTTTGTCTGGTTAGAATTTAGCGAGGGTGATTCCGGCGTATTTGTATTAACCCGCGATCAGCTGGTTGAACACCGCGAATCTTTCCAATAACTTACGTATAATCGCCAGCATTAACGCGAACCCATTAAGGCACACACAATCATGTCCGGAAATTCAATAGGAAAACTATTCACCGTAACCAGCTTTGGCGAGAGCCATGGTTTAGCGATTGGCTGTATTGTCGATGGTTGCCCTCCCGGATTAGAGATAAGTGCGTCTGACTTGCAGCCCGATTTAGACCGCCGTAAACCGGGTCAGTCAAGGTACACAACCCAGCGTAAAGAAGACGATGAAGTGAAAATACTCTCCGGCGTCTTCGAAGGCAAGACCACCGGCGCTTCCATTGGAATGATGATCGAAAACAAAGATCAGAAATCCAAAGATTACAGTAATATCAAAGACTTATTCCGACCTTCTCATGCAGATTATACCTACCATCAGAAGTACGGCGAGCGGGATTATCGCGGAGGCGGACGCAGTTCAGCCCGTGAAACAGCCATGCGCGTCGCCGCAGGTGGTATCGCTAAGAAGTACCTAAAAGAGCGTTTAGGCATAGAAATATTCGGCTATATTTCCCAGCTGGGCCCCATCGTTGCCCAGCAGTTTGTCCGTGAAGAAATAGAACAGAACCCGTTCTTCTTCCCCGACCCAAACCAGATTGCCGACCTAGAAACCTACATGCAGGCACTCAGTAAAGAAGGCAATTCAATCGGTGCACAGGTCACCGTGATCGCGAAAAACATGCCCGTAGGATTAGGTGAGCCGATTTTTGATCGTCTCGATGCCGATATTGCGCATGCCCTAATGGGAATTAATGCCGTTAAAGGTGTAGAGCTAGGCTCTGGATTTGATTCCGTGGCGCAAAAGGGCACAGAACATCGCGACGAGTTAACCCCCGAAGGTTTCACCTCCAATAACTCCGGTGGCGTGCTGGGTGGTATTTCATCCGGCCAGGATATTATTGCCAATCTGGCACTAAAGCCCACCTCCAGCTTGCGTATCCCAGGCCAGTCGATCGACAAGTTTGGTAACCCGGCCGAAGTGGTAACCACCGGCCGCCATGA
>DDDD01000162.1 GCA_002335945.1 Porticoccaceae bacterium UBA1989
AACCACTTTTTGCCATCTTAGTAGGTGACAGAGGCGCAGCCATGCTACTCCAATCGATTGGCGCATTATTTTTACCCTGGCTTCTGAGCTTCGCCGGCTATGCTGTTTATGCCTCGAAAAATCCGGCATGGCGAAAACCGCTCAACAGCCTGATCACCCAATTAATACTGGTGTTCTTGCTGCCGCCGCTTATTAGCTTCGCCCTGTATTTTTGCCTCTGGCACAGTCGCAGCCACACCTTGCGGATATGGCAGAGTATTGAAGAAGAGAGCGAACGCAGGCGCAGTTTTATTGAGGCCGCAATCTATAGCCTGATGGCCTGGACTGCGGCACTAGGTTTTTTATTATTTTTTCAGGGGTCCCTGTCTGCATCTATAGTACAGTTAACCTTCATTGGTCTCGCCGCACTGACAGTTCCTCATATGTTACTCGTCGACCTGGCCTACAACACTAAACAGTAGAGGCTGTTGCCATGACCAATATAAGCAATCGCAAAGACGACCATATCCAGCTAGCCCTCGAGGCACGTCATCAATCTGAGTTGGGTAGCCGTTTCGATCGCCTAACCTTTGAACACAGCGGCCTCCCAGAGCTGGCTCTAGAAGACACAGACATTGCCTGTCACTTTTTAGGCCGCCCTATTTCCGCACCCTTTATGATCGGCGCCATGACCGGCGGCTGCAACAACGGAGAGCTAATTAATCAGCATCTAGCTGAGGCCGCAGAACATTGCCATATACCCATGGCGCTGGGATCACAGCGCGCCGCCCTAGAACAGGGTCTGGCACAGAATGTGCGCCGTTGGGCACCCAATGCGACAATACTGGGCAATCTTGGTGCTACCCAGTTACAGCAATCCGGCTTGGATCTAGCCAAACGCGCCGTAGAAAGCATTGATGCCAACGCCCTGATAATCCATTTAAATCCCCTGCAAGAGCTAGTACAGCCGAACGGAGACCGAGACTGGAATTTGGTGCTCGATGCCATTCAAACCTGCGCTAGTGAGCTCTCTGTACCCGTCATTATTAAAGAGGTAGGTTCGGGCATCGGCCCTAGTACCGCGCAAAAATTGGTGGGTGCGGGGGTACAGTGGATTGAAGTAGCAGGTCGCGGTGGCACGAGTTGGGCGAGCATTGAACTGGCGCGGAATGACTCCACCAGAGAACAGCAAATTGCAGCACCCTTTGTCGACTGGGGGATGGATACCGTTGACCTACTATCTCAGGTTCGCAGTGCTTGCGCCGACGTAAACTTGATTGGTTCTGGCGGTGTCCGCAACGGTGTGGATATTGCTAAATGCATCCGTTTAGGCGCCCAGATGTCAGCCTTGGCCCAGCCTTTTTTAGCGCCGGCTCTGGAGTCTTCGGAAGCCGTTATCGAAAAAATAGAGATTCTTCAGGAGCAGCTGCGCTGGACAATGTTTTTGACCGCAAGCCAAAACTTGACGGCATTGCGATCTGCGCCTCTGATATAAAAGCGATTCAGTAGACAGCGCGGCGTAGGGCTGGTTAAATCCCCCTCAAAATAACCATAACAGGTACTCAATCTTGTCCAATATCCAATGGCAAATCGACGCAGGCATTGGTCTGATTACTCTCGACCGGCCCAAGGCACTTAATGCTCTGTCACTGGATATGGTGCGCGATCTGCACAGCCTGTTAACCGAATGGCAGGGAAATCCAGAAATAGAAGCGGTGGCCATACGTGGCTCCAACAAAATGGGCCCCTTTGGCGCCTTCTGTGCCGGCGGTGATATTCGTTTTTTCCACGAGGCCGCTATTACTAACGACCCTGCCCTGGAAGATTTTTTTACTGAGGAATACAGTCTCAACCATTTAATTTTTACCTATCCCAAGCCCTATATCGCCTTTATGGACGGCATAGTCATGGGCGGTGGTATGGGCATCAGCCAGGGCGCAAGCCTACGCATCGTCACTGAGCGCAGTAAATTGGCCATGCCCGAAACCAATATCGGCCTATTTCCGGATGTTGGCGGCGGCTACTTTCTCGGGCGTTGTCCGGGCGCCAGCGGTGAATATTTAGCCCTGACCGGACAGCTAATGCTGGGCGCCGAAGCCATTGCGGTAGACCTAGCCGACGCGGTCGTCGATAGCACGGATATGCCCGCGTTATGGGATTCATTAACCAGCGACCCCGAACTTACGGTCTCAGAGCGTATAGAAGCCCTTCACGACACATTGGAGACCTCCGCTGAGATAGCCTCACCTGAATGGCTGCACCCCAGCATCGACAGCATCTTTGCCCTTGAGACCATTAAAGATATCGCTGCAGCACTGGAAAATGACGGCTCGGATTGGGCGGCACAGACCTTAGATGTCCTGCATAAACGTTCGCCGCTAATGCTTCATGTTGTCCTCAAGCAAATACGTACCGGCAGAACATTAAGTCTGGCCGATGATCTGCGTATGGAGCTCGATTTAGTTCATCACTGTTTTCATACCGAGCACCTCGGCCGCTCAGGTCACAGCAGTGAAACTGTCGAAGGTATTCGCGCCCTGGCGATCGACAAAGATCACAACCCCGCGTGGAAGCCCGCGCATATTAACGATGTAACACCAGATATGGTGGAACCGTTCTTCGTCAGCCCCTGGACAGGAATGACCCATCCACTAGCGCTGTTGAAGTAATCGGTTATGCATTTACATGAAGAGCAAATAACCTGCCCTTACTGCTGGGAGAGTATCACCTTGCTTGTGGACCCCTCAGAATCTCAGACCTATACCGAAGACTGTTTTGTTTGCTGCCGGCCTATTCTAGTGAGTACTGAAGTTGCAGGAGAGCATGTTTCGGTGCAGGTCACGCAGGAAGACCTGGGCTTTTAAATGGCTCAGCGTCTCGCCCATTAAGATCGACCTTAAATATCACAGCCTGCAATAGAGTTGTTGTTCAGTAATCTCTTTTTGACATCACCAGTCGACCCTATCTAAATCTGCTATTGAATTGCCCAGATAAACCAACTATGACTGAAATGTGGTTTGGGGGAATCATGAATATAATTTTAGGCCGTATTATAAGAATTGACCTAAGTACCGTCTCCTGTAGTGACCACACAACAAGCATTCGTTTGACCGGCGCGCCTGCATCTGGGCCAGCACCTGTCACGAATCTATAAGGACAATTATCTTACAGGAGGTCGTTATGTCACCTTTAACCGTGCCATATAAGCAATCATCAATTAGCCTAGTTATCGCTGGGTGCCTAGTACCCTTACTTTTCTCCACAGCCACAGTCACTCAAGCGCAGGAAGTAAGGCGCAGCAGTAGCAATATTCTCATGGAGGAAGTTGTTGTCACCGCGCGTAAACGGGAAGAAGCTATTCAGGATGTTCCCCTATCAATTACCGCGTTTAACGGCGATCAGCTTGAAACATTAAAGATCCGTGATCTCACCAACCTAGCCGTCACCATGCCCAATGTCGCCCTAGATGACATTGGCACCTCAAGAGGTGTTGCCAATTTTTCCATACGCGGGCTTGGGGTTAATAGCTCCATCCCCTCAATTGATCCCACCGTGGGGGTATTTGTCGATGGCGTTTACATGGGCCTTAACGCAGGCATTATTTTCGATACCTTCGATTTAGACAGTATCGAAGTGTTGCGCGGACCCCAGGGAACGTTGTTTGGACGCAATGTCACCGGTGGCGCAGTGCTGATTAATACCGCCCTTCCAGGTGACGAGTTCGAGGCCAAGTCTCGTATCGCCATAGACGGCGGCAGTGACAATGGCCCCAACAACACCTACATTCAAGCCTCTGCCGGGGGCCCAATAAATGAGGTGCTTAAAGCTAAAGTGAGCGTTCACTTTAATGATGACGGCGGCTGGTTCACCAACAGCTTTGACGGCGGTGATTTTGGTGAGATAGAGCAATTTATGATTCGCCCCGTGGTGGTCTATAGCCCCAGTGATACCGTTGAAATGATCACCCGTTTTGAATATGCCAAAACCTCTGGCGATGGCCCAGCAGCACAGTCCCACATGAGCGGTACAGGAACAACAGGCGCGGTAGCCAGCTTTGGTCGCAATAGCTTTGACTTTTCTATTGATGAAAAAGGCTTTCAGGATACTGAGACTAAATTCCTAGCATCAGAAGTAAACTGGGATGTCGATTTTGGTGAGGGCACCATTACCAATATCTTTGGCTGGCGCGACTTTAGTCAGAGTAACAATGGTGATATTGATGCCCAGCCGGCGCATTTCTTTCATGCACCCGCCTGGCTAGAGGCAGAACAGTTTAGTAATGAACTGCGTTATATCGGTACCTTTAATGAGCGCACTACGGTCACTGCTGGACTGTTTTACTTCACCAATGACCTTAGCTACCACGAGCGTCGAGTCTTGCTGAGTGGAGCATTAACTCAGGATGGCGGCGGCGATTACGAGGTAACCACCAAAGCCGTCTTTGCCTCGGTGGACTATGCCGTTAATGACAGTCTCACCCTGACCGCTGGCGCGCGCTTTACCGACGAGGAGAAAGATGTCGAAATTGCCTCGTTAATCGCCAATGTAAATAGCCCCTGCAAAGTCACCGAAGGTACCTGTCCATTTGATTTCACCGACAATGAATCCTGGGATAGTTTCTCACCTAAGGTTGGCGCAGCCTATGCCTTTGATGACGACTCTCAAGTTTATGGTCACTGGACAAGAGGATTCCGCTCTGGCGGATACAATCTGCGTAATACTTCTGGCGACTTGGTTAACAATGGTCCCGGCCCCTTTGATCAGGAAACCGTTGAGACTGTGGAGTTCGGCTATAAAACCCAGCTGGGTGATCGTGGGCGGTTAAATGCCGCTATTTTCAATACCCAAGTTGACGACATGCAACGGGAGGTTAATCTCGCTGACCCAGTATCAGGGGTGGTACAGATTATCAAAAACACCGCGGATGCCAGAATTAATGGTATTGAAGTTGATGGTGCCTATAGCCTCACCGACGATCTGTTCTTCAGCGCCTCTGTGGGCTGGATAGACAGTGAATATGATCGCGTACTGTTTGATATTAGTGGCGACGGCATGATCGATAGCGCAGATTTAGCACTCGATCTGCCGCGAGCGGCCAAACTCACCTACAACGTCAGTCTGTCCCGGGATGACAATGTTGGAGGCTGGTTAATCAGCTCCCGCATCAGCGTATCCCACCGTGATGAGTCGGCATACCTCGACAATAACCTCGGCTCAATTAACGAACAGGATATTATCGACGCCGGCATTGATATGTACTCGGGAGATGGCCACTGGAGCATAGGTATCTACGGCAAAAACCTCACCGACGAAGTCAAACATGGCGGAGATACACAACTGCCAGTAACGATTGGCCCAGCAGCACTAGGCGGTACTTTTTCACCCCTGGCCAAGGGACGCATCATAGGCGCAGAGGTTACCTACAACTTCTAACCTAAAATCTGGCCGATGCGTCAGATAGCGGCCAAGAGCCGCGAACAGAGCAATCAGTTCGCGGCTTTTAACTGTATGATCACCAGCCTAATCAGACTCATCCAAAACAGGCTGTAAAAAATGGCGCTCAGTGCAACCATCTGCAAAGCAGAACTTAATATTATCGATATGGATCGCCATTATTATCAACAGCACAGTCTCACTCTGGCTCAGCATCCCTCCGAAACCGATCAGCGCCTTATGGTCAGACTGCTGGTGTTTGCCCTGCATGCCAGCGAGTCACTCAGCTTTACCAAAGGCCTAAGCACCGACGACGAACCCGACCTCTGGCAAAAAAGCCTCAGCGACGATATCGAACTCTGGATTGAACTGGGACTGCCCAGCGAAAAGCGTCTGAAAAAAGCCTCTGGCCGATCTCAGCAAGTCATTGTTTACACCTATGGCTCAGCCGCCATGTGGTGGAAACAGATGCAGCCGCAGATTGCCCGCTTTAAAAATATTACTGTCTATCATCTGGATACAGAAACCACTGAAATACTGCAGACCATGAAGCAGCGCAATCTCGATATTCAGGTCAGTATTCAGGATCAAGAAGTCACCTTGCACAGCGATAATCAGTCCCTCAGTTTCGTCCCCGAAATAAAAGTCCAAATCGGACAAAAAAGCTAAAAATTTCCTTTGTGATTTCGTATTTCGAGAGTACTCTGGCGAAAAATCCATAGAGTCATTTCGCAATGCCTGTTAAAACTCTTTTTAGTATCTGGCCGCTCTTTGCAGGCCTATCACTTATTGGCCTCGCCGTTGGTGTACAGGGCAGTTTGTTAGGCGTGCGCGCTGAATTGGAAGGCTTTGATGACTATCTAATTGGCCTGCTAATGTCCTGCTATTTTGCTGGCTTTTTAGCGGGGTCTTTACTGACGCCAAAAATGATTCAGCGAGTGGGCCATATTCGCATGTTTGCCGCACTCTCTGCAGTGGCCTCGGTTACCATTTTGATACATGCCATTTATATTGAACCCTGGGCCTGGGCACTAATGCGCCTGCTAACCGGCTTCGCGTTTTCAACCATTTATGTGGTTTCAGAAAGCTGGCTTAACCAGGCATCGACCAATGCCAATCGCGGCCAGACCCTTTCGATTTACACCAGTATTTTATTGGCGGGCATTTGCGCCGGGCAGTTTATGCTCAACCTAGCCAACCCTCTCGACTTTACATTGTTTATTTTGATTTCAGTGATGGTTAGCGTCGCCGCCGTGCCCATCTTATTGTCGCCAATTGAAACACCTGCCATCGAAGAAACCGAGCGCGTCAGTATTAGCCACCTGTGGTATCGAACGCCCATGGGCGTTACGGGCATTGTTCTATCCCAATGGGTATCCAGTATTCTGTTTGGTATGGGCGCGGTATACGGTACTAAGCTCGGCATGAGCATTTCTGAGATCGCCAGCTTCATGGGTGCGATGATGGCCGGCGGAATGATACTGCAATGGCCCTTGGGCAAAATCTCAGACATGGTAGATCGTCGCTGGGTTATCGGCTTCGCCTGTTTATTTGCCGTGGCCTTTGCGCTGTTGATCAGCGGCGAATCAGAGGCCTCACCAAAACTCTACACGCTGATATTCTTGTTTGGCGGCTGCGCACTGTCGCTCTATTCCTTGGTCGTGGCACTAACCAACGATCACCTGCGCCCCAGCGAAATTGTTCCCGCTAGCGGCACCGTCGTGCTGATTGCTGGACTAACCTCTATCACCGGCCCAATCACCGCCGTGTTTTGGTTACAGCTGTTTGGCCTGCAAAGCTTTTTCCAATTACTCGCCGTCGCCCTATTATTATTGGCGGGCATTAGTATCTGGCGAGTGCTGACTATTCCTGCACTGCCAACAGAATACAAAACTCAGTCTACGCTGCAAGCAGCCGCAATTCCCGTGGGAACCGTGCTCCATGCGGAGGAAGAACCTGTATAGTGAAGTGATCGCTCCATCAACAGAGAACGTAATTAGCATCATAAATACTAATAATAAAAAGGTACTCAAAGTGCGCTTATTTATAACTCTCTTTTTTCTAGTTTCACTCACTGGCTGCGCCGAAAAATTTAATCCGGCAAACTACCTGCAACTCAATGAACAATATGACGTCGTCATTGAGCGCGACCATCTTGGTGTGCCTCATGTTATGGGTGAGCGCGATGTGGATGCCGCCTTTGGTTTTGCCTATGCCCAATCCGAAGACAACTGGCAGGTGATCCACGACAGTATTACTTTATACCGTGGTACCAATGCCGCAGAAAATGGCAAGGATGCGGCCATTTTTGATTTTCTAATTAAATGGCTAGGCTTTTGGGAGACCATCGAAGCTGATTACGAGACTAAGCTCACCGCAGACACTCGCGCTTACATTGAAGCCTTTGCCGACGGCATCAATTACTACGCGGCGCTGCATCCAGAGCAGACCAATCGCAATGTTTTCCCGATCAATGGCAAGGATGTTGTGGCGGGTTATATGCTGCGCCATCTCCTTTTTTATGGGTTTGATTCGGTTCTCACCGAAATCTATGCCGAGGAACGCCAGCGCAGTATTAGCCTCGGGCCAAATACCAACGTTGCCGCCAAAGGACTGCAAAGCCATGGCGTTACTTACAACGATCTACCCGTAGGTTCCAATGCCTTTGCCGTATCCCCCCATTTTAGTACCGATGGTGCCACGCGCTTAGCCATTAACTCCCACCAGCCCACCACCGGCCCAGTCGCCTGGTATGAGGCTCATATTCAAAGTAACGAAGGGCTCAATATTATGGGCGGCCTATTCCCCAGCAGTGTGACTGTGGGTGTGGGTTTTACCGAAAATCTTGGCTGGGGTGCAACGGTTAACAAACCAGATCTGGTGGATGTTTATGTATTGGATATAGATCCCAATGACCCCATGCGCTACAAGCTGGATGGTGAGTGGGAAACATTAGAAGCCCGCGACCTTGATGTCGATGTAAAAGTCTTTGGCTTCTTTAACTGGACCTCAACCCAGGTAGGTCTCAGATCTGTCCACGGGCCAGTATTGCGCACCGACCACGGCACCTATGCCATTCGTTACGCGGGCATGAATGAGCTGCGTCAGGTAGAACAGTGGCTGGCCATGAACAAGGCACAGACATTTGAAGACTGGCGCGACGCACTGCGCATGCAAGCCTTTGCCAGTTTTAACTTCGTCTATGCCGATCGCGAAGGCAACACCATGTTTGTGCATAATTCATTAACCCCAAATCGAGTGGCCGGTTATGACTGGACTCAGTATTTGCCAGGCGACGACAGCAGCCTAATCTGGGACAGCTACATGCCCTTTGATGATCTGCCTCAGGTTATTAACCCCAAGTCGGGTTACATCCACAGCGCCAACCAAAGTCCCTTCCGTGTCACCGCAGAGAGCGACAACCCGATCAAAGCCAACTATCGCATTGAAGACGGTTTTCCCACTCGCATGACCAATAGAGC
>DDDD01000032.1:0-2800 GCA_002335945.1 Porticoccaceae bacterium UBA1989
CCTTTTTGTTATTATTTGCCTCTTTATAGAACCCCAATTAGGCGAAAAATACAGATGACAGTTAAGGCCCAGGCGCTCGATAAATGGATTCGCAATGAGTTCAGAGCAATAAACTCCGAACTCGAAGAGCTCTATTTCAACCTCCCAGATCGTCAAGCCAGCACTGATATTGGCGCAGAGCTAAAGCAGCAGCTCGTAGATCAGGGAACCATATTGATTACCGACCTGCTCAATGAAGGCAATACCGACGAAGGCTTTGATAGCGGCTTTGATTTACTGGGTAATGTGGGGTTTTATATGGCCGCTTGCCGGCGTCACGAAATCACTGAGCCCTCTAGAGAAACTCGCTCACCGCTTCAGGAAGCCTCAGCGCTGGCCATGCAGCTGGGTGCCTCTCTGGGGGTTATTCCCCGTTTTGCCTCCTGCCATTTGGAAACCCACAACCGCGCGATTAATGGCATCTATAAAACATTCACGCAACTGGAAGACGAAAAGGCCTTTCTCGATTACAACACCCGCAGTGTGTTTGCGTTTATCCGGGCCTCTGAAGCGCTGCGCCAAATCTTGCCCCTAGGGGTTTCCCATCCGGTGACCTGCGACTTGCTGCTCACCGCCAAAGCAGCCCTCGAAGAGGTGTATCACAACAATCAAATCCTTTTTGAGAAGCTCGATATCGACCGTTTTTTCTACTGTGTAAGACCCTACTACCGACCCCATCGCGTGGGTCTGCATGAGTACAGAGGTGCCAATGCCGGGGACTTTGCCGGCATCAATGTTATCGATTTACTGTTGGGCCTCTGTCAGGCCGATGATCCCTATTACTCTCAACTTCTCGTCGATAAGTTTCTGTTTATGCGCCCCGAAGATCAGCTAGTACTGCGCGACGCAATGCGACGCACCAGCTTATTAGATAGCTTTATGGAGATCGCCAGCGAGCATCGCAGCGAACCCTGGCTACAAAAAAACCTCGCGCTGTTTTTAGAGGTTTGCCATGCCCATGGCCAAACTGCGTTGCAGCACCATGAACAGTTGGTAAGAAAGTTTATCGAAAAGCCCGCAGACAGCGCCGACCTCACAGAGACCAAGGGGCTAACGGCCAGCGGACCACCCTTGCCGGTCTTACTCAAAGGGCTGCGTAAACTCTGTGATATGCGCTGTGCGGCCGATGTTGATGGCGAGTTTAGAACCCGCTTTAAGGATATTGAACAGCTAAAAGGTTGTCTGGCATGAGCACATCCGTACCCGCATTTGCAGCTCATACTGGCACCTATCTGCTGAGCCATTCCGTAGGCCTACCATTACAGGATGCTCAGCAGGCAGCGCAAAAAGCATTTTGGCAGCCATGGCAGCAGGCCGATGCAGAAATTTGGACCCATTGGTTAGCCGCCATTGATGGATTTCGCACACAGCTGGCGATATTGTTAAAAGGAAAAAAGGGTAGTTTCTGCCCACAGACCAGCCTCTCAAGTGCGGTGGCGAAAATTATCGATTCACTGTCATTGGATCCAAGTAAAAAGTCTATTTTACTCAGCGAAGAAGATTTCCCGTCCATCGCCTTTGCATTGCAGCAGGCCGCAGGCGAGGGATACGCACTAAAATTTATACCGGCAGATTCCGATCTTGCAGATATCGATGTTTGGGATGAACAGATGACAGCCGATGTAGGCATGGTGCTGGTGACCCAGGTACAGTCCAATAATGGTCGCCAGTTGCCAGTGCAAAAAATCACCCAACTCAGTCATAGCAAAGGTATTTTATCCCTGGTCGATATTGCCCAGTCGGCGGGTATTCTGCCCATTAGCCTAGCAGACTGGCAGGCTGACTTTGTACTGGGCTCCTGCGTAAAATGGATTGGTGGTGGCCCAGGTGCGGCCTTTATGTGGGTTAACCCAGAGATTATTGATCGCTGTACGCCCAAAAATGTCGGCTGGTTTTCCCATGAAAACCCCTTCGAATTTGATATTCATCATTTTCGTTACGCTGAGGATGCCCTGCGATTTTGGGGTGGTACGCCCTCGGTGTATCCCTATGTGGTGGCAGCCCATAGCTTAGAATCTGTTAACCGCACTGGCGTTGAACATATTCGTGCACATAACATTATGCTAGCAGATAAGATTATTCAGGCATTGAGTCCCGCCATATTAGTCTCACCACCTGAGCCCGAGTTACGCAGTGGAACAGTGATTCTACATTTTGCTGATCGTCAGGCATCACTAATAAAGCGTTTACAGGATCAGCATATTCACTTTGATAGCCGCGCCAAGGGTATTCGCCTGTCTCCCCATCTGTGCAATACCAGCCAGCAAATTGATTCATTATTGGATAGTTTTTAATGTCAAGATAGAATCAATGGTCTTAGAAACTCTGGCGTTTCGAAGTAACGAATATTCAAGTATTCTTAGCCCATAAAAATTTGTCACTAAGAGCAAAGCACTATGGGTAATACAGGATTGAACCGCCGACAATTACTGCAGGGCCTTGGAGCAAGTTTAGGCGTATTGGCACTGCGCGGCTTTGAGGTCCAAGCTGCATCACCGGTCTATTTTACCCATGGTATTGCCAGTGGCGATCCGCTGTCAGACCGAGTGATACTCTGGACAAGGGTGCTACCTGGTAATGGCCAAGACGAGACTATTCGCTGTACCTGGCAGGTTGCTATAGATCGCGAGTTTAAGCAGATACTGAGTACTGGCGAAGCATCAACCTCTGCCCAACAAGATTACTGCCTCAAAATAGATGCTGCGGGACTCTCCGCAAACCAACATTATTTTTATCGATTTATCGCCGAGGGGATTACCAG
>DDDD01000032.1:2923-3578 GCA_002335945.1 Porticoccaceae bacterium UBA1989
CAATGTAGAACCGCTCAATGAAATTCTTAGTATCGAAGACTACCGCATGCGCTATGGCCTCTATCGTACCGACGCCGATTTACAGGCAGTCCATGCACGGCATCCGTTTATTTGCGTCTGGGACGACCACGAGCTGGCCAACGACAGCTGGAAAGACGGCGCCGAAAACCATAATGATGGTGAGGGCGACTTTAAGGCGCGACTGCACAGCGCGCGACAGGCTTACCATGAATGGATGCCCATCCGAACTACAGATCTCGGTGATCAGGCCCCCATCTACCGCAGCTTTAAGCTCGGCAATCTGGCAGATCTTATGATGCTGGATACTCGGCTTCACGGTCGCGATCGCCCCTTAGATTATGCGGCTGACCTGCCTATGCAGTCGGGTCTATTCAATACGTCTACAGCTACCTTAGTCAGTGAAGAAGAGGGCGCGCTAATACCCGCCCAACAGCTACAACGAATTAATCTGCCCTTCGATTTTTCTAGCGGCAGCCCAGTCGCCATCACCGACTATCAGCGTATCAAAGACCTAACCTCAGAGACCCTACCCGAAGGTTGGTACTTTTTGCCGGACGCCGAGCGCTTCAAAACTCAGGCGCTTATTGCCCCCGACAGAACCCTATTGGGCGCAGACCAAGAGCACTGGTTAGAC
>DDDD01000118.1:0-11374 GCA_002335945.1 Porticoccaceae bacterium UBA1989
CTACTGGACTTGGGCTGCGGCGACGGATCACTATTGGCAGATCTAACCAAAAATCACAGCATTCGAGGCTATGGTCTCGAAATCGACAGTCAATCAATCGAAGACTGTATTGCCCGGGGGGTCAATGTTATTGAACAGGACCTCAACAATAGTCTCGATAACTTTGCCGACCAAAGCTTTGACACGGTAATCATGACTCAGGCATTGCAAGCTATGCGCCATCCCCATCTGGTGCTGGATGAGATGCTTAGAATCGGCAATCAATGCATTATTACCTTCCCCAACTTCGGCAGCTGGCGCACCCGAGCCTATTTGGCGTTTCGCGGGCGTATGCCGGTGACCAAGCAGCTGGCGTACGAATGGTACGACACACCCAATATTCACTTCTTTACCTACAGTGATTTCGAAGCCCTGTGCAGCGAGCGCAATATTAATGTGCTGCATCGCAAATTTATTGCCGAACAATTTCCAGATAATCTACTCAAAAGCCTATGGCCGAATTTATTCACTGAGACTGCGGTGTATCATTTAAGTCGGTAACTCAGTCCATCGCCTTCATTAATGGCCCTAATAAATGGCCCCATTAAATAGCCAAAAGGAACTAGCCTATGAAACGCTTAATTCTAACAATCTGCCTGCTGACAGCGCCTCTGTTAAGTCAGGCATTCGAACAGACAATGTATAAGCAGTATGGTGAGCACAAAATCTTCTACAGCGCCTTTGGTGCTTCTTTTATTGAGCCCGACATAGCTGTCGCCAATAATATTGTGCGCGGTGAAGGCAAGGGGCTGGTCAATATAGCCATGGTTAAGGAGCTGGGAGTTGGCGTAGAGGGAACTGTCACCGGTACCGTCTCTAACATCCTACAGCAGAGCCAAACCTTGGAGTTTATTGCTGTGCGGGAGCAGAATACGGTTTACTATCTGGCGCCCTTTGAATTCGACAACGAAGATTTTCTGACTTTCAAAATCAATGTGAAGCCGCAGGTTGATAGCCTAAACTACGGCTACGATTTTAAATTCCAGAAAAAAATGTATCACGACTAGCATTACCACAGGAACATTACCTTGAGCAGCAGTCCAAAAGATTTGGTATTGGCCAGCGCCAATGCAGGCAAAATAAAAGAACTGCAGGAACTGTTAGGCGGTCTGGGGATTAAAATAATCCCCCAGACTGACCTCAGTATTCCAGACATCGAAGAGACCGGTCTCAGCTTCGTGGAAAATGCCATTCTCAAGGCGCGCAATGCCGCTAAACTGTCCAATTTGCCCGCAGTAGCCGACGATTCCGGACTGGAAGTGGATTATCTAAAAGGCGCGCCAGGCATCTATTCTGCACGCTTTGCCGGTGAAGGCGCCACTGACGACACCAACAAAGACAAACTCCTCGAGCTCATGACCGATGTGCCAGCAGACCAGCGTAGCGCTCGCTATCAGACCGTCATTGTCTATATGCGTCACGGCGATGACCCTACCCCGATCATCTGCCAGGGCACCTGGGAAGGTACCATTGCCACAGAATCTCGTGGTGACCAGGGCTTTGGTTATGACCCCATCTTTCATGTTACCGAGACTGACTGCCATGCGGCCGAGCTCGACAAGCTGATTAAAAACCGGATTAGCCATCGCGGTAAGGCGATTGCTAACTTGTTACTGCAATTGCAAACCTGCTAATCAGTGTTGCAGCTACCGCCACTGTCTCTCTATGTTCACATTCCCTGGTGTGTGCGCAAATGTCCTTATTGCGACTTTAATTCCCATCAGGCCGCAGAAGAAATTCCCGAGCGCGCCTATGTCGCTGCGCTAATTGCCGATATTAAAGCCGACCTGCATTGGGTGCAGGGCAGAAAGCTTCATACAATTTTCTTTGGCGGCGGCACTCCCAGTCTTTTTTCGGCGGCCGGAATTAGTGAGATTATCAACGCCGCCGAACAGCTTATTGGCTTTGAACCCAACATTGAGATTACCCTTGAAGCCAATCCGGGCACTGTTGAAGAACAGCGTTTCCATGACTTTTATCAGGCCGGCGTTAATCGCCTATCGATTGGCGTGCAGAGTTTCGCCGACCGCCATCTTGAGCGACTTGGCCGCATACATAGTGGCGCCCAGGCCCTAAGTGCAATCGACACTGCCCGCTCTGTGGGTTTTGATAACTTTAATATTGACCTGATGCACGGCCTGCCAGACCAAGGCCAAATTGAAGCAGAGGCTGATATACAGATGGCAATGGATCAGGGTGCCCAGCATATTTCCTGGTACCAGCTTACGATTGAACCCAATACAGAGTTCTATTCTCGCCCGCCCCTATTACCCAACGATGATCGACTGGCCGATATCCAGCATGCTGGCATGTGTCTCTTGCAGGAAAATGGCTTCGCCCAGTATGAAGTTTCGGCCTTTGCCCTGGCTCACAAAGAATCTCTACACAACCTTAATTACTGGCAGTTTGGTGACTATCTAGGTATTGGCGCCGGCGCCCATGGCAAGATCACGTTGGTCAGCGACCAATCGGTAATTCGCACGACTAAAACTCGTCAGCCAGATAACTATCTGGCGCGAGTGGGCAGTGCGCTGGCCCAGAATAACGCCATTGCCAATGACGAAATGGCGCTAGAATTTATGATGAATGGTCTGCGCTTAAAGCAGGGTGTGCCAGCTGAATATCTATCGCCCAGAACTGGATTAGCGCCATCAAGCATCGAAAAGCAATTACGGAGCCTGCAGTCACAGGGCTTATTGGTAATGGACAGTGCCCATTACCGCACCACCCCCCTAGGCTATCAGTTTTTAAATACTGTCCTGCAAAGCTTCTCGTAGATGGCCG
The DNA here is from genome assembly GCA_002335945.1 of Porticoccaceae bacterium UBA1989. Classification (GTDB taxonomy): domain Bacteria; phylum Pseudomonadota; class Gammaproteobacteria; order Pseudomonadales; family Porticoccaceae; genus HTCC2207. The sequence continues at coordinate 2,824 of DDDD01000118.1, forward strand.
GTATTTGCTAGAATCACGCCCTAACAAAAATATCAGACCAGCTCCTATGACCGAAACAGGCATACGCCAAACATCCCTCGAGGAAACAGCCCGACTGCTGCGCCTCGCGACCTATGCCTCAATCTCTGTGGCGGTCACACTGATTGTCGCCAAGCTTATTGCCTGGGGGCTCTCTGACTCCGTTAGCCTGCTGGCCACGTTGATTGACTCGGTGCTGGACGCCCTGGCTTCTCTGATTAACCTGATTGCAGTGCGTCATGCCCTAACCCCAGCCGACAAGGAACATAGATTCGGTCACGGCAAGGCAGAGGCATTGGCCGGCTTAAGTCAGGCTATGTTTATCGCTGGTTCCGCCGGATTTTTACTCCTCGAAGCAAGTCGCCGCCTAATCTCGCCCATTGCCATAGAATCCAGCGGTATCGGTATGGCGGTAATGCTATTTTCTATCGCTGCTACTTTAATGCTGCTGGGCATTCAGGGCCATGTAATCCGCAAAACCAACAGTACGGCAATCAAAGCAGACTCCCTTCACTACCGCACTGACCTGTTAGTGAACGCCAGCGTTATTCTTGCACTCTGGTTATCCGTGCAAGGCTGGGCTGGGTTTGATGCGCTATTTGCCGTGGCGATTGCCCTCTACATTCTTTACAGCGCGCGAGAAATTATTATTGTTTCCTATGACCATCTGATGGATCGGGAATTGCCGGATGAACAGCGGGATAAAATAAAACAGCTGGTCCGCGAACATCCAAGTGCCCGTGGCCTCCATGATTTACGCTCCAGACACTCAGGCACCATGACGTTTATCCAGCTGCACCTAGAGTTGGATGACGATCTATCGCTATTGGAAGCTCACAGAATCTCGGATGAGGTGGAGTTTAGTTTGCTCGAAGCCTTCCCAGGATCAGAGATTATTATCCATATTGACCCCCAGTCTGTGGTTGGCCATGAGCCAGTGCCAGACTTTCTTAAGGCTGCAGGGGACTAGCTAGCCGCCGCGCACCCACTGGAAGTATTTGCCCACCCAGTTCAACAGCTTTTGCGGGACATGCTTGCGCTTCCACTCTCCTGCTACATATTTATTCGCTTCGCTCAGAGTCGGATAACTATGAATGGTCGCCAGTATCTTATTTAGACCAAAATTATGTTTCATCGCGGTAACAAACTCCGTTAACAGCTCGCCCGCCTGAGGACCCAAAATAGTCGCCCCCAGTATCTTGTCACTGCCCGGCGCAGTAAGTACCTTCACCATGCCTTGGGCATCGCCATCAGCGATAGCCCGATCTAAATCAGCGAGATCATAAATCGTGACTTCTACGGCTATGCCCTGCTCCTTGGCCTCCCGTTCATTGAGGCCCACTCTCGCCAGCTGCGGATCAGTATAAATGGCCTGGGGAATCACACGGTAGTCCACGGCAAACTTTTTCCAGCCGCCAAACAGCGCATTCACCGCCGCAAACCAGGCCTGATGGCCGGCTGCATGGGTTAGCTGGTAAGGGCCTGCAACATCCCCACAGGCAAAAATAGTCGGGCAGCTGGTGCGCAGATACCTGTCCGTGGTCACAGTGCCATTGCTGTTAAGTTGGATGCCCAGCGCCTCAAGACCAAAATCACTGGTGTTGGCTTTGCGGCCAACCGCGACTAAGACTCGATCAAATTCAACGGTAATCTGGCTGGCCTCAGACCTGGACAGGATTGCTCTTCGCTGCCCATTTTGGGCATTAAAGGAAGTCACAGAATAGCCCGTTAGAATCCGCACACCCTCCTCTGCTAACTGCTGGGTTAGCTGCGCCACAATATCTGTATCTTCTCGGGGCAATAACTGGGGCATGGCATCTACCAAGGTGACCTGAGAACCTAGCCGCTGAAAGGCCTGGGCCAGTTCGCAACCAATGGCGCCACCACCCATCACTAGTAGTCGTTCTGGCAATTCACGCAATTCCCAGAGATTTTCTGAGGTGAGGGCCTCTACCTGCTCAATACCAGAAATTCGAGGCACAATTGGGCTGGCGCCCGTGGCCAAAATAATTCGTTTTGCACTATGAATACGGCCGTCTATCTCCACTTCCCAGGGAGACAGAATACGGGCATTACCCTCGACGCAATCCACACCCAGACCCGTAAAACGCGCAACAGAATCATGGGGCGCAATCTCGCCAATCACATCCTGTACTCGACCCATTACCTTGGCAAAGTCCACAACAGGCACGCCCGCCTCTATACCAAAGCGACTGGCTCTTTCGATATCCTTCACCGACTTGGCGGCACGAATTAAGGCCTTGCTGGGCACACAGCCTGTGTTGAGACAGTCACCGCCCATGGCGACTTTTTCAACTAACATCACCTTGGCCCTTACCGTTGCTGCGATGTAAGCGCTAACTAACCCTGCGCTACCCGCCCCGATGACCAGCAAATTAGTATCAAACTTTTTGGGTCGTTTAAAACCCGCCAGAGCCTTGCGCCGCTGCAGGGCAGCCAACAGGCTTCGTGCTATAAAGGGAAATATTGCCAACAGTACAAATGACAGCAGCAAGCTGGGAGTCAATATGCCAGCCGTGGAGAATTCCTCTACCGCACCTAGGGTTGCCCCAGCATTAACAAAGACCAATGTGCCGGCCAACATACCCAGCTGGCTCACCCAATAATAGGTACTGACTCTAATTGGCATTAGCCCCATCACCAGATTAATTATCCAGAACGGAAATAGTGGAATAAGCCGCAGGCTAAATAGATAGAAGGCTCCGTCTTTTTCTACACCAGTATTGATAGCTTTAAGGTAGACCCCAAATTTATGCTGTACCCAGTCCCGCAACACAAATCGTGAGATCAAAAAAGCGGCTGTAGCACCCAGGGTGCTGGCAAACGACACCAACAGAACACCCATCCAAAGGCCAAAGATCATGCCGCCAATAATAGTCAGCAGAGCAGCGCCCGGCAGGGACAGACTGGTTGCCAGTACATAGACGACAAAGTAGATCAGTGCGGATAACAGCGGTTGCTGTTGATAATATTGCTGAAAGAACCCTAATGAGAGGTATTGCTGGCCATCAAAGGCAAAAAAGGCTCCTACAAACAGCCCTAAGAGAACAACCAGTGCAACTTTGGTAATCGACATATCTTCCCCAGCGTAAATGTGTATGCAGTTGGACCTACAGCAAGGTCATAGTTTAAATCTTTTATACCAATTGAGCATATCCATTGTTGCGCTCCCAACCTGGATGCTATTATGCTGAAAAATTAGAAACACATACTAAAACCCGATCTACTGGAGATATCCCTAAAATGAGCGACAACATTGTTCACGTCACTGACGCAAGCTTTGAAACCGATGTATTGCAATCTGACACCCCTGCACTGGTAGATTTTTGGGCAGAATGGTGTGGTCCTTGCAAAATGATCGCCCCAATCCTCAATGAAGTTGCCGATGAGTACGCTGGCAAAATCAAAATCTGTAAAGTTGACGTCGATAGCAACCCAGAAACTGCGGCTAAGTTCAATGTTCGCGGCATTCCAACCCTTCTAGTATTTAAGAACGGTACGGTAGAAGCGACCAAAGTTGGCGCTCTATCTAAGGCCCAGTTAGTCGAATTTGTTGAAGGCCTGGTGTAAATACTTTTGCGGCTCTGCTCATAGGGCCGCAAAACTTTATCTTGCGCTTTGCGAATCCACCGCTATACTTCAAGTATTACTTCTTAATTTACGCCTCTTCTGACGCTCCACAACTACTCCATTTGCGCCACAACCGGCTTTAAAAAACCCAATCTTTTTATAAATGGCATTTAGCCATATCCTCCTAAACCTATAGCAAACCGAAAAACCCTTCCTATGAATCTATCCGAACTAAAGCAAAAACCAATCGCTGAATTAATTGAAATGACCACTGCAATGGGTCTCGAAAATTTAGCGCGCTCACGTAAACAAGACATTATCTTTGCCCTACTCAAGAAACACGCAAAAGGCGGCGAAGACATTTATGGTGATGGAGTTCTAGAAATACTCCCGGATGGATTTGGTTTTTTACGCTCCGCTGGTGCCTCTTACCTAGCAGGGCCCGACGATATTTATGTATCACCCAGCCAGATTAGACGCTTTAACCTGCGCACTGGCGATGGCATTGCCGGAAAGATCAGACCCCCTAAAGATGGTGAGCGTTATTTCGCCATGCTCAAGGTTGACGAGATCAATCTCGATGCCCCAGAAAATGCTCGCAATAAAATTCTTTTTGAAAACCTTACCCCATTATTTCCCGATCAGCGTTTATCGCTGGAATCAGCCAATGGTTCTACCGAAGATATTACCGGCCGAATCATTGACCTGGTTGCGCCTATAGGTAAAGGCCAGCGCGGTTTGATTGTTGCACCGCCGAAAGCCGGTAAAACAATTATGATGCAGAATATCGCTCAGTCGATTATTCGTAATAATCCAGAATGTATTATTATCGTGTTACTGATCGACGAACGTCCTGAAGAAGTGACAGAAATGCAACGCACTGTGCGCGGCGAAGTGATTGCCTCAACTTTTGATGAGCCGCCAACACGTCATGTGCAGGTTGCTGAAATGGTGATCGAAAGAGCCAAGCGGCTGGTAGAACACAAAAAAGACGTGGTTATTCTTCTGGATTCTATTACTCGTTTAGCCCGTGCCTACAACACGGTTATTCCCTCTTCCGGTAAGGTACTTACGGGTGGTGTTGACGCCCATGCATTAGAAAAGCCAAAACGTTTCTTTGGTGCGGCACGTAATATTGAACATGGTGGAAGCCTAAGTATTATCGCCACCGCTCTGGTTGAGACCGGCTCTAAAATGGATGAGGTTATCTATGAAGAGTTTAAGGGCACCGGTAATATGGAATTGATTCTGGATCGCAAGATTGCAGAAAAGCGTGTTTACCCAGCGATTAATATTCGTCGTTCCGGCACTCGTCGTGAAGACTTGCTGATGGATGAGTCAGAACTTCAGCGGGTTTGGATTTTACGTAAACTATTACACGACATGGAAGACCTAGCAGCGGCAGAGTTTATGGTTGAGAAGTTAAAAGGCTTCAAGAGTAATACCGAATTCTTTGGTGCCATGCGACGTAAATAATTTTCCAACGATGATTCGTTATCGACGCGCGCAAGTAGACGAGCTGGAGAGTTTAAAATCTTTTCTGTTTGAACATGGCACCAATCCATGGAATAACTTGCCCATAGACGGTGTTGATAACGAATTTTCTCTGGTTGCCCAGGGACAGGCCAGTGCGCTGGTCGCTACAGATAACAATCAGCACGTGGGATTCGTTATCTTCTACCACCCTGAAATACTCCCCAGTCAGTATCACCAGTTCAGCGATTCAAATACCACCATTTATATCGCCGAAGCCGCTGTACATAAAAACTATGGCGGTCAGGGTATAGGATCGAAATTACTCTTATTAGTCATTGAATCTGCACCAGACTTTGAGGCCTCAATGTTGATTATCGACCGTCATGAGCAGAATGCTGCGTCTGCTGGTATGATGAGGAAGGCAGGCTTCACTGAACTGCGCACCTTTATTGATGAGCCGCGCCGACATTATGGCAGCAAGAAAACCACGGTACTGGGAATAACAGTCACCAAGCAACGTTAATCAAGCCTTACCCAACAGACGCTAACATTTAAGTTGATAAAAAAACCGGATTTAACCGATGACAGAACTTAAGATTCACCACGGCGCTTGCCATTGCGGCGCAGTCACTTTCGAAATTGATGCCCCCTCAGACCTCCATGCTCACGCCTGCAATTGTTCGGTCTGCTATGTCAGTGGTGGTGACCAAATGATTGTGCCCGCCTCGAAGTTTCGCCTGCTATCGGGTAAAGATGATATTACTACCTATCAGTTTAATACCGGCGTGGCTCAGCATACTTTTTGCCAGCACTGTGGCATCAAAGCTTTCTATACCCCCCGTTCTAATCCCGATGGCATCAGTGTCAATTTGCGCTGTCTTGATCGAACATATATAAACTCCATACAGGTTGATGATTTTGATGGTCAAAACTGGGAAGTCAACGCAGCCAGTCTGAGTCATCTTTCTAAATAAGATCGCAGCAAAAATAATAATAAAATAGGGCTTGGTTATGGAACAGCAACAGCAAAGTCAGTTCCACCTTTTCACCCAGCGACGCTTCTTACCTTTTTTCGTCACTCAATTTCTGGGTGCACTGAATGATAATCTTTTTAAAAACGCCCTTCTAGTTATTGTGGTTAGTAGTGCCATAGCCGGCTCAGATAGCAGCACTAATTTTACAACCAATCTTGCTGCTGGGCTTTTTATTCTGCCATTTTTTCTATTCTCGACAACAGCAGGACTGCTCGCTGATAAATACGATAAGGCATTATTAATCCGGCGCATCAAATTTGCTGAAATCATAATTATGCTGGCAGGATGCTTTGCACTCTGGACTCAGAATATTGCTATTATGCTGGTCATTTTGTTTTTCCTTGGGGTGCAGTCTTCCTTTTTTGGCCCCATCAAATATTCAATTATTCCCCAGCATTTAAGTACTGATGAACTACTTGGCGGTAATGCTCAGGTGGGAATGGGGACCTTTGTTTCGATTTTAATGGGCACGCTGATTGGCGGATGGGTAGTCACCTTTGAGCAAGGACCTATATTGGTAGGCGCCATGACGGTTGTAGTGGCCATTATTGGTTGGCTATGCAGTCGCCAGATTCCCGAAGCGGCAGCAGAAAACAGCAACATTGTGATTGGGCTAAACCCGATTCGTCAGGCGCGGGAGAATTTTGCATTAGCTAGAAAAGATAGCACAGTATTTTATTGTATCCTGGCCAATTCTTGGTTTTGGCTTTATGGCGGTAGCTTTTTAACGCAGGTGCCAAACTTTGGGGTGACCGTGCTCAATGGTCACCCCACATTGATTTCAATTCTGTTGGCGGCCTTTATTGTTGGCGTCGCTATTGGCTCTCTATTGTGTAATAAGCTCTCTGGAGGCAAGGTGGAACCCGGGCTTATTCCTCTTGGGGCAATAGGTCTAACGGTCTTTGCCGTTGATTTATTTTTCTCATCCAATGCATTTCAGTTTGCGAATCAAGGTGCTGTTGGCATATTGCCCAGTGAATTCTTTAGTCTATCTGGCGGCATTCGGGTTGGCTTGGATCTTATGTTTATCGGCCTCTGTGGCGGGCTGTTTATTGTGCCGCTCTACTCCATAATTCAGCAGCGTTCGGCGAGTAATGTTCGAGCGCGGGTTCTGTCGGTGAACAATATCTGTAATGCCTTTTATATGGTGGTAGGTAGTTTGATTGGCATACTATTTTTAAGTATTTTGGGCTGGTCTATTCCCGAGTTCTTTTTGGCTATTGCTCTACTCAATGTCCTCTTTACTGGCTTTATCTTTTATCGAGTTCCTGAGTTTTTACAGCGCTTCAAAGTCTGGATCGCTCGCTCAGCCTAGTGCAGCCTATCGCGACATCGCATCTATTGGCATAATTGGTGCGTATATTGTCAACCGCGGTTGTTCAACAGCGTTGAATACCCACTTAAATCTAATTATAAGGTTCCGAAAAGGTCCGATCGCCAATGTCTCTTGTTCGCCATAAAGCCAAGGTGACCCTACTCGTAGTCATAGTAGGTGCTACTCTAATCACAGCCCTCGCGCTGCTAAAACCCAAAACTCAGCGTACCGCCACAGCTGCGGCGCCACTGTTAAAAGTTGATGTGATGGTCGCTGCTCCTGCCTCATTCAAGATGAACATAAATTCTCAGGGTACGGTGGCACCCAAGCGGGAGATAGATCTGGTCTCACAGGTCTCAGGGAAGATTGTCGGGGTGGCAGATATCTATGCCAATGGCGGTTTTTTTCAGTCAGATCAGAAACTGGTACAGATTGAACCGGCTGACTATGAGTTTGCCGTTATTCGCGCCAAGGCTCAGGTAGCCAGAGTAGAAGAGCAGGTCGCTCTGGAAAAGGGTCGTTCACGGCAGGCCAAACGAGAGTGGCGAGATCTGGGTGATAGTACAGCCAATAAATTATTTCTCCGCCAGCCCCAGCTACACGCCGCCGAAGCGACGCTTGAGTCTGCTCGTGCAGACCAACAGAAAGCCCAGTTAGACCTGGCCCGCACAGCTATCAGTGCGCCTTTTCAGGGGCGTATTCGTCAGACTTTTGTCGATCTTGGTCAATATGTTACGCCAGGGGCGCGTATTGCCAAGGTCTACAGCACAGATGTTATAGAAGTGCGCCTACCGCTTTCTGATCGCGAGGCAATTCTAGTGGACCTGCCCGTGAGCTATGAAGACAGCCAGACTCAGAGCTTTCCTGAGGTTCGCTTGCGCAGCCGTGTTGGTGATCTCACCCATGAATGGCAGGGTAGAATTGTACGTACAGATGCCAGTATTGATGTGCAAAGCCGAATGACCTTTGCCGTGGCTGAGGTTAAAAACCCCTTTAGGGCAGATCCCACCGATGGTCGACCGCCCCTGAGTATTGGCCTATTTGTGGAAGCCGACATCGATGGGAAGGTCATTGAAAATGCCCTTAGATTGCCCAAGGATTCGGTCTATCGAGGCAG
>DDDD01000118.1:11457-31882 GCA_002335945.1 Porticoccaceae bacterium UBA1989
AGAGCTTCAGCTAGGGCAAGAGCCTCAGCTAAAACAAGAGCCTCAGCGAAACCAAGAGCCCCTGCAAACGCAACAGTCTGCCGGTGACGCCTCTTGAATAGCTTGATCACCTGGTTTGTACGCAACCCGATCGCGGCCAATTTGATGATGGTTCTGATACTGGCCGGTGGCGCTATGGGCGCATCAAGTATTGGTAAGGAAGTATTTCCTGCAATACCAGTCAATTTTATCGATATCAATATGCCCTACCCCGGCGCTGGTCCCAGGGAAGTCGAAGAGCAGATAGTGATTCGTATTGAAGAGGCTATCTACAATATTGAGGGCATTAAACATATCACCTCCGAGGCGCGCCAGAGCAGAGGTAAGGTTACAGTTGAAGTGGCCACCGGTCACGATATGAACAAGATGCTCAACGATATTAAAAGTCGCGTTGATTCCATTGTCACTTTTCCGGCAGATGCCGAGCGCCCCATCGTCATGGAACAGATACTGCGCGCGGAAGTCATCCGTGTCGCGCTGTTTGGCGACGCAGACGAAGCCGTACTCAAAGAGTACGGCGAGCGGGTTAGAGATGATTTAGCCGCGCTGCCTGAGGTGGACTATGCAGACCTCAACGGCGTGCGCGACGCACAGATTGACATTGAGCTCTCGGAAGCAGCCATGCGCCGCTATGGGATCTCGTTTAACGATGTGGTCAATGGTATTCGTCGCTCATCGCTCAACCTTCCCGCAGGCACCATTCGCTCAACCAGCGGTGATATTCAAATTCAAACCCGCGGCCAAGCCTATTTTGAAGAAGACTTTAAAGAGATCTCGATTAGCAGTCGCAGTGATGGCACTGAAATCAAAATTGCAGATGTAGCCACGGTCAGAGATACCTTTGAAGAGCGTAATGCGCTGGTACGCTTTAATGGCCAGCCGGCGGTTTTTCTCGGCATTAGTGTCGGCAATCAACCGGATGTAATGGCCACCACCGACGCCGTTAAACGCTATATTGCCGAAGAGATTAACTACCTACCCGCCGAGCTAGGTATTTCTACCTGGGCAGATTTTTCTACCATGTTTTCCAGCCGACTAGAGCTGCTTTCAAGCAATGCGCTGGGCGGTTTGATACTGGTCTTTGTGGTACTTATGTTGTTTCTTAGCCCGCAGCTGGCCTTTTGGGTAGCTCTGGGAATCGCCATTGCCTATATGGGTGCACTGTGGATTCTGCCCAGCATGGGGCTCACCCTCAATATGTTATCCATGTTTTCGTTTCTGCTTATTCTGGGGATAATTGTTGACGATGCCATTGTGGTGGGTGAAAGTATCTATCGCCATCAGCAGGAGGGCTACGACCCTGAAGCAGCGGCGCAGCTGGGAGCTCAGGCGGTGGGCAAGCCGGTAATTCTCGCCGTTGTCAGTACCATGATTGTATTTTTGCCGATGCTGTTTTTACCCGGTATCTGGCCAAAAATGCTCTGGGCTATTCCGGCGGTAACCATTGTTGCCCTGAGTTTTTCCCTGATTGAGTCACTGTTAATCCTGCCGTCTCATCTGGCGCAAATGAAACCAGAGCAGGCACCTAAATCAAAATGGGGGCTTAAGTTTTACCACCTGCGGCAGTGGTTCGCCAAAGGTATGATGGCCTTTGCTAAAAACAGCTATAAACCCATGCTGATTAAAGCACTGGAATGGCGCTACCTGACGCTAGTCGGGTTTACCCTGGCCTTTGCTCTGTCGATCACCTTGGTGGATTCTGGTTATATCAAGCAGCGGTTTATGCCCACTGTCGGCTCAGACATCATCCAGATGAAGATTAATATGCCGGATGGCTATTCCAAGGCTCGGAAACTGGACATTATCAAGCGTGCGGAACTGGCGGTAACTAAACTGCCGGATGATCCTTTGATTGCCGCACAGGTAGCTAGCAAAGACCTGACCCGAAATCAGCTGTCCTTTATGTGGGGGGATCACCTGCGGTTAATCCTGGAGATAAGCCCGGAGCACAGTGGCAAGGTAGATCCGGCATTGGTTGCCGAGCGCTGGCAATACCATGTGGGCAAACTGCCCGAAGCCAAGAGCTTTGAAACCGAAGCATCCCTATCCCGAACGAGCTCTGGTCGATTTTCTGTACTGCTGTCGTCGTCAAATATAGAACAGCTTCAGGGCGCCACTGCCTATGTTAAGGCGCAGCTTAGTCAGGTGCCTGGCACCACCAATATCCGTGACAATATTCATTCGGGGCGTTCTGATATCGACATTAGTCTGCTCGCCAATGCCGACAACTTGGGTATTGGTTTGTCCGATGTAGCCCGGCAGGTTCGACAGGGTTTTTATGGTGCTGAGGCTCAGCGCATACCCAGAGGCCGAGATGATGTGCGCGTAATGGTGCGCTACCCCAAAGGGGATCGAGCCCAGGTAGATACCTTGGAAGATCTCCGTGTGCGCACCCCCAGTGGTACCGAGATACCCTTTTATTCTGTCGCCCGAGCGGAGTATGTACCCGGCTATAGTCGCATCAACCGCCGGGACCGTGAGCGCAGCGTCAAGGTGACGGCTCAGCCTGTCATGGGCACTATTACTATCAGTGAAATTGCTGAGATTATTTACGGCGATGTGGCCGCCGAGGTGGCGTTAAAGTATCCCGAGGTCAGTTTCGATAAAGACGCTGAACTTGCAGATCAGGAAGATTTTTACAGCTCATCTATCAAGCTCTTCACCCTGGCACTCGCGGTGATCTATATGCTTATGGCGATTGAGTTTAAATCCTACCTCAAGCCATTGGGGGTTTTGTCGGCGGTACCCTTTGGCATCATGGGGGCGATATTTGGCCACCTGCTAATGGGGCTAGATTTTAGTGTGCTATCACTACTGGGAGTGTTGGCAGCATCTGGAGTGGTGGTGAATGACAACCTGGTGTTAATCGATCGAATCACGCAACTGAGGGAAGAGGGGCTGGATGTCAAAGAGGCATTAATTCGTGGCGGTCATGAGCGCTTCAGGCCAATTATTCTCACCTCGATCACCACCTTTATTGGACTGGTGCCCATTTTGTTGGAGACCAGCATGCAGGCAAAATTCTTGATTCCAATGGTCTCGTCACTGGCCTTTGGCGTGCTGTTCGCCACCACAGTGACATTGGTTTTTGTGCCCTGCCTCTATTTGGCCGGCGCCAACCTTAAAGCCAGATTAACGAAAAGTTCTGAGCGCAAAACTGCCCTTAATGTAAACTAAGGGCAGATCTTCAAAAACTAGTAATAGGCAGCCGCTGAGGTCATAAGCACCAAAGGCGAGCTGACCTCCTCTCGCTTGACGACGCCGCACAGCTGCTCGACTAGCTCCAATGCAAAATCAATGGCCGTACCTGGGCCCTGACTGGTAATGCAATTTCCATCCACCACCACGCGAGATTCACTGTCCACTTCTTTAGCTTCCGAAACAGGCAAGAACCTAGGATGGCCCGTCGCTGTTCTGTTCTCTAATAAGCCTTTGCTGCCCAGGATCAGCAAGGGTGCTGCACATATTGCCCCGTATAGCCTTCCCGCTGCTGCCTGCTTGCGCAGGAGTTTATCGAGTACATCACTGGCCGCGAGGTGTTCTGCGCCGGGCAGTCCACCGGGCACTGCAATTAAATCAAAGTCGGTTTTTACGCAGTCTTCAATCGCGCAGTCAGCCACAATATTAATGCCATGAGAGCCCGTAATTTGACAGTGGTCGGCGTCGCTCACACTGGCGACAGTGACCTCGATGTCTGCTCTGCGCAGAACATCAATCATGGTAACTACTTCGATTTCTTCGCTGCCATTAGCAATCGGAATTAGTACTGTTTTACTCATATGATTTCCCTTTTTATAAGTCACAGGTATGGGTTACACTGTGCCGGAAATCAAAGTGGCTGTCACGGGATTGGCATGAAAATTTATATTTTAAAGACACAGAATAATCTAGTTCTGACCAAAAAATTTGACTGGACCTCCGAGCCACATCGAGACTCCGTCTTCCACAGCCCCTATAGAGATATAGCGCTAAATCAACTCATTGAAGTTAACGCCAAAGACATTGATCTTCGGGTTTCAATTGTTGAATGTGACGCAGACTCTAAGGGCCGCCCCATATTAATTGCGCCGGAAAAAGTGGCTGCAAATTCCGACCAGTCCAACGCGGCCTGATTGGAAAATTACCTTGTCACTAACGACTAAACTGGCTCTTTTGAGCGGCCCCGATAAAGTAGCATTGCTGACCGGCATTACTCGGGGAATTGAAAAAGAAAGCCTGCGAGTCCAACCCAGCGGCAAGCTGGCGATAACGCCCCACCCAAAATCTCTAGGTTCGGCCCTAACACATCCGTCGATCACCACAGACTACTCTGAGGCCCTGCTCGAATTTATCACCGCGCCCTCCTCCTCAATTGATGAGGTGCTCAATGAGCTGAACGAGATTCATCGCTATACCTATCAACATATTGACGATGAGTTGCTGTGGGTCAGCAGCATGCCCTGCCAGCTTGGGGACGACAGCAGCATTCCAATCGCCGAATATGGCAGCTCCAACATTGGCACCATGAAAGGCGTTTATCGCGTGGGCCTAGGAAATCGTTATGGTCGACTGATGCAAACCATTGCCGGCATTCATTACAATTTTTCAGTGCCGGATGATCTCTGGCGCGAACTGCAAAAAGCCAGCGATAGCACAGATAGCCTGAAGGATTTTAAAACTGCAGGTTACTTTGCCCTAATTCGAAACTTCCGCCGCTATTCATGGCTGCTGCTCTATTTGCTCGGATCTGCCCCCGCCGTGTGTAAAAGTTTTGTTCGTGGTAGAGAACATCAGCTAGTACCGGTTGGTGACGACAGCCACAGCCTACACACGCCCTACGCCACATCGCTGCGCATGGGTGACCTTGGCTACCAAAGCGACGCTCAGAGCTCTCTCGTAGTCTGCTACAACAGCATTGATCAATACATTAAGACGCTGCACGACGCCTTACAACAGCCCTATCCAGCCTATGACGACATCGGTTTAAAAGATGACGCGGGCAACTATAAGCAACTCAATACCCACCTGCTGCAAATTGAAAATGAGTTTTACAGTGCCATCAGGCCAAAGCGCACCGCAGCCTCAGGTGAAACGCCCTTACATGCGTTAGAGCAGGGCGGCGTAGAATATATTGAGGTCCGCTGCGTTGATTTAAATCCGCTGGTGGCCGCTGGTATTGATGAAGAAACCATCTGCTTTTTAGATACATTCCTGATGTTCTGTCTGTTGCAAGACAGCCCAGAAACGGACAATAAGGAATATGCTCGGATTCCAGACAATAATTCCCGCACGGTTTACAGGGGCCGGGATCCCAAGTTGAGCTTACTGAGTAGCGATGGGGAAGTTCTGCTGCGTGACTGGGGCCATGAGCTGCTGTCCGAGGTTCAGCCCATAGCGGCTATACTCGACGAAGCCAACCAGACGCAAACGTACACCGCGGCCTTTAACGTTATGCTGGCGCGTATGGAAGACGATAGTTCGACACCAGCAGCAACCCTGCTCCGCGAGATGACAGAGAATAATGAAAGTTACTATTCAATGGCAATGCGCAAAGCCAGTGAGCAGCGTGATTATTTTCTCGCACGGCCACCGACCGATGAAACCCTCGCCAAGTATCAGCAGCTAGCTGAGCAATCTATGCAGGGGCAGGCCGAGATCGAAGCCAGTGACCAGGTTTCCTTCGATGAGTTTCTCGCCAACTACTAATGAACTACCTTGCTCATATTGCGCTGGCTGGCGCTAGCCCGGAACACAGGGTTGGTGGCTTACTGGGAGACTTTGTGCGCGGCCCTCTGTCAGGGCAACTGCCTATTGCCATCGAAACCGGCATAACAGCCCACCGCAAGTTAGACGCCTTTGTAGATCAGCAGCCTGAGATACAGCTGTTTTTGCGGCGTTTCGAAAAGCCCATGCGCCGCTATGCCGGCATCGTTGCAGATGTGGTCTATGACCATCTTTTGGCGCGGGAATGGACGCAGTATTATAAGCAGCCACTGGAAGAGTTTTGCCTGGAGTTTTATGGCCAGCTGGCTGTTTACGGGGATACCCTGCCACCTCGAGCGCAGTATTTTCTCGAACACGCCCCAAAAATCGGCTGGTTAGAGAGTTATAGCAATGCCGATAATTTACCGCTTATTTTACAGCGTATAGGCCAACGCTTTCGTCAGCCGGTGGCCCTGCAAGACGCCCTGCCCATTGTGGCTCAGCATCAGGAAGCCATAAATAGCGAGTTTCATCAGCTCTACCCGCGACTGCAAACATTTGTGCACAGCGCATTGCAGGAAATTGAATTAAACTAAACTCCCAGGCAACCAGCATCAGGAGCTGCATGTGATTTTACCGAACTATCGAACAACCAACCTACTTGTCGCCACCGGCTGTGCTGGGCTTATTGCCATTGCCGTGTTTTATTTTCAGAATCATCTCGGCTTAGAACCCTGCTACCTCTGTATTACCCAGAGAGTCTTTGTTATTGCAGTTGGGGTAATCTGCGGCATTGCCGCCCTGCACAATCCTCAGTCAAAAAATGGACAGCGATCCTACGCGGGGCTGATCCTGATTACAGCTATGGCCGGGGGTTTCTTCTCCGTTAAACAGCTTTGGTTACAGAGTCTGCCCGAAGACAAGGTTCCCGCCTGCGGACCCCCAGTGGATTATCTCTTTGAGGCTTTCTCCGCGTCGGACGCGATTAGTATGCTGCTGCGTGGGGATGGCAACTGTGCCCAGGTACAGTGGCAACTACTGGGCCTAAGTATGCCTGGTTGGGTACTGGTGTCCTTTATAGTGCTGGCTGGCATAGGAATACTGCAATTCTTTCGCAAGGCCTAAAGTTTGTTGCCGCACTGCTGGTACTGGTGACCTTCCAATGGCTCGGTGAACTCGCAGTATGGCTAACGGGCTGGGCGATTCCTGGCCCCCTTATGGGCATGCTGATACTGCTTCTAGCATTAACCTTTGTCGACCGGCCAATGGAATTTCTCGATCAGACTAGTGGGCTGCTGATTCAAAATCTTTCCCTGATGTTTATTCCTATATCCGTTGGTGCCTTTTTTCTCAGCACAGACATTTATCAGCAATTTCCAGCGATTCTGACACTTATCCTGCTCAGTACCAGTGGCGTAATTCTATTTATGGCGCTTTTGATTAAGGGACTGGAAAAGCATGATTAAGNNTTAAGCGAATAGAGAAGCATGATTGAGCTAATTCAGCAGCAATGGCTGCAGGTAACTGGCAGCTCATGGCTGTTGGGGCTGTCGCTTGTTGGTTTCGCGATCGGTCTAACCCTGTATCGGCGCAGTGGCAGCCGTGCTTTTCTGCATCCGCTTTTGGTTAGCACCCCCATTATTGCCGGACTGCTATACCTGAGCAATCTGGGCTTCGATCAGTATTATCAGGGCAATGGCCTACTCTCTTGGCTATTAGGGCCTACTACCGTGGCCCTTGCGGTCCCCCTATCTAAGCAAATGCGCCAGCTTCCCGCACTGCTGCGCACTGTTTCGCTCACTGTACTTACAGGTGGCTTTATAGCTGCCGCACTGGCACTAGGTCTGGCAGTGCTATTCAACACTAGCGAGGTGGTTTTACTCTCGATTGCGGCAAAATCTGTGACCACACCGATCGCTATGGGTATCACCGATCAGCTGGGCGGTTTACTCACGCTGATTACCCTAGTAGTTCTACTCACTGGGATTGTCGGTATTCTAGTCGCTGAGACTATTTTTAAGCGTACGGGAATTGTGGATGAGCGCTGGCAGGGCCTCATTCTGGGGATATCTGCCCATGCTATTGGCACCGCCAGAGCCTTTGATAAAAGCCCTCGCTGTGGCGCCTTTTCAACTCTGGGCATGGGTCTAAATGGAATATGGACCTCTTTATTTTTACCCTCACTGGTAGGATTATTTCTTAATTGAATAGCTGTGAATAGCTTTCCTCTGGGTTAAAAAGATGTAAACTTAGAGGCCAAGGGAGTGACGAGTAGAGGTAGTTATGTTGGAAGATGTCAAAACATTACAGCAGCACTGGGGTGGCGTGAGTGAAATCATTGACCGCTGGTTAGAAGAACGCCGTGACATGCTGGTTAAGTACTGTGAACTCAGTGAAATAAAAATTTTTGATGGTAGCAATGATAGTCATGGCTCCAAACTCCAGCGTTTCTGTGAAGTCATGGTCGACTATGTATCAGTGGGCCATTTCGAAGTATTTGAGCAGTTGGCCGGTGAAGGTAAGGCCTTTAGCGACAAAGACGGCTTACTTCAGGGCGCAGAGCTTATGGACAAAATTCAGCCCTCTACCGAGGAGCTTTTAGATTTTAACGACAAGTATCTAGCCACCGATGATCTAGAAACACTGAGTATCGATCTATCAGCAATTGGCGAGACTCTCGCCCAGCGATTTGAATCGGAAGATAAGATGATTGAGGTGCTACACAACGCACATTTGGCGCAGCTTATGCCCGCTAAAGAGACAGATTCAGCGTAAAGGATAGTACATCTCGATTGACACAAAAAAGCCCCGATTAATCGGGGCTTTTTTGTGTCAATCGAGACAGCCTAGTTAGGCCGAGACTTAACGCAGCGACTGGCTTTCATCAGCACCGACATTGGCCTGCAGTAACTCAACTTCAAAAATCAGCGTTGAGTTCGGACCAATAGGACCTGTACCGCCGGGGCCATAAGCTAGCGCCGCTGGAATATACAGCTCCCACTTAGAACCTTCTGGCATTAGCTGCAACGCCTCAGTCCAACCTGCAATAACCTGAGTGACACCAAACTGAGCGGGCACGCCGCGCTTAACTGAGCTATCAAATTCAGTGCCGTCTAACAGGCGACCTGCATAATGAACTTCAACCGTACTAGAGGTATTAGGTTTTACGCCAGTTCCAGCGGTCAGTACTCTGTATTGCAGACCAGATTCTGTCGTAGTCACGCCCTCTTTAGCGCCATTGGCAGCTAAAAATTCAGTTCCGGCGATGGCATTGCCCTCAGCCTTAAGCTCCGTGGACTGCTGCTCTACTTTTTGCATTTCTTCGCGCTTGGCCATCATGTCGGTTTCAAAGGCTTTTATCGTCTCGGCAATGTCCTCTTCGCTCAAAACCGGCTCAGTGCCTGCGATACCCGCAGTAAAACCCTGCTGGAATGCTGCGGTATCAATCTCGATACCCACAGACTGAATATTTTTGCCGTTATCCATACCCAGCAGATAGCTTATTTTTTGCGTCTGGGTTTCCAGGGCCGCGTCCTCTTGCTTAAGCTGATCACAGGCGCCTAAAGCCAGTAGCGCGGTCAGTGGCAGAACTTTGAATGCTTTCATTGGTATTCCTTTGTGTAGTTAAGTGCTTCTTTAAAATAATGTTTAGTATGGGTAATTTTAGGCTCTTTATAGGTGCCTATTGTCGACTACTACGTACTAGTACCTTTTAGACAGAGGGTTAGTCTAATTTTTTATAAATCAAATCCCAGACCCCATGACCCAGACGTTCGCCACGTTTTTCAAATTTCGTCATAGGACGATAATCCGGCCGTGAAGAATACTGCCCGATACCGGCAATATTTTCAAATCCCTCAGCGGCATCTAGGGTTTCGAGCATTTGCTCGGCATAGTGCTCCCAGTCAGTAGCCATGTGTAATACGCCGCCGGGACGTAATTTTTCCCTGACTAGCTGTACAAACTGTGGCTGCACAATACGGCGTTTATTGTGCTTTTTCTTGTGCCAGGGATCCGGGAAGTAAAGCTGCAGACGATCAATACTCTGGGACGCAAAACATTCCTCTAGCACATCATTGGCATCCGCCAGATATATGCGCAGATTGGATATCCCCTCAGCCTTGGCCGTATTCATAAGGGTGCCAACACCAGGGGGATGAACCTCGATACCAATAAAATCTGTCTCGGGTTCCGCGGCGGCCATCTGTAACAATGAGTCGCCCATGCCAAAACCGATTTCCAGTACCTTGGGCCCAGTGCGGCCAAATACCGCATCGGTATCAATGGCACCATCCGCCAACTTCAATCCGTAGGCTGGCCAGCTCGTGTCGAAGGCATTGCGCTGGCCATCAGTCATGCGTCCTGCACGGACCACATAGCTGCGAATTGATTTTTTGCGGTATTCCGGTCTTATATCCATGATTTAGTCTTGTGGTTTTACCGAGAAAAAGAGAAGTCCCCAGCCAATGATAAAGGCGGTGCCCCCCAGTGGCGTGATGATGCCCAGGGCGCTAATACCGGTAACTACCAGCGCGTAGAGAGATCCAGAAAATAAAATAATACCCAGCAAAAAGCTCCGCGCCACCCATTCCTGTCTACGGCTGTGCAACAGCTGTTCGGGGAGACAGATAATGCCAAGAAGGGCAAGGCTGTGAAGAAATTGATAAAGCACAGCGGTGCGAAAGGTATCCATATACCTAGGCGATAGGATGCCATCCAGACCGTGGGCGGCAAAGGCACCCAAGGCGACAGACAGCGCGCCGCTGAGGGCGATAATTTTGATCCAAACTGTTTTATTCATAGCAATAAAAAAGCCGCGTTTGACGACGCGGCTTATTGGGTTCAGTTAGTTAATTAGGCTTCCATTAATACGCGAACTTTTTTCATGGCGTTTTTTTCTAACTGGCGAATACGCTCAGCAGAAACACCATATTCATCAGCTAGCTGATGCAAGGTGGCTTTTTTATCTTCTAACCAACGGCGCTGCAGAATATCCTGGCTGCGCTCGTCGAGGCTTTTAACCGCCTCGGCCAGGCGATAGTTATTATCGCCTTCGTAATCGTCTTTTTCGACCTGCTCTGCTGGGTCTGCATTTTTATCATTGAGAAAGAACACCGGTGCGTACTGCGCGCTGTCTTCATCTTCATCTGCCGGGGCATCGAAAGCGGCATCTCGGGCATAGAGACGCATTTCCATTTCCTTGACGTCTTTGAGCTCAACGCCCAAATCATCGGCAACCGCGTTGGCTTCATCGGCGGTCAACCACTGTAATTCTTTTTTCGCACTGCGCAGATTGAAGAATAATTTCCGTTGCGCTTTGGTCGTCGCAACTTTGACTATGCGCCAGTTGCGAAGAATAAATTCATGTATTTCAGCTTTGATCCAATGGACTGCAAAAGAGACTACACGTACGCCCTTCTCAGGATTAAAGCGTCTTACCGCCTTCATCAGGCCAACATTGCCCTCTTGAATCAGGTCAGCCAGTGGCAGGCCATAACCGCTGTAAGAACGAGCAATATGAACAACAAAACGCAGATGAGACATTACCAGACGACGTGCTGCATCGAGATCTTCTTCGTAATACAGGGCTTCACCTAAGGATCTCTCTTCTTCAATAGATAAAATCGGCACCGTGGCTGTGCCCTGAATATAAGCATTCAGGTTAGCGCCTGGTGTCATCCAATCCATAGCTTGAAGGGCTTTGTTCATGATTTACTCTTTAATTCTCGGTCGACAATTCTAGCATTAAACAAATACTGGTTACTAGAGTACCTAGGGGCTCTGTTAGTTCCCTAGGCTGGGTATTTTTAGGTCCCAAAGCACAGCAATCCTATCTGGGTTCGATATCTCGCAGGTGCCTGCTGACTGCAATCCAAGCACCCCCCAAGCCAAACACGCCGCCGATTAGCATCAGCGATAAGAACCCTGTAATACCTAAACCCTGCAATCTGTATTGACTCTGATAGAGACTGGCGAGGTTTTCAACCGAACTACTGATCCACATCAAGCAGCTAAATAGCATTATTGAGGCTATCAGGGCGCCAAATAGGCCCAGTAGTAGGCCGGTATAGAGAAAAGGTCTGCGCACATAGGCGTTGGTGCCACCCACCAACTTGACCACAATAATCTCATTGCGACGGCTCTCAATCGCCAGGCGAATCGTATTACCTATTACCAACAACACACCGATCCCCAGCGTAATACCTAAGGCTAATACGATTTTATGGCCCATCTCGATCAGTGAATACAGACGCTGCAGCCAAGCCATATCAATCTGCACGTCGTCTACCACAGGGAGAGCGGTAATAGCGGTAATTATTTGTTGCGCCTGGACGAGATCAACCTCCCCTTCCATCATCGGCTGCACTAAAAAGACCGCCGGTAGCGGATTATCTTCGAGATAACGCAGCGCAGAGCCAAAACCAGATAGCGCTTTAAATTCTAACAGTGCCTGCTGTGCCGAAATATATTCAACGGAGGTAACACCAGTCATCCCGTTGAGCTTTTTCTCAAGGCTTTCTATCGCCTCAGGTTTAGCCCCTTTGTTAACAAACACAGTAATCTGCGCCGAGGAATCAAAGTTACTGCCTAGCTGCTGGACATTGTCCACGGTGACGTAGAGTGACGCGGGTAAGGCCAGTGCAATGGCAATCACCATAACGGTGAGCACGGTCTGCATGGGCTCATGGAGCATTTTTACGAGGCTCGCACTCAATGTTTCCCGGTGGTGAGCCTTATAGCCACGCCAGCGATGAGCAAAACTGAGCTTCTGCCCAATAGCACCGCGACTATTATCAGTAGCCGCCATAACCGCCTCCATCATCCGTTAGCTCACCATCTTCGAGGCGCATAATGCGCAGCTGCATACGGTTGATCAAACTTATGTCGTGGGTGGCGATCAGGACGGTGACGCCTACACTCTGAAAGCGGCGAAACAGCGCCATGATCTCTGTGGACAGCTGGGGGTCTAGGTTACCTGTAGGCTCATCCGCCAGCAGAATGCGCGGTTTGTGCACCACGGCTCTGGCAATGCCCACCCGCTGCTGCTCTCCACCCGAGAGCGCCATGGGTTTTTGCTGTTCTTTATCAAGCAGACCTACGCCGTCCAATGCTGCTCGGACACGACGGCCAATTTCCTTAGCCGGATAGCCGGACACTTGGAGTGGCAAAGCTACATTGTCAAAAACCGTGCGATCTAACAGCAGCTGGTGATTCTGGAAAACCACCCCCACCTGACGGCGATACATAGGAATCTGAGAGTTTGACAGGCGATTGAGATTTTTACCATTGATCAGCAGGTTTCCCGAGGTCGGGCGCTCCATCAACATTAATAATTTGAGCAAGGTACTTTTGCCGGCACCTGAATGGCCGGTGAGAAACGCCATCTCTCCCGCTTCCATTTTAAAGCTGACATTGCGCAGCGCTTCAAAGCCTCCGGGGTAACGCTTACTGAGATTATCAAAACAAATCACGCGTTTTTAGCCTCTTTTTTACTGGCAAGATTACTCAGCATGGTCAGTCATTCCTGAACTCAGTAACGCGTCGACAAAGTCGCTTGCCACAAATGGCTGCAAATCGTCCACAGCCTCTCCCACACCTATATACCGAATCGGCACTGAAAACTTATCAGCCAGCGCAAAAATAACACCGCCCTTAGCAGTACCATCTAATTTGGTCAGGGCAATACCAGTAACTCCAACCACCTGATTAAACTCCGCCATCTGCGCCACGGCATTCTGGCCAGTACCCGCATCCAACACCAGCAGCACCTCATGGGGAGCGCTTTCATCGAGCTTGCCAGCCACACGTTTTACTTTTTTAAGCTCTTCCATCAGGTTGCTTTTGTTATGCAGTCGCCCGGCGGTGTCGGCAATAATCACATCAACGCCTCTGGATTTAGCCGCCTGAATACCATCAAAGATAACCGAGGCACTGTCAGCACCGGTGTGCTGAGCAATCACCGGCACCTGATTGCGCTCACCCCAAACTTGCAACTGTTCAACCGCGGCGGCTCTAAAGGTATCACCGGCAGCTAGCATCACAGATTTACCCTGCTGTTGCAGGCGACTGGCTAGCTTACCAATGGTGGTCGTTTTTCCCACGCCATTTACCCCAATCACTAAAATCACATAGGGCGCTGTCACAGTTTCCAGCGACATGGGCTGTTCACAGGGTTGCAGCCTGGCGAGCAATATCTCATGGAGGGCCGATTGCAATGCGGTGCTGTCTTTAAGTTCTTTGCGGTTTAGACGCTCGGTGAGCTGGGCCAGTATCTTGCTGGTTGCCTCGATACCAACATCGGCCATGAGTAGCAGAGTCTCAAGTTCTTCTAACAGGCCTTCATCGATGGTCTTGCCACCCAGAAACAGACTGCCAATTCCTTCGCCAGTGCGCGACAGGGCATTGCGCATGCGCTGAGTAAAGCTAGGTTTTTGTGATTCCTTGCCTGTTACTGCCGGTGCGGGGACATCAGAAATAGGTGCATCGATAGACGGTGCGTCAAAGGCAGGTACATCAAGGGCAGGTTCGGGGCTGCGTCGAAACCTATCCAGAAAAGATTTTTTCTTGGCTTCGGCTTGTGGGCGATCAGTTGGCTGAGAATCCATTGAGGCTCATAGTCTACGGTTTTTAAAATCTAGTGTATCCTACCATTTACACTGAAAAAAGTGCTTAAAAGTCACCCTCGAGGAGCATCTATTTGCCCAAGAAAAAAACACCTAGCCAGCCAGCCCACCGGCTGAGAATTATTGCTGGCAAGTGGCGCAGTCGTGTTATCGTCTTTCAGCCCGCTGAAGGCTTACGTCCCACCGGAGATCGTATTCGCGAGACAGCATTTAACTGGCTTACGGCACAGATTGATGGCGCTCGCTGCATTGACGTCTTTGCAGGATCCGGCGCCCTCGCCTTTGAGGCTCTCTCTCGGGGAGCGGCCCAGTGCACTGCACTAGAACAGCAGGGTGGCGCCATTAGGCAACTACGGGAAACTGCTGCCAGCCTCCAAGCTGAAAACCTCGACATCATTCAGGCTGATAGTCTTAATTACTTGCAGCAGAGCCCTCCTTCAGAGCCCTATAACCTGGCCTTTGTCGACCCGCCTTTTGCTGCCGGAATGCTAAACAAAGCCTGTGCATTGTTGAACAACAGTGGCTGGCTGGCCCCTGATGCCTTGATCTATTGCGAAATGGCATCCGCGGACAACAGCTTTATCCCTCCTGACAACTGGCAGATGCTCCGAGATAAGGTTAGCGGTGAGGTTCGCTACTGTCTCTATTCTCGCATTGAGCCCAAGGCATAATTTAAGTACTATGCGCCCAACTTCACCTGCCTACGGACCCTGAGAATGAAGACTATTGTCTACCCCGGCACCTTTGATCCTATTACTAACGGTCATATCGACCTCGTCGAGCGCGCCTCTAAGCTGTTCGGGAAAATCATTATCGGCATCGCCAGTAGCCCACGTAAAGGCCCACTGTTTACGGTTGATGAACGTATCCAGCTAGCCACAGACGCATTGGCCCATGTGCCTAATATTGAAATTATTGGCTTTGATTACCTGCTAGTTAACTTTGTTAAAGACTGTAAGGGCGATGCCATTATGCGTGGCCTGCGTGCAGTATCTGACTTTGAGTATGAATTTCAGCTGGCCAACATGAACCGCGCACTGGCCCCGGATGTTGAGAGTATTTTCCTCACGCCAGCCGAGCGATTCTCTTATATCTCATCTTCACTGGTCAGGGAGATATCTTACCTGAATGGCGATGTGTCTAACTTTGTCCCCGCGAACGTGGTCGCAGCCTTGACCGAGAAATTTAAGAAAGATTAAGGAGTGGTTAGAGCCCTTAACTTAGAGCCCTGAGCCCTTAACTTAGAGCCCTGAATTTTTTAGGGTGCATAACCTTAACGCTGACAGCTCGGGCAAAAAACCGAGCTGCGCTGGCCCAGTTTAATCTCCTTTAATATGCCCTCACATTGATTGCACAGCAAACCCCCTCTGCCGTAAACATCTAATCTTTGCTGAAAGTATCCCGGCTCACCATTGCCATTCACAAAATCCCGCAGTGTCGTCCCGCCCTGCTCTATCGCAGCTGCTAGTACCTCTTTAATATGCCCAGTAAGCACCTGATAGCGCTTGCTAGACACCTGTCCTGCCGCTCGATCTGGCCGAATGCCACTGCGAAACAAGGCTTCTGACGCATAAATATTGCCCACGCCCACCACCACATGGTTATCCATAATAAAGGGCTTAATGGCTATTTTACGGTTCCGTGATAGACCAAAAAGACGCTCGACACCAAAGTCCTCCGACAGTGGTTCCGGCCCCAATCGGGCAAGCTGACTGTGATCGCCCCCAGACCAAAGCCAGCAGCCGAAGCGCCGCGGGTCGTGATATCTCAATGTGGAGCCATTACTCAGCTGCATTTCAATATGATCATGTTTACGCCATTCCAGCGCCCGATCAGTCAACCGCAAACTGCCACTCATGCCAAGGTGTACTAACATCGAACCATGCTCAAGCTGAATAATCAGGTATTTGGCGCGCCGGGTCACCGCAACTACCATCTGACCCTGAACAATGTCTGCCATATCGGGGGTCACAGGCCAACGTAAAGAGCCCTGACGCACAGTCACCCGATCAATAATTTGGTTCGCGATCCAGGGCTCAATGCCTCGCAAGGTGGTCTCTACTTCAGGTAATTCGGGCATAAAGGCTCAATTGTTGCGGTTTTGTTTGTTCAATAGCCGCCATTTCTGGCACACTGTTTGCAGGGCTGGCAGGGTAATATATCGCACAGCGACACTAGGAGGTAGGTCTACTAGTATTTTGTAAAAAAATCAGTAGAATGCCTGCTCCATTGATTGACTTGTTTTGAGTAAAGGTACGGCTGAACATGGCGCTAGGTAAAAGACGTAAAGAAGAAGATGAATCGGCAATTGATATGACACCCATGCTGGATGTTGTATTTATCATGCTTATTTTCTTTATTGTAACTGCTTCATTCGTTAACGAGTCAGGCATCAGCGTTAGTCGTCCACCGACGTCAGACCAGCCACCGCCAGATTCCGAGAACACTAACATTGTGTTCCGTATCTCGGAGAGTAATGAATTAACGCTTGAGGGCAGACGCATCGATATTCGTGCCGTCCGCGCAAACGTTGAGAGAATGCATGCTGAGAAGCCAGAAGCTAAAGTTGTTATTAGCTCGCATCCAAAAGCCAAAACTGAGATGTTTGTGAAGATCTCTGACCAGGCTCGCGAAGCTGGTGTGTACGATATTTCTCTCTCGACCGACGAGTAATAGCCATTCGGGCATCAAGTCACTGCTAGTTTGATGCCCAAAATCCTAATTGTATTCCCCTCATTCCAATCGCTTAAAGCCGATGGCTCAGTCGTGCATAGAGAAATCTTCCGCTTAAATCCTGACCTCTCACATCAAAATTATCATTCAATGCAGACCCTAAAAACGGTGGCTGTTCGTCGAGTAAATTTTCAATTCCCAGAGTCATTAGCGACTCTCCAGAATTAAAATGATAACTCAGCTGCACATCTTCTCGGGACCAGGCGCCAGCTTCTCGGGAACGGTTCTGTGAAACAATTTGTTCAGTCACACTGGATACATGAGAAGACGACAAGCCAAATTCCCAGCGTCCAAACTGCCAAAACAAGTTAAGATTTGATTTCCACTGAGGAATGGAACCACTACCCTCGAAGGCTGCATCTCTAAAGGTGCCCGCCAGATCTACCTCGGCACTGTCGACCTCAAGTTGGAATCGGTAGGAATCGATATAGGCCCCGCCTAAATTCACCCCAAGGGTTCCCCACTTTGCAATAAACAGACGCCATGAAATATCCACATCAAGGCCACGAATTTTACGGGAGCCAAGATTTTCATTACTGGCTACTACAGCGATTAACTCACCGTCGGCTCCGCGCATTACCCGGTTCGAAAAAAATTCAAATTCTGCATTTTGCTCCAGAAAAAATTGGCCACTAGCGCCAATGACATCATCCACTTGGATGCTGTAAAAATCTAATCCCAAGGTGAAATCTTCCAGACCAGCGGGGGTGAACATAAAACCTATAGAAACGTTTTTTGATTTTTCGGGGCGCAGGTTTTTGTTACCGCCGGTCATGCGAATAAACTGATTGCGCAGTGGATCGGTAACTGCCTGACAACCCGGTAAATCATCGATGCTGGTCGCCGCCGAGCAGGGATCAATGTAAAACCCCTGGGCCTGACTGTCGGCCTGATGTAACTCAGTCAGGGATGGCGAACGAAAACCGGTTGACAGACTGGCGCGGAACATAAGGTCTTGCACTGGGCGATAACGCAGGGCCAATTTAGGATTGGCTCGCACACCAAAACTATTTGAGTGGGTCATGCGAAAAGATAGATTGGCCTCGAGACGGTACATACCCGGCGCCCCTTTAGCCAAAGGTAACAGCGACTCGAGATACAGATCAGTACTGTCGCGACGGCCACGGCTACTGGCAAAGTCACCGCCGATCAACTGATTGTTGGCCAGTCTTAGATCAGTCATCGTATGTAATGTCTCATGCCGAAATTCTAAACCGGAGGCAAATTCAACCTCGCCCGCCGGCAAAATATCCACTAGCTGAGAGAAATCCAGATTGACCGATATCAGCTCAGACTCGCCGCGATTGCTTGCACCCGCTTTAATAAAATCTAGCTGGTCTTCGCCCATAGATGCCGCCGGAGCAAAAAAGTTGAGTGGAACGCAGTCATCAATGCAGCTAGCCTCTGGGCCTAAACCCCGCGCAATATTCTGTAGATCTGCCAGATTCTGCCAATGTTCTTGAGCATCAGTGCGACTCCAATTAACACTCAGCTGCCATTCCCCATCACGAAGGTTACCCATCAGTCGTCCATTGGCGCGCACAGTTTGTGCATCATTGGCCTGTAAGCGCGGACCAAGACCCAGTAAGCGAATGCGCACATCCGCGATATCTTGCCCAAAGGGGTTGAAGGGATTATTGGCGGAAAGATTAATCGGGCTATCGTTAAAAGCGGTAAAAACCGAGGCCGGCGCAAAGGTAATCAAGGTGCTGCTATCAACATAGGTAAGATCAAACGCGCCATCTAGTGCCCCCAGGTTTTTAAGCTCACCGGCGATATAAATGGAATTTCGCTCAGCAGGAATCAGCGATGAACTGAACTGCTGGGCATCAAATAAATCCTCATTGCTCGCCTCACGAAAATCTGCCGGGGAAGTTCCCGCTAGGTTATCTGTGGCCAGTACCAAAACATTACCATTAACGTTAATGCGGGCATTGGGCGTAGCACTGGAGCGCCTATCAATGCCATCTCGAGAACGGCCGTCGGCCGATGCCGAGAGTTCTCGATCGCGACTTAAAACCCCGCCCTGCTTATAATGAGAGGCGGCGACCATTAACCCAAGCTGATCAAAATTAAAACCACCCACAAAATCATAGCGACGAGTTTTATTATCACCTTCGCTGGCAACACCATAAAACCCATTGATTAGCGCGCCGTCAAAACGTTTTTTCATAATCACATTAACGACACCGGCGATGGCATCTGAACCGTACAGAGAAGAGCCACTGTCTTTAAGAATTTCTATCCGGTTAACCGCCGCCAATGGAATTGTATTTAGATCTACAGAACTTCCATTAATGGCATTGTTTGCAGTGCGCTGGCCATTAATTAATACCAGCGTATTGCTGGCGGGCAATCCACGCAGGGTGACACTCGCGGTGCCATTACCTCCATTACTCAGTGCGGTACTGGCAGAATTACCGGAGACTTCTGGCAACCGTCGCATCAGTTCCGACATGGTTTGGGCGCCAGTCAATCGAATTTCAGCGGCGGTGATAATCTCAACCGGGGTAAAAGCATTGGCATCCAGCTGTTTAAACCGCGAACCGGTCACTGGCCTACCGCGAATAAAGAGCTCTTCGATCATCGGGTACTGCTTGGCTGATAATCCAAGCTGATTGGGCATGGCACTGCAGTCTCTGGCAGCATGACAGCGAGGCAGTACTACCAAAGTATCTGGCCCCACTACGCGGTACTCCAGATCCCTTTCGGCAATTAATTGCTGTAGCGCTTGAAGCACAGTGAAGTCCCCCTGGACCTGAGGACTATTCAGATCATCGGCGATGGTAGTGGGAAAAACAACTGAGGCCTGGGTCTGCTGACCCAGTTTAATGAAAGCCTGATGCAAGCTACCCGCGGGTAAATCTATGGGGTAGACGTCGGTGACTATGGCGCGGGCTTGAGCAAACCATACAGAAAGCACACATAAAAATACGATATCTAGTCGTCGCCAGAATGGACGACTAGTCTTGGGGGTTTTCGCCGGACAGATTCCTGAGTCCTTTGTCGCATCCTTTCCTAAAGCCATAGACGCTTGGCTCTACGCCGCTCATCAATAGTGTAGAGCCATTAAACCTTATGGATTGGACTGAGACAATAGCCAATTTTTCTCTTCTAATACCAGAGTAAGATCAAAGGCCTGAGCCACTGCGGAGAGAGTTTCACCCTGTTCACGAGAAGAAAAAACACCCGAAATTCTATGTTTTGATACAGTATTCTCGGCAACCAGAATTTTGTGTTCGAGGTAGCGATTGAGAATAGCCACCGCCTCTGTAACCGAAGCTCTATCAAACATTATCTGTCCGCTGCGCCAAGCGGTCACCTGCTCTATATTAGAAGCCTGCAAA
>DDDD01000071.1:0-27516 GCA_002335945.1 Porticoccaceae bacterium UBA1989
ACCTCTTATTTACGTCTAATTAACTTCCGCGGCTTTAGTCATGCCATCGGAATCCTTCGCGGTTCACAGGCTGGCGGCAGTAAAAAGCCCGGTGAGATTTCCCACTTTAACGCCCTATCCACGGCTATATCTGGCACTGTCGGCGTCAGTAATATCGGTGGTGTCGCTGTTGCGATTACCATCGGCGGCCCAGGTGCAGCTTTCTGGCTGTTTATGGCAGGCTTCTTAGCAATGGCTACCAAGTTTGTCGAATGTACACTGGGTGTTAAGTACCGTCGCATTAACGCCGACGGTTCGGTATCTGGCGGCCCCATGTATTACTTAGAGCGCTATTTCCTCGATCGTAACTGGCCCAAAACCGGCAAGTTTCTGGGCTGTTTCTATGCAGCAGCCCTAGTGATTGGCTGTCTGGGTATTGGCAATATGTTCCAGTCCAACCAGGCCTATGTGCAGGTACTGGGCATTACTGGCGGCGAAAATAGCTTCTTCTATGGTCGTGGCTGGTTATTTGGCCTGCTAATGGCGGGCACTGTTGCTCTGGTTATATTGGGTGGCATACGCTCTATAGCCACCACCGCTTCGCGTATTGTGCCCTTTATGGCAGTACTTTATATGGTCTCTGCAGTAGTTATTATCGCTATGAGCGCAGAGCACCTTTTAGGGGCTATCGCCTTGATTGTCAAAAGCGCTTTTACCTGGACCAGTGCACAGGGCGGCATGGTCGGCGCTATTATTATTGGCTTTCAGCGTGCCTTATTTTCAAACGAAGCCGGCATTGGTTCGGCCTCAATTGCCCATTCTGCGGTAATGACCGATGAGCCGGTAACCGAAGGATTGGTATCGCTACTCGAACCCTTTATTGATTCCATGGTGATCTGCACATTAACCTCGTTAGTGATCGTCACCACGGCGATCCCCAATGGTCTGTTAGACGATGGCCGTGGGCTGGAAGGCATTGCATTAACCTCTGCAGCATTTGCCCACCATGTAAGTTGGGCACCCTATGTAATAGCTGTAGCCGCCCTCCTCTTCGCATTTTCAACAACCATTGCCTGGTCTTATTATGGGCTTAAAGGCTGGACCTATTTGTTTGGCGAAGGCGCCATGACCCAGCTATTATTTAAAACCATATTCTGCGGCTTTGTGGCAATCGGCTGTATGATTCAGCTGTCGGCGGTGTTAGATTTTTCCGATGCAATGGTGTTTTTAATCTCCATTCCCAACATCATAGGCCTGTATCTCTACGGCCCTGAAATCAAGCGCGATATGCAGGCCTATTTCTTGAAGTACAGTAAACGATAATGGTGGAATAGGCTGGGGTGCATTAAAAGCAGGCTTGCTCTAGGCCGATGATAGGTTGCCAAATCTGGTGCCGAAATAGGCTAAATATACCAACCTATTTCGACAGTTACTGATGAAGCTCATGCACAAAACCCGCACAATTTTCTGTATGAGCCTATTAAGTATTTAGTGGAATGGCCTTAGTAAATAAGATCAATTACTAAAGAGAACTCGGAGGGTTTTTATGCCTCTACCGCCGCTCTATTTATTGACGGCGCTAGCGTCAACAAGAAACGCTCAGAAGATCCGTGACTATCACCCATGGATTCCCGACAGACAGTTATTTTTTCTTGGTAGTACGCTGCACAACCCAATATCAAACCCTCAGCGACATCCCCCATGCAGCGTGGAGACTGATATATCATCTCCATGCGTGTCTCGCTGTACTGGGTACATTTAACTGACGGAGGAGAGGCATCTGGATAAAGCTTTTTAACTTCCCCATGAATATAGCCATCGACCTTACACAGCAGCGAAAAAGATGAATTTAGGTCGGTGATCCACTGAGGGTATGCGGCTATTAGCTCGGCAAAAAGATAGACACCAAAGGTTTTATTAAGGTGTGCCACCGAGAGATTAATCTTTTTACTCAGCACGGCAATCATTGCAATCAATTCGTTATGATCGTAATTGCCGACAGTCGTATAAATACCTCCGCTTTTAGGTGCGGCGTCGGCAATTACTTCGTCGACCATCTCTAGCCCGTACTCTGTTTCAACCAGGTGTAAAAACGAGGTGAATAGTAATCCTTTCATAAGATACTTCCTTGCATGCTGGCGGCTCTTTTGTATCGCTTTATTTAAGCGGTCACTTGTTCTATGCGGTTGTAATTGTCGCTGTAGCGGACAATGTCATCCTCGCCTAAATAGCAGCCGCTCTGAACCTCAATTAGCTGTAACGGTAAACATCCGGGGTTAGTCAGGCGATGGCGCTGGCCAATTTGGATATACACGGATTCATTTTCTGACACCAGCTGCTCTTCACCATCACGCTCTACTAAGGCGGTCCCACTAACCACGATCCAGTGTTCGGCGCGATAATGATGCATTTGCAGTGACAGACTCTCACCGGGGCTAACCTTGATTAATTTGACCTGAAAGCGATGACCCTGACCTATAGAGTCATAGCTGCCCCATGGGCGCATAACTTCGCGGTGCGAAAGGTGCTCAGTTCTCCCCTGCTGCTCGAGCCTTGCAACCAGACTTTTTACCTCTTGCACACGGCTTTTATCTGCCACCAAAATAGCATCTTTAGTGTCCACAACAATCAGATCCTTTACCCCGATTGCGGCAATTAAACGGCCATCACTTTGAAAGAAACTATTATCACAATCCTCGGCCAAGACATCACCCCACTGCACGTTACCCTCGGAATCCTTTTCCGCCGATTCCCACATCGCCGACCAGTTACCTAGATCCTTCCAACTGGTGTTTAGTGGCACCAGCCACGCAAGATCAGTTTTCTCCATAATCGCATAGTCGATAGAGTCATTCGGACAGAGTGCAAATATTGGCTCAGGCAAACAGATAACACCAGCTTGCAGCACAGACGATCTATAGGCATTTTGGCACTGAGCGAACATGTCAGGGTGGTGGTTTTGAAGCTCACTTAAATAGACGCTGGCTTTAAATAAAAACATGCCGCTATTCCAAAAGTAATCGCCACTCCTTAAATATTTGTTTGCGGTTGCCAGATCAGGTTTCTCTACAAAGCGCTCTATTTTCTCCCCTTCCTCAGAGCCTGAGTTACCATACCCAGCCGCGACCTTGATATAACCGAAGCCGGTATCCGCGACTGCCGGCGGTACGCCAAAGGTTACTATTTTGTCTGCGTCGGCGAGTAGTAACGCCGCGTCTAATGCAGTCTGAAATGCCTCTTGATCACCGATCAGATGATCGGCAGGCTGGACCAGCAAGAGTGGATCGCCGCCCTGAGATATCGCCTGCAGCGCAGCAATTGCTATAGCTGGAGCAGTGTTTCGCGAACAGGGTTCGACAATCATGGTGCCACGGCAGTCAACTTCCTGCAGTTGTTTAGCAATCATAAAGCGCTGTTCTTCGTTGCATACCACAATGGGGTTTTGTAGATCGGGGACACGTTCCACAGTCCGCTGAATCATCGACTTGGCGCCGTTCAGTTTGAGTAGCTGCTTGGGAAATTTTTTCCGCGACTTTGGCCACAGGCGTGTGCCGGAGCCACCGGAGAGAATCACTGGTACAACATCAGCCATGAGTGACTGGGTGCCGGTTTTTTGTTTTTGAATATCCATATCTGTTCTCACTTCCTTATATTTTATCGCGCTGCATCTTTAGTCAGGCTGGACTTCACTGGAACTACCCCTGTGAATAACATTCCATCAATTCAAGATTCCTTTAGTACGTAACACTGAATACTGAACATGTTTCAGTTTTATCATTAACAACAGAAGCCCAATCTACCAACAGACACCCTCACAGTTTTTGGCATACTTGAACGAATTCCCTAAACCCACTAAATCAATCACCGGCATAAAGCGCTTGGCGGCCTGAGCTGCCTCGCGGCCGTAATCGGTATTGTGGCCAACCACCAGAAGATCGACTGATCCAACAAGCTGATCGATATTCGTACAGCCAGAATGGCTGGTGTGTTTATCCATGCCCATTCTCAATAGGTCTGCAGAGGAAGCGTTAGGGTCAAAGTAACTAACGACATGACCTTGATCGTGCAGCTGCCTAGCTAACTCTAATAGTGGGCTCTCGCGCAAGTCATCGGTATGTGCTTTAAAGGTCAGGCCAACAATGCCGATGCGTTTTACTCTGTGCTCAGCAATCAGCGCCAGAGTATGTTCTATATGCTTGTCATTGGAATGGATGATACTGTCGATCAACGGCGTACTGACCGCGTTAGCTGCCGCTAAATGCATAATGCCGCGGGTGTCTTTAGGCAGACAGGAGCCGCCAAAGGCGAACCCGGGCCTAAGGTAATAAGGGGATAAATTTAGCTTGGTGTCTTTAACAAATATATCCATCACCTGATGGCTGTCCACACCAACCATTTTGCACAGACGCCCCACTTCATTACCAAAACCGACTTTCAGTCCATGCCAAGTATTGTCTATGTACTTTACAAACTCGGCTGCCTCAATACTGGTTTCAATTAACTCTCCAGGTAGGCCTTTATAAAGCTGAGCGAGCGCTGCTGCACTACGTTGATCAACCGCGCCAATCACTGTTTTTGGCGGCTCGTAGAAATCACTGATGGCAGTACTCTCGCGTAAAAACTCGGGATTAAAACAAACCCCAAAGTCTTTACCGCAACGCTTTCCCGAAGTTGCTTCCAAAATTGGAATCAACACCTCACGGGTTGTTTTGGGTGGCACGGTGCTGCGAAAAGCCACAAGATGATAGTCTTGCTTTAGGCCCAAGGCGCCGCCAATCTGCTCGGAAGCCATGCGCAAGTACTTTAGGTCGCATTCACCGGTGGGGCCGGTAGGCGTGCCTACGCAGACTAGAGTAATGTCTGACTCGATCACCGCAGAATGGGTATCACAGATAGCTTCAAGGCGACCGATCTGACGGGCCTGTCCGAGCAGTTCAGCCAGCCCCTCTTCAACGATCGGGGATTCGCCGCGGTTTAGAGTATCTACCCTCACAACATCTGGATCCACACCAATCACCGAATGGCCGCGATCGCAAAAACAGGCGGCAGACACAGCACCGACATAACCTAGGCCAAGGACGCTAATAGTTGGCTTTACTGCGATCTCAGTAGCCGGCAACTGACTTGGACTCTGAAAAAAATCAAGAGTAAAACGTAAGTCACTATCATTGGCCGCGGGCAATGGGTTGATATTCAACTCCTGTTTAGGCGCCCAAACATTTTGTTGAGCAGCATCAGGAACATTAAGGTTACTGAGCCGCTCCATCTCGCTAAGGTCCACTGACGAATCTATTCCATTTTCATTTAACATTGTATCTCCCTATGGCATGGCAGCCGTGGTTGGTGGGTCGCAATGACATCACCTATGCTTTAGATCATCGCAAACTCCGTGCCAACTGCCATTTGGGATCTTTTATTTCATTAATATCAGTCACTTACGTAGTATTTTGGATAGTTATAATTATCATACAAATACAGATGTTGCAGAATGCAACGCACATCGGTGTTGTAAAATGCAAACTGCTCTTCATCAAACCGCTATCAATGACTCGACTGGGACAGCTCACCAGTGCTTTTGTTTGCGATAAATTGTGGATGGGCTTACCTCCAGCAGCGCAGCTGCCCTAGGTACATTACCGCCACACAGGCTAATAGCATCTTCAATA
Source organism: Porticoccaceae bacterium UBA1989 (assembly GCA_002335945.1). Classification (GTDB taxonomy): domain Bacteria; phylum Pseudomonadota; class Gammaproteobacteria; order Pseudomonadales; family Porticoccaceae; genus HTCC2207. The sequence goes on from DDDD01000071.1 coordinate 5,646, forward strand.
GAACTTTTCTCGACCTGCCACAGAGGCCTTACTTGGGTCATTGGCGATGCATCTGATGGTTGAGAGACCATTTTTTCAGTCATTGAAGCGTTCATTTTAGGCCTACTGACGTCGCCCTCTAACGCCGATTGAAGTGGCCCACTATCAATAATTTTGTGATCAGTCATTACCACGATGTTGTGGATTAGGTTTTCTAACTGACGGACATTCCCTGGCCAATGATACTGGCGTAAAAATAGCTTGGCAGACCCATTAAAGCCTTGAAAACTCTTCTGCTCAAGTCGCGCAAAGACCTGTAAAAAGTGCTCAGCCATAACCACCACATCCTCTCCACGATCCCGCAGCAAAGGCAATGTGATGGGAATAACGTTAAGCCTATAATAGAGGTCCTCACGAAACTGACCTCGCTCGACCGCTTCGGCTAAAGTTGTAGACGAAGCGGTCAGTAGCTGTGCGGCGAAGGGATAGGTCTGATGGCTTCCAACCGGTGAGAATTCACGCTCCTGAATAACCCGCAGCAGCTTCGCCTGCATCGGTAGCGGCAATGTGGTCACCTCATCAAGAAATAGCGTGCCTTGCTGGCACGCGGCAAAAAGCCCATGATGCTCCGCCGTGGCGCCAGTAAAGGCGCCTTTCTTATGGCCAAATAGCTGTGACTCAATCAGATGTTCATTAAAGTTGGCACAGTTAACCGCAATAAACGGCTGTGACTTTCGGGGGCTCTCGGCATGGCAGGCTCGGGCAACCAACTCTTTACCAGTGCCCGTCTCACCGGAAATAAAAATAGGTATATTGGCTCTCGCCGACTTGGTAATACGCTCGAACAAACGATACATCGCTGGATTGATACTTATCATACCGTGGAAGTCTGTAGCCTGAGATGACTTCATTTCAGCGCTAATGCCAAATAATCCCTGCTCGCGAAGCGCAGCACTGGCAATCATACGTAACTCATTATTATCCCAAGGCTTGCTGATAAAGCGGTCGATAATACGCCGATCTATCGCATCGCTAAAGGAATTAATATCGCTGTAGCCACTGAGGATAATGGTTTGTACATCCGGCCATAGCGCCTTTATTTTGGCGAGCATTTCGCTACCCGTCATCAACGGCATACGCTGATCCGAAATCACCAGATCGGGGCGATTATTAGTTGCATATTCTAATGCTCGCTGCGGGCAGGTGAAGTCGACTAAGTTCACTTCTAGGCGTGCTAGACAGCGTATCAGAGATGAAAGCACTGGCTTATCATCATCCACCAACAGTATCGTAGGTTGATTATTATTCATGTGTAGTAGCCACCTCCCTAGTGATTTTGGTCAATATTATCAGTGCCTTCTAGCACCACCAGTTAGAACTGGCGACCAAATTTACGGACTATACAACAGTGCTAATAGTGATAATTCTCACACTGTCATTAGTTATATTTAATCTGTATCGCGGTGTAATTCAAAAACTCCGGATACTGTTATTATCGAGTTACTCCTGCTATCGGTAGACAAATTCTAAATATCGCTCCACACCCTTCTTTGCTGTTAACAGAAATCTCACCGCCATGCATCTCCACTGCGGTCTTAACTACATGCAAACCCAGCCCCGTACCTTTACCAATGTCCTTGGTCGTAAAAAAGGGATCGAATATGTTAGGCAAATAATCCGACGAGATGCCACAGCCATTATCAGCAACCTCAATCCACACCTTATGACCCGCCTGCCCAGTACTTAGGCGTATTAATCCATGCCCATGAATTGCATGGGCGGCATTAACCAACAGATTAAGAAATACCTGACCTATTTTACCTTCATGACAGACAACCAAAGGAATCTCCGCCAAACCCCATTCCACATCAGCTTTATACTTTAGTTCACTTGACGCTATTTGGACGCTTTTTTTCAATAGATCATTAATATCTTCAGCACGAGCCTGGGGTGCATTCACATACGAGAAGTCGGAGAGATCCGCCACAATTTTCTTCACTCTGTGAGTACCATCAACAGATTCACTGACTAGATTCTTTGCGTCGTTTAGTAGGCCGTCGACATCTATTCTATGGCTAAAACTAGATAAATCATCGAGTAAACTATTCGTACTAGCCGTATTGTGACCGTGATCAACTTTGAGTTTCATTAAACAGGTTTGTTGTTTATGGATAAGCTCAATAACGTCAATTAGGTAATCACTAAGAGTGTCAAGATTACTGGCGATAAACGCCACCGGATTGTTGATTTCATGGGCTACGCCGGCCGTCAACTGGCCAATAACCGCCATCTTTTCGGACTGTGATAATTTCTGGCGGGTCTCTTCCAGCTCGATGACTTTGGTTCGCAGACGCTTCCTTTGCCGTGCAATTTTTTGATTGCGCAGCAATAACTCTTGATTGATTTTATAAAGCTCACGGCTCTTCTCTTCGAGAAGCTGCTCAGCGCAATGCCGAGCAGCAGTCTCACGATGGAGTTTGTTCTCTAATGATAGAGTGGTAATCACTTTACTAACGCAGCCTAAACCTTAGACATTAAAAAAACGTTGCAACAGCGACGACATAAATAAATATCGCGAGTACATGAAAGAGAGGATATGGTATGGCCATTCATGGCTGAATTACTCCGTGTTTTTATAATCATTAAGTTTATATAAACTACGCATGCTTACGCCGTAAAATAAATTTCCGGTTAAAATCTACCTGTGGCTCTACGTTGATTTTTTCGATACTCAGGTGCTCATCATAATAAGACGATATTCCAACGATCAGACCCTCAGCTATATCCGAAGGCAAAAATTCTGACCGATAGATAACCTCCAATACATCACAGTTAATTTCGGTACAGTCAAAAGAGGGTGATATAAAACCTGGCATATTCATTGCTGTAAGTTGATTGAAGGGAGTGTTATGGCTTTTTAATAGCTCATAAGCGCTGCTGCTCTGCTCGACCCATGCTGGATTAGTCACCATAAGCTCTGAGAACAAGTAGACGCCGATTACCTTTGCCAATGTGCACTTTTGAATACTAAGTATTTTGGCCACAGACGTAATCAAGTCATCTAATGAATTATCAGGATAATTGTCCATTGATAAATAGACTTCACTCAGCGGCCCATCGGCCAACATTACCTTTTGAGCCTCTGCCACCTTTTCACCATATTCACTTTCCAGATATCCCACTACTCCAGCAAGAACAAAGCCTTTCATACCCTGTGCTCCCTATAGGAAATTCCAATAAATACTCTATCATGTTAAAACACTAGCACAGTTTATGCGATTGCGCATACTAAGTTTATTTAAATAATGATAACGGTCACAATATTGTTCTGAACAGATATTACAGTTCATAATGCAAGCCAATGCTAAATATATATCGACGGTAATCAAGGGCGATAACCTCGTTGGTTTCAACCTGTCGACGCAATCCCAGAGAGCCTCTAAGAAAGTCAGAAAATAGCGGTCTGCTATAGATCAACTCTGCCTCTGTTCCTCGCCTACTGCTAGCAGAGGTTCCTGTTTCTGATTCAGTCTGGGGCCGCCCTGAATTCAAATAGTCTCGCCAGTAGGCCTGAGCCTTCACTACAATTTTAGCCTCACCGCCAAGCTGATAGTTGAGGTTGATTGAGAGTTTGTGAAAGTCGAGGTCACGGATACCTTGCCCATTATCCCGAGCAAAGTAGCCACTTAGATACAGGGACGCATCGACACGTTGATGAAAGGGTTTACTCAGCGCAACGCCGTAACCCTTTAGCGAATACTCTAGGAGTGATGATTGATTATCATGTGCATTATGTAGGCCCTTGTAACTGCGTGATTTGTGGTAGAGAAACAGCCGGGCATTAAGTCCAGAGTCTGCTTTGTAACGCAGGCCAGGCTGAACACGAAACTCGGTGTAATCTAAACGCTCAAGACCGATATCTTCATAATCTTGCTGGTAATTGCGCTGCCCAACCTGAGATAGGAGTGACCAAGATGTTTTCTTATCGACATAATATTTTAGCTCTGCACGAAAATCTGCACTATCGAAACTAAACCGATTCTCGATTAAGTCACCCTCGCTAGTTTCTGCAACTTGACGCTGAATCTGACTGTAGTAGCTATTTTGCTCACTGCGTACATAACTACTCAGGTTAAGATTAGCTTTGCGTTCGCCGAATTTAAAGCGCCCGGTCCAGTCTATGCGCCCCTTTATAGACGAATTATCTGCAGCATTGCTACTCTGACTGTAAATGTCTCTGTGCAATTCTATCCGGTAGCGGAGAGTGGGTTTTTTGGTGCTGCCCTGACTCTGGTTGTTGCCCCAATATTTAAGTAGAAGGGTTGTATATGCTGCACCCGATTGAGATCCCTCCGGGTAGGACAATTTAAAGGGGTTGCTGTCATAGCCATAGCTTGTTGTCGCCAGCAGCTGATCTGCTGCGCTAACCCCAGCGCTTATCGCTGCTATTAACAGCCCTGCGAGCGAACCGTTGATTAACTTGATGATTTAACCTCCAGGCCGAGCAATAGGTCGCCAAAAAAAGCGGGATCATTCAGGGAGTAATAGCCAGGCACCTCCCAAACTAAAATTCTCGGCGGAGACTCGCTGAAATCCCTGCTGCCTAGATAATCTTTTAATGCGCCACCAAAACCACCGCCACTCTTAGCTTTATTGTTAACGGTCGCACCAACATAATGGGCAAGAAACCCATCAAAATTAAAATGTAGGCGGCCTTTGCTATTACTGGTGCCAACTAGAACGATCTGGGGCTCTACTGGTTCAGCAAACAGGTCATCATCGAGCGAGCTAGACATCGCAACAGTCTGGTAGAGCTTAAACGGCTCTTTTGGGTAGCGCTGTTGGCAGAGTTCCAGTGCGGCGCGCTGTAAACTACCATCATTATGGTCGCCACCAACGCTGTAGCTGCTAAACGCCTTTTTTCCAATACCCGATATCTTTTGCCCCTTGATTGCGTAAGCAGTCAGTCTGGCGATGGTGCGGGCACCATGATGGTTCCAATGATGGTCACGGGCAAAAAACAAAGGCTTAGAGTGAGTCTGCTCAAATAGGCTGTTAATCTGCGGGACAACAATCTGGATTGCACGTAGCTGCTCTAAATAGCGACTATAGGACTGCCTGCCACCCTGTACATCGTAATCGATGTCACCCAAATATTCGGGGTGTATCAGAGCCCGCCCAGGAATGGGCACCATAACGAGGGTGGTACCCCGCGACTGCAATAGCCGCTGTAAGTCCTGCAAACTTTCATATCCAGCTGCTCGTGGGCCATAGGCTCGCTTTAAATCCATATCCCTATAGAGCCAATTCTGATTGCCTTTTTGTAGCGTTTTAAAGCTTTTTAAAAATGCCCCGCGATAACTCTCCGCGCTATCGGCCGCAGCGCAAAGTGTTGTGCTGAAGGCGGGTGTCATCCTTTCAGCGAATACAGAATTAGCCATTGCAGCAGTGCAGAGTAGGCTAAGGATCAATTGTTTTAAGCCATAATTAGATAACGGCATTTAGCGACCTCCGGCTCTGTCTGCCCAATGCGTAAACAGCCCACTTGGATTAGTACAGATGAACAAACTCGACGAAACCCCAGGCTGAAAAATCATCGCCTCGGTAACTACCAAGCTCGTACCCTGGGTATCTGCACTGTCTACTACCGAAAAAGCGCTCTTAAGAGGGTTAATCGCTCGAGCGCCAGATGTCGCCTGAGCAATATTACTCAGTACAGATCGCGCCGATTTAGCGGTTTGCAGGTTCAGCCTAGAATAGCTAGAAAAGTTATAAACCACTAACATGCCGCGCCGTGAATCCTTAGCACGATAATCCTCAACTAATGTCACTGAGTCATCATCCACTAGCAGAGAGTAAGCCTTACCAGCCTCCAGTGAGGCTTGCCAACGTAATCCGCTGACTTGCTCGTTATATTCGCCGGGGGGCAAGTAGACAAAGCTAGAGGCGCTGCAGTAGCCTGCAGTGGATAAGTTCTTACCCTCTATCCGCAGTGTAAGGTGCTGATTTGATCCTGCACTGGGAGTATTTTTCTGCAGATTGATAACCCGCAGGAACGCAGCGTCCGGTGGAGCAAAATCGTAAAGGGCCGCTTCATCAGCCAAACTAGTAAAACTGAGACCACTTAAGGCGAGAACCTGAATTAATCCTAGTATTATCTGCGCGATTTTGTTCATCACTTAATCTCCTCGTGACTATTTATACTGTTAGTGCTTGGTCTTAAGAACAAGGTTAAAAACTGGTCTGGGGATAGGCAACCGTGAGATACCGCTCAGGAATTTCCCAAATCACCAGCTTCAGATCGGTCGATAAAGCGGAATCATCAGACAAAAAATTGGCCATCGGGGTTATAGGCCCCTGCCCTTGCACTGCAATATTTTGCACATCTACCTCAAGTGCCTGCTTCAAAGCACCCTCAAAGTTCCACCGTCGATCGGCACTAAAGCTGGTCCCTAATAGAATGACTTCTGAAGGCTCAATGGGGGAAAAGAGCGCCTCTTCAATAATCAATACACTGTCATCAAAGACTGCCTGGTCAAACGGGTCATCGCCTACTGGGTAGGTTTGGAATTGCTCAATTGTCTCTGTAGCGGGCATCAAATTTTCAAACAGTGGCGCCAAAGGCAAAAAGCTCAGCAAGTCACCCTCAATGGTATTACTCCCCGATCTCTCAGTAATAAAGGCCTGAGGCCTCAGGTTTATATCTGGAATTTCCCGTTGTAAAAGTGCGGCCGTACTGAAGGCAATTAGCCTTGCGGCCCTTGGGGTCCAATGAGTATCTGTTCTAAGGTACAACGAATCCGGCTGGGTATGACTGATCATTTCCTGCAAACCATCAACAGTCAGAACAGACTCTTCTTGGAGGTGGTTAAGCACCTGTGGGTAGGTTTTTTGTTGTACCAGAGACGGTTGATGACGCCCCGTCTGCCCCGATAGCAGCCTTGCTTTGGATGGGATCAGCACAACTATCAAGGCTACATTCTTACTTGCCAACAGCCTTGAGGCCTCGGTAATAAAGTTAATATTAGCGGCCAAGGCTTCATCACCACCTGGGTTAGCGATAAATTCTTCACTGGTAAAAAGCCAACCCTGATGACCAATTAACAAACCGTTTTGTGCTTCCTTAAAGATGCTGTATTGGAAGGCGGCCCACACATTAAGACCAAACTGTCGTAACGAAAAGTCATCGTCATAGCGCGACTCAAAATTTCGCGCCAGTTCTCCTGACATTAATGCGTGCCCATTAAAGTCCTCTGTCGAACTTTTCTTTGAGTCACTCGTCGTCTCAAGATCAAATAGGGTACTAATACCTGCGCCAAATACCGTCCCTAAAAAGAACAGCACAATCAGTTTTTTAAGTAACATCCCTGTCATTACAAACTCCTTAAAACTGGAAATAGAGAAATGCAGAATAACTCTCTGCTGAAAGCTTGAATATTGCCAGCATAAAGACTGGTAGTAGTAGCGCAGCATGGGCGAAGGGAACCATCACTGAACCCCCAACGCCATGGGCTGGATAGTTAGGTGAGCTGTCTTGCTGGCGCTGATAAAAGCCGCGAAGCACAATCACCGACCAGCTAAGAGCTAATGTCCACAGCTGCAAAGAAGTGATTTGTCCTGCGTAAACCGGGCTAAATTTTAAGGTCTCAGGAGCCATGGTAGGCATTAATGCCGCATATAGACTCTGGGCCTGAGATATATTTTCAGCGCGAAACACTACCCAGCCAAGCATTACCAAAAGAAGACAGAACAGCCACCGCAGTATCGAGAAACGCGCTCCAGAGGTGTCTACACCAAAGGCTTTTTCCAGCGCTAATATCGCACCATGCCAGGCTCCCCATACTAAAAAGGTCCAATTGGCGCCATGCCATAGTCCACCCAGTAACATGGTCAAAAACAAATTACGATAGGTGATGATTGCGCCATATCGGTTTCCCCCCAAAGGGATATACAGATAGTCCCTCAACCAGCTGGATAAGCTTATATGCCAGCGTCGCCAGAACTCAGTAATCGACTGGCTAATATAGGGGTGAGAAAAATTCTCCATAAAGCGAAAGCCCATCATTAGGCCTAGACCAATAGCCATATCGGCATAACCAGAGAAATCAAAATACAGTTGCGCTGTATAGGCCAATAGCGTTAACCAGGCATCCAAAAAAGATGGATCCTGTAACACAAAGCCTTTATTAACTAAAGGAGCCAAGGTATCAGCGATAACCACTTTCTTAACGAACCCGAGCATAAACCGATGAGCACCCTCTGAAAATTTATCCAGGCTGTGGGTCCGTTGTGAGAACTGGTCAGCGATGTCTTTGTAGCGCAACACCGGGCCGGCTATCAGTTGTGGAAATAACGCAATGAACGCGGCAAAATCGACTAGATTCTTAGTCGCCGGCACATCACCGCGATAGACATCGATGATGTAGCTGATGGCCTGAAAAATGTAGAACGAAATACCTATGGGCAATATCACGGCGGTCAATAGCCAAGGGTCTAGCCCTAATTCAGCCATTGCGGCGTTGACAGTGGTGACACCAAAATTAGCGTATTTAAAATACGCTAATGCCGAGAGATTGATACTGACGCCAAGGAATACCCACTGACGAGCACCCGCAGTCTGGGGGCCGCAATTTGAGATTCTGCGCCCAATAAAATAATTCCATAGCGTGACGGCAATAAATAGCAATAGAAAATCAACTCGCCACCAGGCATAAAAAACATAGCTGCCAATCAGTATTACCCAAGATCGATGTCGCTCTGGGGTTAAGTAATAGAACGTCAAAAAAATCGGTAAAAAAGCAAACAGAAAGATATTGCTAGAAAAAACCATTTTTTATTAAATCCCTTTTATGAATTAATTCTTATTAGGCTCCTATGTAAGAGGTAGCAAATGTCGAGCCAACTTCCGTTAAATATTTGATAGCTTGTTTAAAATCAGGGGTTTAGGGGCAATATTGGATGCGTGGGAAAGGGAGGAAAATGCGGAGTAAGTTGCAATTTGAATTTTTGAATACATATTGCATTGCATTTTGCAAATGTAATGCATGGATTGACTCATCAGTCGTTAAAGCTCGGTCTTGCCCTGCAGCTCATTACCCTCTTAACTCGTTGATTGATATTGATTTATTGTATAAAAATCTCGGAGTTTCTCGCGTAGAAAAATAGTTGGCCTAGTAATTGCGATGGATATAGCGATAGCTATAGAAATAAGAAAAGCCACTAGAGGATCACAGGGATTGGAAATCACCCGAGAGAAAGCCTGTCAGCGATTACATCATAGAGTCGCTACCCCATTAAATTTATACAACGATGGCCGCGGTTATACTGCGGTAGATTGGAGTTTAGGTGGCTTTCGTGTGAGCAACTGGGATCGCTGGAATAACGAACTAAAAGCTGGCGACCCGCTATCTTGGAAATTCGAACTGCCCTTTCAGGGATTTATGATCGCCTTTGATGTTGTGGCTAGGGTGGTGCGCATCGACTCCGAAAAAGGGCAGTTTGCCTGTCAGTTCATAGACTTGGACGAACGGCAAGCTGAACTGATGAAGCACTTTATTGAGCAGTTGATTCGTGGTGCGATGACCCCGCTAAAAGACACTATTTTGCGCATAGATTCTCCGGTAACGCCGGTATCAACAGAACCCAATCCCAGCCCACTAGAACAGCTACCAGTCTCGCGTATTCCAACGCGCATGGTATTGATGTCAGTCGTCTATATAACCCTTGGGTTTGGCTTACTCAGCCTACTCATGGTCACGGTGTACGATAATTTTCTCAGCCTAAAGGTCAATACAGCAGCCACCTCGACTCCGGTTGAATCAATTGTTTCAATGGTCGATGGTCGTATTACCCGAGTAGCAAGTATCGTCGATCAGCAGATTGTTGAGGGTACGACTTTGCTAACCATCGAATCACCGCAACTAATCAAGCAAATTGCTGATTCTAAATCAAATATCGAGCAGAAAAAACTCGAGCTAGAAGCCCAGCGTAAACGCTACACCTTAGCCATTGAAACCTCGGGTTCAGTCACCAGTAAAGAGTCGCGATTACTGGAGATCGATATCGATCTGATTGAGCAGGAGGTTAGATTGGCAATGCAAGACCTGCTTGCCTTCTATGCCTATCAAGAGGACTTATCAGTACTGGCTCCCGGAGATGGGAGATTGGTGCACCTGCTCCATGAGCGGGGCGCTGTTATAAAGCGCGGTGAAACTCTAGGTTTTTTTGAGCGCAACGAAACACCTGTGGTAGATGTGTTTGTCACTGATCAGGAGGCGCGCTTAATACATCTCGATCAAATAACTCAGGTGCACCTACTCAGCTTAGATCAGCACTGGTTGGGATACGTCAGTGACATCATGAAAGATACCCTACTAGCCCCATCCCAGGAATACGCCTATCGCCCCGACAATGTTTCCCAGCGGAGTATAAAGGTGAGAATCAAGCTAAAAATGGGTGATACTGATCGGGTAAAACTCCGCTCCGGACTGCCTGTGGAAGTGCGGTTTGCCACATCGCAAATAAGTCAGGCAGTACTCAACTATCTCTCCAACAAAGAACTCTCCAATAAAGAGCATTCGCAAATAGATGCACAACCGATGTCGCCCCAGCCCACATTATGAACGTCTATAAACCAGCACGTGATTACAGTGCTCTAGTCAGTGGTGAAAAGAGCACGGACAAGCCGGTCAAATGGCATAAAAAAGCCCTCCTTCAGCTAGCGACGTATATTTCTCTCTGCGTGTTATCTGTACTTTGGCTACCCAATAAAATCTGGAACCCAGAACTAAAATTGATCACCATTACTCTCGGCGTACTGGGAATTTGGCGCTATAGCTGGTGGCTTGTTCATGTACTACGTGCAGAGTTTTATCAGCACAAACGCTTCCCTATGATTCGCGCAAGGGCAGACAAAGTTTGGCGAGACGGCTGGCGACCCAGACATATGCATTTTATGATGACCACCTTTCGAGAACGCCGGGAAACGACCGAACTGGTGATACAGAGTATCTGTAGGGAAGTCGAAGAATCGGGCATACCGACCACTCTATGGTTGGGTTCTGGTGATGCCTATGATGAAGATATCATCATGACCTATCTGCGCCAATACGCTAACCATTTGCCCTTAGAGCTCGTCATGATCCGTCAGAATATCTCCGGCAAACGTATGGCCATCGGTCTAGTATTGCGTTCTATGTCGCGCAGAGGAATCCACAGGGACGACCTGATTGTATTTATGGACGGTGATGCGGTGTTGGCGCCGGGAATTTTGCGTAAGTGCTGCCCGCTGTTTCAACGCGACCCCGAACTACAAGCAATCACAACCGATGAGGAAGTGATTTGCTATGGCCCAAAATGGATTCAATCATGGCTCACAATGCGCTTTGCGCAACGCCGAATCGCCATGCAGTCTCATTCAATGTCCAATAAGGTGCTAACACTCACTGGCCGCATGTCGGTATTTCGCGCCAAGCATTTAACACGCCATAAATTTATTCGCATGCTCGAAGCCGATCATCTCTACCACTGGCTGTGGGGTACTTTTCGATTTCTATCCGGCGATGACAAAAGCACCTGGTATTACATGCTCACCCAAGACGCCAAGATGCTCTACGTGCCAGATGCACTTGTCTACACAATCGAAGAAATTGAAGGCTCCGGTATCGAGCGTATGACTCAAAACTTCCGCCGATGGTCGGGCAATATGCTGCGCAACGGAACCAGAGCACTAAAACTAGGGCCTAACAAGGTTGGGTTCTTTATCTGGTGGTGCGTAATGGACCAGCGCATCGCCATGTGGACCATGCTGGTTAGCCCAATAGTCGCGATTGCCGCCACCCTGCTCCACGACCCCTATTACATCGTGTCATATTTTATTTGGATTGCGATATCGCGTATGGCGCTGTCGTTATTTCTATTTCGGTATAGCAACAGTGTGCACATTGAGTGGCCATTTATCCTCTATTTCAATCAGCTATTAAATGCCGCGGTTAAGGTTTACTGCCTTGCCAGGCTGTCAAAGCAGCGCTGGACTAATAGGGGTAATCAGTCCTCGGGGGACGGCAACAGCCTCATAGATCAATTGAAAAATATCATGGCCAGTTATATCACTACGGTGTGGGTTGCAGCATTAGTAATGACAGTGCTTTTTTACACCCAGCTGCTTAGTTTTCCCGACCTAAAATACTGGTTTTAGATCATCAGACTAGCGTTAGATCCCCGCCCTTTTTAACAGTATCTCTGGTTACAGTTGACGCGGTGAATCGCAGTAAGCGGTATTGCTTTTGCTATGAGCATTAGTCTTAGTGCTAGCTCCCACGCTTCTAAGTCTTTTGCCAGTGATATAGCCGCGAAATAAGGAGCGATCTTTAAGCCGATACTCTAAGATGCCGCACAGGTTAATCAGGGAACAGGCGCAGTGACATTAAAAATAGGCATACTTCAGGCAGACGATGTACTGCCGGTTCTGGCTGAAAAATATGGTGAGTATCCCAGTATGTTTAAGCAGCTACTGACTACCGCTAATGGGGATAGCAGCATGGGCGTAGAGTTTGTTACCTATGCGGTTAACGCTGGTGTTTATCCTGCGGAAATTGATGAGGTCGATGCCTATATTTTGACCGGTAGCAAAAACAGCGTGTACGAAGATGCGCCCTGGATTACACAGCTGGCCGAGTTTGTTAAGGCGCTGCACAGTCGCAAGAAAAAGTTAGTGGGTATCTGTTTTGGCCATCAGATGGTGGCCCATGCTCTTGGCGGAAAAACCAGCTTGGCTGATGCTGGTTGGGGTTTGGGCGTTAAGGAAACCAGCCCAACCAACAGTACAGATTTACTCGGCAGCCAACCCTTTAAACTTATTTATAGCCATCAGGATCAGGTGGTAGAGCTGCCTGAGGGAACGGTTGTTCTCGCCAGTACAGATATCTGCCCTATTGCCGCCACCACATTGGGAGAGCATATATTAACCTTTCAGGGGCATCCGGAATTCTATCCAGACTACGCCAGTGACCTTTATGAGATTCGTCGAGAGAGATATCCAGCCGATATCTATAAAGCTGCGATAGCTTCTTTGCAGGCTCATGCGGACCAGCTGTTTGTGGGCGCGCTGATGATTGATTTCTGTCGGCGATAACAGCTTTTACATACCGCCCCTTAAATAGAGCATGGCCGATTCTGCTTATCAATAGACTATTGTAAAGATCGCATTAGCTGCTGTGCTCCAGCATCTTCTGGGAATGCGGTAACCAGTCGCTGAGCAAAGTCTCTAGCCTCAACCAACTTACCCAAATCCCTGTTAATCGTAGCCAGCGCAAACAGTAAATCTCGATTCTGATTATCCCGCTCCAGTGCCTGGGTCATTACCTGCACCGCTTCTCTCGCTCGGCCCTGACTGTTTAAAGCAATGCCATAGGCATAGCTGTAGCGAACGGTTTCAGGCGCTAATCCTGCGGCCTGCTCTAAACTCACTAACGCCTGCGCATTATTCTCAGCGCGTATCTGCGCTAAGCCGAGGCTAAAAAGTACAGTGGCATTGCTGGGGTTTGCCTGTTGGGCCTGTAAAAGTTGGTCAAGCGCCCGGGGCTCTTGCCCCTGGGCACGATACAGATCAGCAAGGTTTAATCGTGCCGGCACTGACTGAGAATCTAGCGTTAATGCATGCTCATAAGCCTGCTCTGCTTTTTGATAAGCACCCTGAGCAAGATAGGCCGCTGCGAGATTAAGCTGGCCATTCGGCATATCTGCGCTGACCATTAGCGCTTCGATATATTGTTCAATATGTCGATCTAATGTCTGCTGCTGGCTTTGATCTAGTCCAGTAATGCCCATGAGTAAACGGGTAGCTTCTAGCCTCACCGCTTTAATCGGATCGTTGAGCAGAGGCGATATATCTTGCCAACGCTGCGGCAGCGGTAAAAATACCAGCGTATTTAAAGCACCGATGCGCACTAAGGGTTGAGTGCTATTGAGTTGTTGCTGAGCCGCGCTATAGCTCGACATATTCGGATAGTTTGCAAGTAAGCCTAATGCTGTGGCGCGAGCCATAGCATTAACGCTACCGTTCCCTGTGAGGTCAATTAGTAATTGGTTTGCGCCGACTTGATTGGTTCTCGCGGCATAAATGGCCTTGGTTGCCACCTCTGGCTTGAGCGACTGTTTACCTAACCAACTTTCAATAGCCGACACAGACCAGCCTGTTGATTGATCGGTGTGACACATATTGCAGGCATTGGGCGCACCAATTTCTTCGGTAATGTCCGGTCGCGGCACCCGCATACTGTGATCCCTGCGCGCATCGACGCCCATATAAACAGTCGCCGGCATATGGCAATTAACACATTGGGCCCCTGTGCTATTGGCCTGTTCGTGGTGGTGATGTTTGGGTGTGTCGTAGGTTTCTGTCTTATGGCAGCCAGCACACAGGGCATTGCCCTCGGCTTTTAATTCAAGGCTGTGCGGGTTGTGGCAGTTGCTGCAGGTCACGCCGCGCTGATGCATTTTGCTCTGTAAAAACGAACCATAGACATAGACCTCATCTTGAATCTGGCCGTCTGCATGATAGAGGCCTTCGTCGAGGGTTTGCAGTTGATAATGGTCGAGAAAAGATTTATCGGCTGGGTAATTGTTAATCGGATTAGGGCTTATTTTACCGCGCCTTGAATGGCAGCCAGCACAGGATTCAATCTCGGTGGTTGCACCCTGATGAGGATCGCCCACAGGATTGGCAATGCTGGTGCCCTCGGCAATTACCCAGTTAACCTGCTCCGAATACTGCACCTGCAAGCCATTTTTCTTTACGCGATCTTTTACGCTGTCTTTTACAAGATCTTTTACGGAATCTTCGCCCTTCTCTTTATCCTTTTGGTTACCCTTCGGCAGCTTGGCCCAGTCGACATGGACAGAGCCGGGCCCATGGCAAGACTCGCAGGCCACATTGACCTCGGACCAGTCAGTCGTATAGGTATCTGTGGGCATGTCATAGTTTTTTTCGAGGCCGGTTGAATGGCATTCGGCGCAGCGGCTATTCCAGTTGTAGTAAGCGCCGGTCCAATGAAGGCTTTCCCCTGGCATGCCAGTATCGTTTGGCATCAGCTGATACCAGCGCTGGCCACCCTGCTCTTTGCGTCGACTATCCCAAGCAGTGGTTAATGCCTGCATGCGGCCATCATCAAATTTGATAAGGTATTGCTGCAGTGGTTCGACACCAAATGTGTAGTCAATTTTGAAGTCTTGGTAGCTGCCGTCGGCACCCTGAGTGTTAACGTGATAGCCGGAATCGTTGTGGCTAAAAGTTGAGGTCACGCCCTGATGAATGAACGTCGCGTTATTGAAGTTACCGAGAACAGTTTGCGAGGTGGCCGGCTTCATGGCCCAATCGTGATGGGATCCCTGCCAGTCTTGAAGCGCTTGCTGATGACAGCCCGCACATTGCTGAGCGCCCACATAGATTGCCGCTCGGCTGTTGCTCGAAAGCAGCAGCAGCGAGAGTGATAACGCTAACAGGGGGATGGCTAAATAACGCACAGGTATGAGGTTTCTTTTCTCGATGTACGAAGCCCATTCTATACGGAATAAGGCCCCTTGCAAACCCAGAGATAATTACACATTAAGCAACAGGTGCTCACGCTCCCAAGAGGAGATCACTCGGTTAAACTCTTCAAACTCAACCAGCTTGATCGAGGTATATAGCTGAATAAACTTCTCGCCAAACAGGTCAATAATATCCTGATCTTCCTGAAGTCCGCGCAGTGCTTCTTCCAATGTTCGGGGAAGCTCCTGATCTTCTTCATAGGCGTTACCTTCGAAGGCTGCCGAGGGTTTGATTTTATTTTTCATTCCCAGGTAACCGCAGGCTAAGGTCGCAGCAATAGACAGGTACGGGTTTACATCGGCGCCGGGGAAACGATTTTCAACCCGAAAGTTCTTCGGCTTAGCATCCGGCACGCGCAGCCCTGTCGTGCGATTATCGTAACCCCAGTGTAGGTTTATCGGTGCCGACACCTCCCGGGTAAAGCGTCGATAGGAGTTAACGTTGGGGGCGAAAAAGCTCATTATATAGGGGGTATATTTTTGCATGCCGCCAATATAATGAAAGAATGCCTCACTGTACTCGCCCTCTTCTGTGGCAAATATGTTTTTGCCAGTAGCGGTAGAGAGAATACTCTGGTGAATATGCTTGGAAGATCCCGGCTCTGTGGCCATAGGCTTAGCCATAAAGGTCGCGTAAATATTGTGCTTCAGGGCAACCTCGCGAACCATGCGCTTGAAGGTAAACACCTGATCAGCTAAATCCAATGGATCGCCGTGGATAAAGTTAACTTCTAACTGGGCCGCACCAGATTCGTGAATCAGGGTATCAATATCCAAGCCCATGGCTTCGCCATAGGTATACATATCTTCTACAAAGGGCTCAAACTCATTGGCCGCATCAATGCTATAAGATTGGCGCGCTGTTTCCGGACGGCCGGAACGGCCCACGGGTGGCTTTAACACCATGTCTGGATTGGTATTTTTCTCCACCAGATAAAACTCCATCTCTGGGGCTATTACTGGCGTCAGGCCTTCTTTCTCGTACAGGACGAGTATTCGCTTGAGTACGGCGCGGGTTGAAAACGGATGAGGCTCACCATCTTTTGTGTAGCAGTCATGAATAATCTGGCCGGTGGCTTCATTAGCCCAGGGCACCAGTCGCATGGTGCTTGGGTCTGGCTCGAGCAGCATATCGCCATCAATGGTGTCTAGCAGGTCCCAGTAGTCGTCTGAATACTCGCCGGTAACTGTCTGGGCCAATATGCCCTCAGGGAGACGGCTGTCTTCTTTGAGGAATTTTTTAGCGGGAATAAACTTACCTCGAGCATTGCCGGTCATGTCGGGGACCATGCATTCAACTTCGGTAATTTTGTTTTCTTTTAACCAGCGTTCTATTTGTTCTTGTGACTGCATGCTGCACCTGTAGGTGTTTGTGTGTGCTGTGGGTCTGTAAAGCTACCCAGATTAGTTGAATCATTGTTCAATTAATGTTGAATTATTATTCGAAAAGACCATAATGTCAATCACTACTACAGCATCGACGAGCGAGTTATGTCCTCTTACTACAGTGCCAGCGCCAACAAACCCCAGAGTTTTCAAGCTCTAGCGGGCGATCAGAACGCCGATATATGCGTCATCGGCGCGGGCTATACAGGCATATCCTCTGCCCTTCATTTAGCTGAACGGGGCTATAAAGTGATTGTTATCGAAGCTGAGACGGTTGGTTTTGGCGCATCTGGCCGCAATGGTGGCCATGTGGGCATTGGTCAACGGCAGGATCAACAGTACCTCGAAGACAAATTTGGCCATGAGATAGCCAGCACGTTATGGTACATGGGCCTAGAAGCTGTTGACACCGTTAAGGAGCTTATCCAGAAGCACAGGATCAAATGCGACCTTAAACACGGCAATGTGCACTTCGCTCACCGCGCTAAATACACCCACGAATTAGAAGAAGAAGTCGCGTTTTTACACGACCATTATGGCTTTGATCAGATGGAATATGTTCCCAAAGAGCGGTTATCTGAAGTCATCAACAGCGATGCCTACCATGGCGCTGTCGTAGACAGAGCCTCAAAACACCTTCACCCACTCAATTTTTTACTGGGCATGGTCGAGGCGGCTACCAAGGCAGGTGTGGTTATCTACGAAAACTCGCGCGTTATCTCTTATGGGGATGCACCTAACGGCAGGCAAGTAGCAGTTAAAACCACCCAAGGTCAGGTAACCGCCAATGAAATGATCCTTGCCTGCAATGGCTATATCGAGAAGTTAGAGCCCAAGATCAATGGCTATATTATGCCGATCAATAACTTTGTACTGGCCACAGAGCCCCTCTCAGACGAGCTCGCAGCCCAGATAGCGCCGCTAGATACCTCTATGTCAGACAGTCGCTTTGTCATTAACTACTGGAAGCTGTCTGGGGATAATCGCCTGATATTTGGTGGTGGCGAGAATTATCGTCGTGGATTCCCCTCGGATATAAAGGGCTTTGTGCGCAAATACATGCTGCAAGTCTACCCACAGCTGGCGGATACCAACATCGATTATGGCTGGGGTGGCACATTAGCTATTACCTTAAACCGCCTACCCCACTTTGGCCGTGTCCAAGACAATATCTGGTATATGCAGGGCTACTCAGGGCATGGCGTGCCTACTGCTACCTTTGCCGGCAAGCTTATTGCCGAAGCTATTAGCGGCAAGCTCGAACGTTTCGACCTAATGGCCAACCTACCGACCACCAAGTTTCCCGGCGGCACATTGCTGCGCTGGCCGGGTATGGTCACTGGAATGCTCTATTACGCACTTAGGGATCGCATCTAATGACTAGACTACGCAAGACAGAAGCGCGAACCCAGCCCGTTCAGAAACGTGCACAAGCTCGCCGTAATCAGATACTTGAGGTCACCGCAGAGTTACTCGAAGAAGTTGGGCAAGACGACCTAACCACCATTCTAGTGGCCAAGCGTGCTGGGGTGTCTGTTGGCACCCTTTACCATTACTTCCCCAACAAATACGCCATTATGTATGCCCTAGCCGAGCAATGGGTGGGAGAGATGGACCTGGCACTGCAGGCTCTAGAGGCAGAGGATATCGAGTCTCAGAGCACAAAGAAGTTTGTCGAGCGCAGTATCGATCGGATGCTGCTGGTGTATACCAATCAGCAGGGTTTATTGCCTCTAGTGCAGGCCATGTATGGGGTGCCGGAGCTTAAAGAGCTGGATGAGATTCACGACGATCTCATTATTAACGCCATGGCACGCATGTTTGAGCGTCTAGATATTGCCAGCAAAGAGACTGAACTCAAGCGTTTAGGGCGCTGCTACCTCGAAATTACCCATGCACTCGTGCTGGTCGTGGTGAATCAAAGCAAAGAAGACGGCGAAAAAACCCTAAGCGATCTTAAGTTTCTTAGCCTGTCACTTCTAGAGCGCGCTAAAAGCCAATTTTAGGCGCTCAATCACCCTATAAATCACTTTAGATATCGCCTGTAAGTATCTGATTATATTGGCTATCGCGCCTTCTCGCGCATGGTAACAAACTCTTCCGCCGCCGAAGGGTGAATCCCCACCGTGGCATCAAAATGCGCCTTCGTAGCACCCGCCTTAAGCGCGATCCCCATACCCTGAATAATCTCAGCTGCATGTTCGCCAACCATATGACAACCAATTACCCTGTCAGAGGCCGTATCGACGATTAATTTCATGGTAATTCGGTCAGTGCCACCGCCCAGAGTTTGCAACATAGGCTTAAAATCTGAGACATATACTGCAATATCAGCGTATTCCGCCCTTGCCTGCTCTTCGCTAAGCCCAACAGTGCCCAACTCAGGCTGGCAGAACACCGCCGTGGGAATATCGCTGTAATCAATACGGGCCAGACCCTCACCATACAGGTGGTCAACCAGCACCATCGCTTCTTGAATGGCCACCGGCGTCAACTGAACACGATCAATAACATCCCCCAGAGCATAGATACTCGGGTCTGCGGTACAGAAGTTATCGTCCACTACAATCGCGCCATTGTTTGCCAGCACAGTTGCCGTGCTCTCAAGGCCAAGATTGGCCGTATTAGCCACCCTGCCCGTCGCATAGAGCACCAAACCCGCCGCCATATCAGCCTGGTTGTTCAACGCGACATTGAGAAGCCCGCCATCGGTCTTGGTGATCTCGTTAATTTCAGTATTCAGATGCACGTTCACACCCTTGGCGATCATGCCCTCTTTGATCTTGTCGCTCATCTCGCGATCAAACGACTTAAGCAGGTTTGGGCCACGGTAAATCAAATGGGTCTCAACACCCAGGCCATTTAAAATACCGGCAAACTCCACCGCAATATAACCGCCACCCACCACGACCGCAGTCTTGGGCAGAGCATCGAGAAAGAACATTTCGTTAGAGCTAATCGCATGTTCACTGCCGGGGAATTCAGGGATATAGGGCCAGCCGCCAGTGGCAACCAGAATCACTTTCGCCCTGTAGGTTTTGCCGTTAACCACTACTAAATGCGGCCCTGCAATGGTCGCGCGGCCATCAAATAGATCCGCGCCACTGTTATCAATAAGATTGTTATAGATACCATTAAGACGCTCGATCTCAGTGGTTTTATTATCTCGCAGAGTCGCCCAGTCCAGGCTCGGACTTTCAATACCCGACCAGCCATAACCCTTACTGGCATGAAATAACTCAGGAAACTGGGAGGCATAGACAAACAGTTTTTTAGGGACACAGCCCACATTCACACAGGTACCACCCAGATAACGCTCTTCGGCTACCGCCACCTTTTTACCCTTCGACGCCGCCATACGGGCCGCACGAACACCGCCAGAACCGGCGCCAATAACAAACAGATCGTAATCAAATTCAGTGGTCATTTACGTTTCTTCCTTAAGATTAAACCAAGCCAATTTGTCGCGTAGGCTAACCACATGACCCACAATAATAAGTGTCGGTGCCTTCGCCTTCGCCTCGCGAACAATACCCGGTAGACTATCAAGATCGCCAATAAATACCCGCTGATTATCCGTAGTGCCCTTCTCGATTAATGCCGTCGGGGTTTGGGCATCTAGGCCGTTGTCTTTTAACCGCTGACAAATAGTTTCCATGCCGCTGAGGCCCATATAAAACACCAGTGTCTGGTTGGGCTGCACCAGCTCAGGCCAATTTAGGTCTATCTCGCCAGAGCGCAGATGCCCAGTAATAAAGCGCACCGACTGAGCGTGATCTCGATGGGTTAGGGGAATACCCGCATAACTCGCACAACCCGACGCCGCCGTAATACCCGGCACCACCTGAAACGGAATACCATGCTCAGCCAGCGTTTCGATCTCTTCCCCGCCGCGACCAAAAATAAACGGATCGCCGCCCTTGAGGCGCACCACCCGATTGCCCTCAAGGGCATAGTCGACCAGTTTTTGATTGATATTGTCTTGGGTCACCGGATGGTCGCCGGCGGTTTTACCCACATAGATACGCGTGGCATCCCGGCGCACCAGGTTAAGCACCTCAGGCGATACCAGGCGATCGTAAAGTACAATATCAGCCTGCTGCATTAGGCGCAGTGCTTTGAAGGTAAGCAGATCAGGGTCGCCCGGACCGCCACCCACCAGATAGACTTCGCCGGTTTTAAACTCCGAGGTATTTTCTAATTTGTCCGCCAACAGACGCTCAGCTTCAGCCAAGTTATTGGCATAAGCCTGCTCAGCAATGGGCCCATAAAACACCTCCTCCCAAAACGCCTTGCGGTCCGCGCCATTAGAAAACTTCGCCTTAACCCGCTCGCGAAAACTACCCGCCAGCGACCCCAGCTTTGCCATACCCGCAGGCAGCAGCGCCTCAAATTTAGTGCGCAACAACCGCACCAAAACCGGCGCATCACCGCCGCTGGAAATAGCAATTTGAATAGGAGACCGATCAACAATAGAGGGGAAAATCACCGTAGAGAAACCCGGATCATCCACCACATTCGACAGCATATTAGCCGCCTGAGCATGCTCGGATACCAGCCGATTTAGATCGCGATCATTGGTGGCCGCAATCACCATCACCGTGTCGGGATACTTCTGCAAATGATGATGCTCATAGCCGGCAGTAATAAGCTCAAGACCATTACAGCCATGCTCTTTATCAGCCTTGTCCATCTCAAGAAGATCTGGGCAAAAGTCTTTGGCGATAATGGTAATAAGAGCACTGGCTTGCTGCACCAAACGAACTTTACGCAGCGCAATCTCACCGCCGCCGACAACAACAATGCGCCGACCCTTAAGGTTGTGAAATAGTGGTAGATAATCCATAAGTATTGTTTATGCCTTGTTGGTGCACTGCGTCATTCTACAGACCCTAAATTATGTCATTCCGCCAGAGCC
>DDDD01000071.1:27569-31648 GCA_002335945.1 Porticoccaceae bacterium UBA1989
CAAATCATGTCATCCCGACGGAGCGCAGCGACGAGGGATCTCCCTGCCAGTTCATGAGATCTCTCACTATGTTCAAGATGACAATATTGTATTAACGGCGGAGACTTAAAATATGCTGCCCCGCAGAGCCCTAAATTATGTCATCCCGTCAGAGCAAAGCGACGAGGGATCTCCCTGCCAGTTCATGAGACCTCTCACTATGTTCGACATGACAATGTTGTATTAACGGCGGAGTCTTAAAATATGCCGCCCCGCAGAGCCCTAAATTATGTCATTCCGCCAGAGCCCCAAATTATGCTATCCCGACAGAGCCTCAAAATATGTCATCCCGACAGAGCAAAGCGACGAGGGATCTCCCTGCCTGCTCATAAGATCTCTCACTGTGTTCGAGATAACAATGCTGATTATTCTACCAAAACCCATTTACACGCCATCCCTCAGCACCCTCAAGCTTGCAGCGCAGCCAGCGTGACCCTTGGAGATCAATCAGGGCCCGCCTATGGATTTGTTATTTTCAGATCAAGAGAGCGCTCTGATTGAGCGAAGCGAGTTGCGCGAACGCTGAAAATGACAACTCCATGGGACCGATCGAAATGGGTCACCCTGGCTGCGCCCACGCAATAAAATCAGATTCTGCGTACCAGTTTTAACTGATATGCGTCAGCCCATTCATCAATGGCTGCAACACAGCCGGAACCTCAATCGATCCATCTGCCTGCTGATAATTCTCCATCACCGCCAACAGCGTGCGGCCCACAGCCAAACCAGAACCATTAATCGTATGTAACAACTCAGGCTTACCCTCAGCATTTCTAAACCGCGCCTTCATGCGTCGCGCCTGGAAATCAGCAAAATTACTGCAAGAAGAAATCTCACGATACTTTTCTTGCGAAGGTAACCAAACCTCAAGATCATAGGTTTTCGCCGCAGAGAAACCCAGATCACCACCACAGAGAATCACCATGCGATAGGGTAAATCCAGCTTCTGCAAAATAGCCTCGGCATGACCCACCAACTCATCCAATGCATCCCAAGACTTATCCGGGTGCACAAACTGAACCATCTCAACCTTCTCAAACTGATGCTGACGAATCATGCCACGGGTATCACGGCCATAGCTGCCCGCCTCACTGCGAAAGCATGGTGTATGAGCAACAAACTTAATCGGTAAAGTATCGACGATTTCATTGCGGTAGATATTCGTAATAGGAACCTCAGCCGTCGGAATCAGATAGAACTCACGTTCATCATCCAACTTAAACAGATCTTCCTCAAACTTAGGTAACTGACCGGTCCCATAAAGCGATTCACGGTTAACGATATAAGGTACGTAGACCTCCTCGTAACCATGCTCATGAATATGGGTGTTCAACATAAACTGGGTAAGGGCACGGTGCAGGCTCGCCAGTCCACCGCGCATTTGCGAGAAACGTGATCCAGTAATTTTAGCCGCCGTATCAAAATCTAAACCATTCAGGGCATCGCCCAGATCCACATGATCCTTCACCTCAAAATCAAAGGTCTTCGGTGTGCCCCAACGGCGTACTTCCACGTTGTCTTCTTCGTCATTGCCCGCGGGCACAGACGCGTGGGGAATGTTAGGAATACCCTGCAACAGCGTATCAAGTTCCTCCTGCACAGTGGCCAACGCAGCATCGGCTGCCGCAGAATCATTCTTAATCTGCTCACCCTTGGCTTTCAAAGGCTCAATATCCTCGCCCTTCGCCTTGGCTTCGCCAATCAGCTTACCCATGGTTTTGGAATAGCTATTGCGCTCATGCTGCAGGCTTTCAGCAGCCAGCTGCAACGCTTTGCGCTGGGCTTCCAGAGCAGTAAAGGCAACGGTATCAAGATCGTAGCGCTTGGTTTTTAGGCTAGTGGCAACGGCATTTAAATCCGAACGTAACAGCTTCGGGTCTAGCATGGTAACTTCCTTAAAATTAGATCAACAATAAACGAGTCAGCCAGACCGCAACAGTAATTGCCGCCAAGCATAAAACAACAGTACCCAGCGCGTATACCAACGCCAGAAAAAGGTGGCCATTTTGCCACAGACCAAGGGCATCAAGCGAGAATGTTGAGAAAGTAGTAAAGGCACCCAGAAAACCAATCATCAACACACCGCGCCATTCCGGCGGTAACAGGCCCTTCTCAAGAATTAGCACAAACAGTACGCCCATCACAAAGCTACCCAACACATTTACCGATAGCGTGGCATAGGGAAACTTATGGCTGGTCGAATCAAAAATCCAGGTACTTATCGCGTAGCGTGCAACTGCGCCAAAACCCCCGCCTACTGCTACAGCAAACCAATGCATTACTGTTTATCCTTTTCTGAACGACCGTCCTTATCTAGCGACCGCAGATAACTCAGCTTATCGCCAATCTTCTTTTCCAGCCCGTTGTCCGTGGGAAAATAATACTGTTTATCCGCCAGCTCATCAGGCAAATAACTTTCCCCAGCCGCATAGGCGCCCTCTTCATTGTGGGCATATCTATAATCTTTGCCGTAATCTAGTTCTTTCATCAGTGTAGTCGGCGCATTGCGTAAATGCATCGGCACTTCATAACTCGGTAGCGACTGCACATCCGCCATGGTCGCCTTGAATGCGCTGTACACAGCATTACTCTTAGCAGCCACCGCACAGTAAGTCACCGCCTGCGCCAAGGCCAACTCACCTTCTGGACTGCCAAGTCGCTCCTGAACCGACCAGGCATCTAAGGCTAAGGCCAACGCCCTCGGGTCAGCATTACCAATATCCTCACTGGCAATACGCGCCACACGGCGGGCAATATATAACGGGTCACAGCCGCCATCCAACATACGACACAGCCAATACAGCGCCGCATCCGGTGACGAACCACGCACCGACTTATGCAGCGCGGAAATTTGATCGTAAAAATACTCACCGCCCTTGTCAAAACGCCGGCTATCACCCACCAACACCTGCTCAAGCACTGACGCATCAATCACAGCGCCATCCGCCTGGTCACTGGCAAGGTCATTCGCAATCTCTAACAGGTTCAAGGCACGCCGGGCATCGCCATCCGCCGCATTGGCCAATAACTCTAACGCCGCCTCATCTAATTGCAGGTTACGTTGGCCAAGGCCAGACTCAGCATCCGCCATGGCCTGGGCAATCACCGTCTTAATATCGGCGGCATCCAAACTCTTTAGCACGTAGACCCGACAGCGCGAGAGCAATGCATTGTTTAACTCAAACGAGGGGTTCTCGGTCGTCGCACCAATAAACACCACCGTGCCATCTTCAACAAAGGGCAAAAAGGCATCCTGCTGAGACTTGTTAAAACGGTGCACCTCATCCACAAATAGAATCGTCTTGCGACCGCGTAGATCTCGCTGTTCCTGAGCCTTAGCAATCGACGCCCGAATTTCCTTAACCCCAGACAGCACCGCTGAAATACTTTCAAAATGCGCATCCGCCGAGGCCGCAATAATCTTCGCCAACGTGGTTTTACCCACCCCAGGCGGCCCCCAAAAAATCATCGAGTGCAGCGTTTCACTCTCAATCGCCTCACGCAACGGCTTGCCAGGACCAATCAGATGCTGCTGACCATAAAAGCCATCCAGCGTATCTGGGCGCATACGCGCGGCCAGAGGCTGATACACCTTTTGGGTAAACAGATCAGTCATTGCGAATCACATCAACATCGGCGGGAATCTCAAACACAAACAGTTCATCGGCAAGCACCGGGTTATAGGCCACCTCAGTAAAGGTGATACGTGTAACCTGGCCAAGCCCATCGGTCAGCGCAATCGACGATGGCACGCCATCCGCAAACCCAATCTCCAAACCAGCAAACAGACTACCGCCCTGCTCCGGCGTTAAGGTAAAAACACCCGCCGACAGCTGTTGTATAAAGTAAGCGCGATCAAGGCGCTCTAAATCACCCGAAAACAAAATCGCCGGCGTAGACTCAATATTGGCATCAAAAGGCTGAATAACCACCTGCTCCAAATCCGGATCAAACAGCCACAGCGTCACCCCATCCGAAATCACCTGCTGAGGCATCGGCTGGGCAACAACCCAGCGCAGCTTATTGGGCTGGGCAATCTG
>DDDD01000075.1:0-5084 GCA_002335945.1 Porticoccaceae bacterium UBA1989
ACTGCGGCTAGTAGCGGTATGTTGGCGCTGGTGGTTTTTGCGACCATTTCATAGCTGGCTCTGCTGGTGACTAATACGAAGCCTAGCTCTTGCTCATGCTGTTTTTTAGCCAGTGCGCCTAACAATTTGTCTAGGGCATTGTGGCGGCCTACATCTTCACGCACCAATAGTATCTCGCCCTGCTGGTTGCAGTAGGCGGCACCATGCACTGCGCCGGTTTGTTGTTGTAGTTTTTGTTGGGCTGCTAAGGCGCTGGAGGCTTTTTGTAGGGCTTCGTGGCTTAGTGCCAGCTCTGTGGTGACCATGGCCGGTTCGGTGATGGCCTGGTCTAATGATTCTGCGCCGCAGAGTCCGCAACCGGTTCTGCCTACTAGGTTGCGGCGCTTTTCTTTTAACTTGGCGAAGGGTTCTGCGGTAATGGTTAGGGCTAGCTCTATGCCTTTGTCGGTTTCTGTTATTTCGCAATCTAGTAGTTGTTTGGCGCTTTCTAAGATGCCTTCGCTGAGGCTAAAACCTAAGGCAAAGTCTTCTAGGTCTGCTGGTGTAGCCATCATGACCACATGGGAAATACCGTTATAGACTAACGCGATGGCGATTTCTGTGGCGACCCAATCTGTGCCCTCGGCTATCTCTCCGGCTTTCCAGATGACACGAGTAACCTTATCTGAACCCTCCACCGCCACGCTTAGTGACGCGCTTCTTTTAATAAGCCTAGCTGCTGCTTATCAAAAGATTTTTGCCGCGCCTGCCAGCTTGATGGCTCGGTAACTTTGCTAATTTGTACGGCGGTCACTTTGTACTCTGGGCAGTTAGTGGCCCAGTCGCTGTTGTCTGTGGTGATAACGTTGGCACCGGAAACTGGGTGGTGGAATGTGGTGTACACGACGCCTGGTTTTACTTTGTCGGTCACATCGGCACGTAATACGGTGTCCCCTACTCGGCTGTTGATGCCGACCCAGTCGCCATGATTAATACCGCGCTCTTCGGCATCATGGGGATGGATTTCTAGTACGTCTTCACCGTGCCATTCGCTGTTTTGGGTGCGTCTGGTTTGGGCGCCTACATTGTATTGGGACAGTATGCGACCGGTGGTGAGTAGCAGTGGAAACTTGCGGTTGGCGCGCTCGGTCGTGGCCACGTATTCGGTCATGGCAAAGAAGCCTTTGCCGCGCACAAATTCGTCGACGTGCATGATGGGCGTACCCTCTGGGGTATCGTCATTGCACGGCCATTGGATGCTGCCCAGCTGATCTAAACGGTCGTATGACACGCCGTTAAAGGTTGGGGTTAGGCGAGCTATTTCGTCCATTATTTCTGATGGATGGCTGTAGTCCATCTTGCAGCCCAGAGCATTGGCGAGTGCCATGGTGCCTTCCCAGTCGGCTTTGCCGCTTAATGGTGGCATGGCTTTGCGCACTCGAGATATTCTTCGTTCGGCGTTGGTGAAGGTGCCGTCTTTTTCTAAGAAGGAAGCGCCGGGTAAAAATACATGGGCAAATTTAGCGGTTTCGTTGAGGAAGATATCTTGCACCACTAGGCATTCGATGGAGCGCAGTGCGGCTTCCACATGCTGGGTGTTGGGGTCGGACTGGGCGATATCTTCGCCTTGGCAATAGAGGCCTTTGAAGTCACCGTCTAGGGCTGCATCAAACATATTAGGAATGCGCAGGCCGGGTTCTGAATCTAGGGTTACGCCCCAATCGCCTTCAAATAAGTCGCGGGTGGCTTTGTCGGAGATATGGCGATAGCCGGGCAGTTCATGGGGGAATGAACCCATGTCGCAGGAGCCCTGAACATTGTTTTGTCCGCGCAGTGGGTTTACGCCTACGCCGTCACGACCAATGTTGCCGGTGAGCATGGCGAGGTTGGCTATGCCCATAACGGCAGTGGAACCTTGGCTGTGTTCGGTGACGCCCAAGCCATAGAAAATCGCGCCGTTTCCGCCAGTGGCATAAAGGCGAGCAGCGGCGCGTAAATCAGTGGCGTCGACACCAGTAATACTTGCGGTGTTTTCTGGGGAGTGACGTTCGTCGCCGATAAAGGCCTGCCACTTTTCAAATTCTGGAACGTCGCAGCGTTCGTTAATATAGTCACGGGCTTCTAGGCCTTCGTTAACTACGACATGGGCCAGGGCATTGAGAATGGTGACGTTTGTGCCAGGTCGTACGGGCAAATGATAGTCGGCGGTAACGTGGGGCGAGCTAACTAATTCAATTTTGCGCGGGTCAATAACAATCAGTTTTGCACCTTCACGCAGTCGGCGTTTTAGGCGTGAACCAAATACCGGATGAGCTTCTGTTGGATTGGCACCCATCACAATTACCACGTCGGCGTCGGCCACTGAGGCAAAGGTTTGCGTACCGGCAGATTCTCCCAAGGTGGTTTTTAAACCAAATCCGGTGGGTGAATGACAGACCCGGGCGCAGGTATCGATATTGTTATTACCAAAGCCGGCGCGAACCATTTTTTGTACTAAATAAACTTCTTCGTTGGTGCATCTTGAAGAGGAGATTGCGCCAATGCTGGTGCGGCCGTATTGGGCCTGAATATCTTTGAAACGTTTGGCGGTGTAGGTTACTGCTTCTTCCCAGGACACTTCTTTCCAGGGGTCGTCGATGCTATCCCGAATCATGGGCACGGTAATGCGATCTTTGTGGGTGGCATAACCAAAGGCGAAACGGCCTTTAACACAGGCATGACCTTCGTTGGCCTTGCCGTCTTTATACGGCGTCATGCGCACGACTTGGTTGCCTTTCATCTCGGCTTTAAACGAGCAGCCTACGCCGCAGTAGGCGCAGGTGGTGATGACTGAGTGCTCGGGTTTACCGGCTTCAATTATGCTTTTTTCGGTGAGTGTTGCGGTGGGACAGGCATTGACACAGGCGCCACAGGACACACATTCGGAATCCATAAAGTCTTCGGCCTGACTGGCGCTGACTTTGGATTCAAAACCACGACCATCGATAGTTAGCGCGAAGGTGCCCTGCACTTCTTCACAGGCGCGCACGCAACGTGAGCAGACGATGCACTTGGAGGGGTCGAAGGTAAAGTAGGGATTAGATTCGTCTTTCTCGGCGACTAAATGATTTTCGCCTTCGAAGCCATAACGCACGGAACGCAGGCCCAGTTCGCCGGCAGTATCTTGCAGTTCGCAGTCGCCATTGGTTGGGCAGGTTAGGCAGTCGAGTGGGTGATCGGAGATATATAGTTCCATCACATTGCGGCGCAGTTTACCGATTTCATCGGACTGGGTTTTGACGTCCATGCCTGCTTCTGCATTGGTGGTGCAGGAGGCTGGGAATCCTCGGCGGCCTTCAATTTCGACTAAACAAACGCGACAGGAGCCGAAGGATTTAAGTTGGTCGGTGGCACAGAGGCGCGGGATTTTTACACCGCTTTCGGCGGCAGCGCGCATCACTGAGGTGCCTTCTGGCACTGTGACACTAACGCCATCAATACTCAGCGTAACCATGGCTGTGCTGGTGCTTTTTGGGGTGCCGTAATCTGCTTGGGGTTCGTAGAATTCCAACATTTAATTTTCTCCCTGAGCAGCGCCTGCGGCGTCGCGTAATGAAAAGTCTTCGGGGAAATGGGCCAGTGCACTGCGCACTGGATAGGGCGTCATACCACCCATGGCACACAGAGAGCCAAACTCCATGGTGTCGCAAAGGTCATGCAACAAAATTAAATTATTGTCGCGGTTTTCGTTGGCGACAATTCGATCGATCACCTCAACACCACGCACCGAACCTATTCGACAGGGTGTGCATTTACCGCAGGATTCCACGACGCAGAATTCCATGGCAAAACGAGCCTGAGCGGCCATATCGGCGGTATCATCGAACACCACAATGCCGCCGTGACCAATCATTGCCTTAATAGCGGCAAAGGCTTCGTAGTCCATGGGAGTGTCCCACTGGGACTCGGGTAAAAATGCCCCCAGGGGTCCACCAACCTGAATAGCACGAATGGGACGGCCGCTATAAGTGCCCTGCCCGTAGTCTTCGACCACTTCACGCAGGGTCACGCCAAAGGCTAATTCAATCAGACCGCCGCGTTTAATATTGCCAGCCAGCTGTATGGCTAAGGTGCCTCGTGAACGACCCATGCCAAAGTTCTGATAGGTATCTGCGCCCTGTTCTAAAATGCTGGAAATGGCCGCTAGAGTAAGCACGTTATTTACTACCGTGGGCTTACCAAACAAACCTTCAATTGCTGGCAGCGGGGGTTTGGCACGAACCATTCCACGCTTGCCCTCTAGACTCTCTAGCAATGAGGTCTCTTCGCCACAGATATAGGCCCCAGCGCCAAGGCGCACTTCAAGATGGAAGGTTTTACCGGAGCCTTGGATATTTTCGCCGAGGAAATTTGCAGCAACTGCCCTTTCGATAGCAGTGTTTAATAATTTATGGGCGACGGGATATTCCGAGCGCAAATAGATATAACCCTGATTGGCACCCACCGCTAAACCGGCGATGATCATGCCTTCAATCAGCTGGTAGGGATCGGCCTCCATCACCAGACGGTCGGCAAAGGTGCCTGAATCTCCTTCATCGGCATTACAAACTATGTATTTTTGACAGTCGTCTGCTCCAGCATCGTGAACCGTCTGCCATTTAATACCGGCGGGAAATGCTGCACCCCCGCGGCCGCGAAGGCCGGAGTCTTTAACCTGATCAACAATCTGCTGGCTGGTCATTTGTAGGGCGTTTTTAAGCCCTTTAAAGCCGTTTAAGGCCTGATAGTTATCCAAACAAACCGGGTCACCCACACCGGCACGGGCATAGGTAAGTCGCTGCTGGGATTTTAAATAGGGGATTTCTGCCACTTCACCCTGATAGAGGGCATGGCTGGTTGGATCTGATTCCACAGCATCGATAATGCTTGGAATGTCTTTGGCAGACACCGGACCAAAAGCTATACGGCCCTGATCGGTGTCTACTTCTAATAAGGGCTCTAACCAAAACATTCCACGGGAGCCATTGCGCACGGGCTCTATCCCCGCGGTTTGCAGTGCACGGGCGACTGCTTCTGAACCTAGGGCTAATGCAGTGGTATCTTGGGGGATATAAAAGATCATTTGG
>DDDD01000075.1:5132-6431 GCA_002335945.1 Porticoccaceae bacterium UBA1989
ACTGTATGACGACCGACTGGACTGGTTTTAAAGTCGTGGTAAAAGCTGATAACGCCATGGACTTCCGCGCGGGACAGGTTGAGGCCTTTGGCAATGGTTGGAACAGCGGAATCAGGCACATAGCCTACGTCGCCCTGAATGGCATGTAACAGTGGCAAGAGCGCGCCGGGTAAGTCTTTGTATTGACCTACTAAGTCACTGATAGATTGCTGCTCGTTTTGGCTGATACCCAACTCAACTACTCCTATCGTTATTTTTGGCGTCTATGCTATTCGCAACCCCGCCAACGCGCGAAGTCTAGCACTATCCCTGCCCTGTTCTGCCTTACCTAAGCGACTCTTATTTACCTAATAAGGACTGCTTATTTGCCTGATATTTACGTCTGATTATCAGGCCAAAGCGCGGGCGTGAAACGCGATGTGTTCCCCTATAAACGTAGCAATAAAAAAGTAACTGTGATCATAATCTGGCTGCATTCTGATCTGCATTGGGTACTGCGCCTGTTGCGCTGCGTCAATAAGTAGCTCCGTTTTAAGCTGTTCGACTAAAAAGTTATCCGCTTCACCCTGATCAACTAACACTGGCAGATGCTCTGTCGCCTGTTTAACAAGCTCAACCCCGTCATATTGTTCCCAAACCTGTCGGTCATCGCCAAGGTAATTGCTCAACACCTTGTCACCCCAGGGGCAATTTAGCGGTGAGCAGATAGGCGAAAAGGCAGATACAGACTTGAATCGATCCGGGTTTTTAAGCGCAATGGTCAGTGCCCCATGGCCACCCATGGAATGCCCTGAGATCGAGGCTCGCTGGCTGTCCACGGGAAACTCCCCATTAATTAGCGCTGGCAGCTCGTCAGTAATATAGCTATACATCTGGTAGTGCTCAGCCCAGGGCTTCTGAGTTGCGTTGACATAAAAGCCTGCCCCCAAACCCATGTCGTAAGCACCTTCTGGGTCATCAGCCACACCATCGCCTCTTGGGCTGGTGTCTGGGCAAACAATGGCAATACCATGTTCGGCTGCATGCTGTTGGGCACCGGCTTTTTGCACAAAGTTCTCGTCATTGCAGGTGAGACCCGACAGCCAATACAGCACGGGCACTGGGCCTGTTTTTGCCTGAGGCGGCAGGTAAATACTAAAGGTCATTTCACAGTTTAATACTGCAGACTGGTGTTTATACCTTAGCTGCTGGCCACCAAAACTCTGGTTTGCGCCAATCTGTTCTATCGACTTAGATACCATTTGAAACTCCAACGCTAACTTTTCGCTCTAAAATTCAGCTCTAAAACTCAATGACCGA
>DDDD01000002.1 GCA_002335945.1 Porticoccaceae bacterium UBA1989
CGTCGAGGCCCATTTTCCAGGCGCCGAAGCTTTCGCCGAGATCGCAATTTAATAGCAATGACATGTTGTTTCCTTAAGCCTCACCCTCCGCAAGATCAGTATTCTTCAAATCAGTCACCAACATACAGCCCGGACTGTGGGTAATGCAAAAGGGCAGTTTGGCGGCAGCTAATGCAACCTGAGGTGTCACACCGCAGGCCCAAAATAATGGGTGTTCACCGTCTTTAATCGTTACAGGATCGCCGTAGTCAGGCTGGGCAATATCTGCAATGCCGATGTCTTGGGGATTGGCATAATGAATGGGTGCGCCATGCACCGAGGGAAAGCGCTCACATATGGCTGCGGCGCGCAGTGCTTCTTCGGGGGCGAAGGGACGCATGCTCACGACCATTTTTCCTGTAAAGGGCCCGACTGGGGCGCAGTCTATATTGGTGGTATACATGGGTACATTGACGCCTTCGGTCACATTGCGCACGTCTAATCCGTCTGCGATTAATGCTTCTTCAAAAGAGAAGGAGCAGCCGAGTAGAAATGCCACTAGGTCATCGCGCCACAGTTCGGAGATATCATTAATTTCTTGGGTGACTATGCCGTTTTCAAATACTTTGTAACTGGGGATGTCAGTGCGGATATCCAGATCGGCACCAAGCTTTGCAATATTGCTCGCGCCTGGTTCTGACATAGCAATAAGGGGGCAGGGCTTGGGGTTGGCTTCGCAAAATTTTAAAAAGTCAGAGGCGGCATCGGCGGGCAAAATAACCAGATTGCACTGCACAAATCCCTGGCAAAAACCGGAGGTGTTGCCACTGTGCTCGCCACTGCGAATTGCCTGACGCAGCTGCGCTGGGGATAGCTCGATATTTTTTGACATCTGTGTACCCTTTATTTTGCGTGCTAAAACGCACCTACTAAAATGCACTTACCAAAAGGTGCTGAGGAGCGCCGACCTTCAATGCACAGAGTCTAGCAGAACATGGCGACTATCGGCACTAGACCTCTGGTGGTATGTTCTGGCGTTATAGCTTGCACTGGCAGGCGCGATGCCTATTTCCAATTCTTGGTCCAGGCGTTCAATACTCGCTCCGCATACCAGTACTGACCATAGCTACCGTTATAGCGCGCCAGTGCATCGGCGAGACGGCCTTTTTCTCTGTCCAAATAATATTTAAGAATGGTGCAGCCATAGCGCAGGTTGGTTTGGGTATGAATAAGATTGTCGTCTGGCCGGCCAATTTCTTTTTTCCAAAAGGGCATTACCTGCATCATGCCCTGAGCACCGGCGGAAGAAACCGCATATTGATTAAAATGACTTTCGACCTCTATTAGGGCCAGTACGATTTCTGGTTGTAGACCTGCTCGGGAGGCTTCTTTGTGAATCAGACGCAGGAGATCGAGGCGGGTCTTTTTATCTTTAATAAGAGTTGCAAGAGAGGGGTCTTTGGAGACCAACCAGACTTCGGCGTCGTAGGCATTATCAAAACTGTCTGCGGCGGCTGCGGCTTTTTTTAGCGCCGAGGCTAATGCTGGATCTGGGCTGTCAAAGCCAGAGGCTGTGCTTGCCAAACAGAAAAATAATAGGGCCGTGACGACAGTGCGTAGGCGGCCCAAATTAAGGGGCGAATTATTTAAAAACGTTTTCCGCAATAAAGTCATTCAGCTCATCCATAGCTATATGTTGATTTTCCGGTGCACGGCGGTTGCGATACTCAACAGTGCCGCCTTCCAGGCCGCGATCACCAATAACGATGCGGTGGGGAATGCCGAGCAGTTCAGTATCTGCGAGCATGCCGCCAAGTCGCGCCTTGGCTTCGTCCATAAATAACACTTCGTAACCAGCGGCACTGAGTGTTGCATACAGCGCTTCACAGGTGTCTTTAACCGTATCAGACTTATGCATATTGATCGGCACCAGTGCGATTTGGAATGGGGCGATCGCGTCGGGCCAGATAATGCCATTGTCGTCATTGTTCTGTTCGATAGCGGCAGCCACAATGCGGCTGACACCAATACCGTAACAGCCCATGCTCATAAACTGCTCTTTACCATTTTCATCGAGCACGGTGGCCTTCATGGCTTCACTGTACTTGGTGCCGAGCTGGAAGATATGACCGACTTCAATGCCTCGTTTAATTTCTAGCACACCTTTGCCGTCTGGGCTTACATCTCCCGCAACAACATTGCGAATATCAGCAACGGTGAACTCGCCGCAGTCACGGGTCCAGTT
This sequence comes from Porticoccaceae bacterium UBA1989, assembly GCA_002335945.1. GTDB lineage: Bacteria > Pseudomonadota > Gammaproteobacteria > Pseudomonadales > Porticoccaceae > HTCC2207. Next base: position 2,225 of record DDDD01000002.1, read on the forward strand.
AACACCGGTTAAATGGTAGCCATCGCGATTGGCACCACAGACAAAGTCGCTAAGCTGCGCGGCACTCTGGTCAACCACCATAGGTAGATTTAGATTTACTGGTCCCAGTGAGCCTGGCGAGCAGTTTAATGTGGTTTTTATTTGCTCTTCGGTAGCGAAGGTAATTTCGCTGCTTAGCCCCAAGGCATGCTGAGCTTTGACTTCGTTGAGTTCGTGATCACCGCGTACCATTAGTCCGTAAAGCTGGGTGACGCCTTCTTCATTTTCTGCGCTAACAATCAGTGCCTTAAGTGTCTGGGGTGCCTCTGTGCCGATAAAGGCGCAGAGCTCGCTAATAGTATGTACCCCTGGGGTGGCTAGTTCGGCCATCTCAGCAGTAGCAGTGGAGGCTTCGCCCTGTGGCGCCAGAGCGGCTGCCTTTTCAATGTTGGCGGCGTAATCACTCTCTGTGGAGAACACAATGGCGTCTTCACCGGAATCGGCCAATACATGAAATTCATGGGAATGGCTGCCTCCGATACTGCCTGAGTCGGCTATTACTGCGCGAAACACTAAACCGATACGTTCAAAGATACGGCTGTAGGCCTGATACATATTTTCGTAGGTGTCTTGCAGTGATTCGGCATTGCTATGAAAGGAATAGGCATCTTTCATGCAGAATTCTCTGGTGCGCATGACACCAAAGCGTGGACGACGCTCATCGCGAAACTTGGTTTGAATTTGATAGAAGTTGGCGGGCAGCTGTTTATAGCTGTTAATTTCATTGCGAATAATATCGGTGATCACTTCTTCGTGAGTCGGGCCGAGACAGAATTCGCGGTTATGGCGATCTTTAATGCGCAACAGCTCAGGACCCATTTTGTCCCAGCGGCCAGACTCTTGCCAGAGATCGGCAGGCTGAACCACGGGCATCATTAATTCAAGAGCTCCGGCTCGGTCCATTTCTTGCCGCACTATGGCTTCCACCTTACGAAATACGCGCAGACCCATGGGTAACCAGGAATAAAGCCCCGAGGCTACTTTGCGGATCATGCCGGCACGGAGCATTAGCTGGTGGCTAATGACTTCTGCATCGGCGGGAGATTCTTTCTTGGTAGTAATGAAATATTGGCTGGCGCGCATGGTTTCTTTTACACTATTTGTTGGTGGGTATAGGGTTGGCGATTAAGCGGCCATTTTACGGTGCCTAGGGGTTGCGGTACAGAGTAAAGATAAAATAGAGAGAGCGGATGTTCCAATTACATGAGAAATTAATGGCCGATACCCTTTTGCTGGGTGAATTTTCACTGAGCCTAGTGCTGTTGAATAGAGATGCCAATTATCCCTGGGTGATTCTGGTGCCAAAACGCGCCGATATTACCGAGATCTATCAGCTTCAGGATGCCGATCGTCAGCAGTTACTGCATGAGTCCTGTGTCTTAGCAGAAGCCATGCAGGCAGTGTTTAAGCCAGATAAACTCAATATCGCCACGATTGGCAATATTGTGCCTCAGTTGCATATGCATCATGTGGCTAGAACAACGGATGATGCGGCTTGGCCCGGGCCAGTCTGGGGTGCGGCGCCTGCTATGGGTTATAGCAATAAGAAACTTTTATCAGTTCAGGCTAGCCTGCAAGCGCAGTTAGCTGGCGAGCTAATAAAATAAAAAACCCTGCAAAGCAGGGGCTTTTATAGCTTCCAATACCGGCTGGATACTTAGTTAGCCATATCCTTTAGACCTTTAAGTGCAAACACCTTTACCCCAGTGGTTGCAGGCTGTGCTTTAAATACAGTCTCTTTACCGGTAAATGGATTAATGCCTTTACGGGCTTTTTTGGCTGGTTTTTTGACTGTGGTTATTTTAATCAGGCCCGCCAGTACAAACTCGCCGACGGCGCGTTTTTTGACATGCCGGCGCACCAGAATACATAACTCGTCCAGAACAATGCCAATCTGCTTGCGATTGAGACCAGAGTTAACCGCTAGCTCATTAACTATATCCGTCTTGCTGTAACGCTCGGATACCGCAGTAATTTTGCGGGCTGGCTCGGCAGTCTTCTTACTGACAGCTTTTTTAGCGGGAGATTTTTTTGCTATAGGGTTTTTCGGGGCAGCTTTCTTAGCTGCTACTTTCTTTTTTGCGGGTGCTTTTTTTACTACCGGTTTCTTGGCAACAACTTTCTTCTTCGCTGGTGCCTTTTTCTTTGCAGTACCTTTTTTTACGGCCATTTTATAATCCTTCATGATATGGGTTATCCAGTTAAAACCAACCCTGATGGAATGCGGGTACTGTCATCAGGGCCTCGACATTATTTATAGCCGCTGATTTGCGGTTGTGCCATGAATAAGCGCTTTTTTTAGCACTTTTTTAACCTAACCCTATTTATACTGGTTTATTTAGCATTCGCCTGCCGCATAGGCTGATGTATAATGCTGCGCTTTTTAGCCCCAAGCCTATTTCCAAGCACCTGACACTAAGCATAAGGTTTAGACAATATGCCAATTTATGAATATCGCTGTAAGGCCTGTGGCCACGAGTTAGAGAAGCTGCAAAAAATGAGTGACGATGCGCTGACGGACTGTCCTCAATGCGATAAGCCAGAGCTCAACAAGCTAATATCGGCTGCGGGATTTAGACTTAGTGGCGGTGGCTGGTACGAGACTGACTTTAAAAGCGGTAAAAAGAAGAATCTCAGCGAAGGAACGAGCGGTGACAGCAGCGCTGGTGCTAGTAAGGCGGCTCCAGCGGCGACTACCAAATAAAATGACGCACCATTGGGTGCACTAAAACTCTAGAGCAGGAATAAACGACTGATGTATCGAACTACCTATTGCGGACTGGTTAGAAGCGCCAATATTGATGAACAGATTACCCTCTGTGGTTGGGTTGATCGTCGTCGTGACCATGGCGGTGTGATTTTTCTCGATCTGCGTGATCGTGAAGGTATTGTGCAGGTGGTCTTTGATTCCGATGCTGGAGAGTTTTTTGAGCAGGCCGACAGGGTGCGCTCCGAATATGTATTAAAAGTAACGGGTAGAGTTAGGGCGCGCAGTGAAGCCACTGTAAACCCAAATATGGCTACCGGCGAGATCGAAGTCTATGGCATTGAGCTTGAAATACTTAACTCAGCTAATACGCCGCCATTCCAGTTGGATGATCACATTACAGTGGGGGAAGATGTTCGCCTCAAGTATCGCTATATGGATCTGCGTCGTACCGAGATGCAGAACAGCCTGCGTTTTCGCTCGAAAATTACCTCAAGTATCCGCAACTATCTGGTTGAGGATGGCTTTCTAGATATTGAAACGCCGATTATGACTCGTGCTACCCCAGAAGGTGCGCGAGACTATTTGATTCCATCGCGCACCCATGCCGGGCAGTTCTTTGCTATGCCTCAATCACCACAGCTGTTTAAACAGATGTTGATGGTGGCGGGTTTTGACCGTTACTACCAGATCGCCAAATGTTTCCGCGATGAAGATCTGCGTGCCGACCGTCAGCCAGAATTCACCCAGATTGATATAGAAGCCTCTTTTGTTGATGAAGAGGACATTATGTCCACCACCGAAACCATGATTCGCGGTATTTTCGCGGAGCATATGGATGTTAAGTTCGACGCCTTCCCGCGCATGACTTACGCCGATGCCATGGACAAATATGGTTCGGACAAACCAGATTTACGCATTCCCCTAGAGCTGGTTGAGATTAAAGACCTGCTTAAGGACATCGAATTTAAAGTGTTTGCCGGCCCAGCCAATGATCCAGCCTGTCGTGTTGCTGCTCTTAAAGTACCAGGCGGCGCTGAGATATCACGCAAGCAAATAGACGACTACACCAAGTTCGTTAGCATCTATGGTGCCAAGGGTCTGGCCTGGATTAAGGTCAACGCCATTGAAACAGGCATAGAAGGACTGCAGTCACCGATTATTAAGTTCCTGGGTGATGAAGTCACCCTGAATATCATGGAGCGACTGGATGCCAAAAATGGCGACATCGTCTTCTTTGGTGCCGACAAGTCTCAGGTAGTATCTGAAGCTCTTGGCGCACTGCGCTGTAAAGTCGGCGCTGATCTCGACATGTATACCAGCACCTGGGCGCCACTTTGGGTTATCGACTTCCCTATGTTCGAAACCACTTCTGATGGCGGATTAACCCCATTGCACCATCCCTTTACCGCACCTTCTTGCTCGATTGAAGAGTTGCAGGCCAATCCGGCCACAGCTCTTTCACGCGCTTACGATATGGTACTTAACGGCACTGAGTTGGGTGGCGGTTCTATCCGTATCCACGATCAGGTGATGCAGGCAACGGTATTTGAGGTGTTAAAGATATCTGCCGAGGAACAGCGCGAGAAGTTTGGCTTTTTGTTAGATGCCCTGCAGTATGGCGCGCCACCCCATGGTGGATTGGCCTTTGGTCTAGATCGCCTGATTATGTTGATGGTCGGTGCAGACAGTATTCGTGACGTCATTGCGTTCCCGAAAACTCAGTCTGCTGCTTGCCTGCTAACCGATGCGCCCTCTGTGGTAGATGCTACCCAGCTAAGGGATCTTAATATCCGCGTGCGTAGCAAAGAAGATTAAAAAGAATTAGTAACTTAGTAACTTTGTAAGTTGTTAAAAAGAGCACCATAAACTCAAACGAGTAATCACAAGAGGAAATACCGATGAAAGTTATCAAGAAGACGAAAGAATATACCGTTTACCAAAAGGGTTCTGGCCGTTATGCGGTTAAGAACGCACACAAAAACTGGGTAAATGCTGATGAAAAAATTGCCATTCTACTGGCTGAAGGCCTAATTAAAGCAGTTGCTCCGGCTCCTGTTGTAGAAGAAGCCCCAGCGGTTGAAGAAGCTGCTCCAGCAGCAGAAGAAGCGGCTCCTGTTGCTGAAGAAGCCCCAGTAGAAGAAGCGGCTCCTGTTGCTGAAGAGGCCCCAGTAGAAGAAGCGGCTCCTGTTGCTGAGGAAGCCCCAGCGGTTGAAGAAGCTGCTCCAGTAGCTGAAGAAGCTCCAGTAGAAGAAACGGCTCCTGCTGCTGAGGAAGCCCCAGCGGTTGAAGAAGCTCCAGTAGCTGAAGAAGCACCTGCAGCAGAAGAAGAAAAGCCAAAAGCGAAAGCTAAGGCAAAAGCAAAAGCGGTACCTAAGAAAGCTGCAGCTAAAAAAGAAGACTAATAACTCCGCGTTATTAGCTCCTTTAAAGAGCCCTCAGAATTCTGTTCTGGGGGCTTTTTTTATGGGCAGCCAAATTGAGGTTGACTCGCCAAGCATCCATTGCAACACTCTGCGGCAATCCCATAGGCTTTGCTAAAGAAGCCTACTTAAAAGTGACCCGAGACCAGTTTTAATAATATGACGCGAATAATTGGCATTGACCCAGGATCAAGACGCACCGGCTACGGTGTGATTGATATCGTGGGCAGTAAAGTCAACTATGTCACCAGCGGCATTATTCGGCTTCCTGAGAAGTCTCTGCCTGAACGACTTAAAATTATCTTTGATGGTGTCAGCCAGATTGTTGAGCAATACAAGCCAGATCAAATGGCCATTGAAGAAGTCTTTCTGGCCCACAATCCTAGTTCGGCGCTCAAGTTGGGGCAGGCGCGAGGCGCGGCAATAGTCGCTGGCGGTAATGCAGGGTTGCCCGTGGGTGAGTACAGCGCCCGCAGTGTTAAGCTGGCCGTCGTTGGCACCGGTAGCGCAGACAAGGCTCAGGTAACCATGATGATTGTGCAGCTACTTAGGTTGTCGGAAGCACCCGCCGAAGATGCGGCGGATGCCTTGGCTATCGCTATCTGTCATGGCCATAGTCTGGGCACACAGGCAGCATTGGCGGGGGCTGGCGTTAAAGGCTATGCTCGCGGCAGATTTAAATAAACGTTCAAGCAACGACCAAAAACAGAGAGAAAGCCAGACCATGATCGGACGACTTCAAGGCGTGATAATTGATAAGCAGGCACCGGATTTACTGCTCGATGTACAGGGTGTCGGCTACGAGATTTTGGTTTCTTTGAGTACTTTTTTTGCACTGCCCGAGGTAAGCCAGTCGGTTACGCTGCATACGCATTTTGTGGTGCGCGAAGATGTACAGCAGCTGTACGGGTTTACCGAACGGTCGGAGCGTGCATTATTTCGGCATCTTATTAAGGTCAATGGTGTTGGCCCAAAGATGGCTCTGGCGATTTTATCCGGTATGTCGGCCAATGAGTTTAGCATCTGTGTCCATAACAACGATGTCGCCACCCTAGTGAAGTTGCCGGGGGTGGGTAAAAAGACTGCCGAGCGTCTGGTGATCGAGATGCGTGATCGGGTAGGGGACATTGATACCACCGCATCAGCGTCCAGCGCCCTGACAAAGCAGCCTGATTTAGCCCAGGAAGCAGAGAGTGCACTGATAGCCTTGGGTTACAAGCCTCAGGATGCGGCCAAGATGATTAGCAGAGCTGCAACGGATGACATTACCAGCGCTGAACAGCTTATTAGGGCGGCCCTTAAGAGCATGGTCGCAAAGTAGACGCAGGTAGCACAGAGTGCCCACGCAGCCACCAGCAAGGCCGTAAAGCTAGTGTAAATGTAGGGTCATCAAGGTATGCTTACAGGCAAATTTGAGATGGCGCCCAATGATAGAACCTGATCGACTTATTTCCGCAGATATTACCGTTAGCGAAGAGCGTTTTGACCGTGCGCTGCGTCCCACCACATTGGCCGAGTATGTTGGCCAGCCTGTGGTTAAGGAACAGTTACATATCTTTATTGAAGCGGCGCGCAGACGTTCTGAACCCCTTGATCACACCCTCGTATTTGGCCCTCCAGGCCTAGGTAAAACTACCCTCGCCCATATTATTGCCAACGAGATGAAGGTCGACCTTAAAACCACCTCTGGCCCGGTATTAGAAAAGGCCGGTGATCTGGCTGCTCTGCTGACTAATTTAGAAGCGGGGGATGTGCTGTTTATTGATGAGATTCATCGCCTGAGCCCCGTGGTCGAGGAAATTCTTTACCCTGCACTGGAAGATTACCAGCTAGATATTGTGATCGGCGAAGGCCCAGCGGCGCGATCAATCAAACTCGACTTACCGCCCTTTACGCTGGTTGGCGCAACCACCAGAGCGGGACTGCTGACATCACCCCTGCGGGATCGCTTTGGTATTGTTCAGCGCCTAGAATTCTATTCTGTGGCCGACCTCACCAGCATTGTCACTCGCGCCGCTTCTATTTTAGGCGTTGCTATTGATGCGGGTGGGGCCAAAGAAATTGCCTGTCGCTCTCGCGGCACCCCAAGAATTGCCAACCGCCTGTTACGCCGTGTGCGTGACTATGCGGAAGTCAAAGCCGACGGCAACATTACCTCCGAAATCGCCGATGCCGCATTAAATATGCTCAACGTGGATCAAAGCGGTTTCGATCATATGGACAGGCGTCTACTGCTTATGCTCATGGAAAAGTTTGATGGCGGTCCCGTAGGTGTGGATAGTCTGGCGGCAGCCCTCAGTGAAGAGCGCGGCACTATTGAAGATGTACTTGAGCCCTTTCTGATTCAGCAGGGTTACCTTATGCGTACCTCAAGAGGGCGCATGGCAACACGCATGGCTTATGAACACTTTGGCTTAAAGAGCCCAAAGCGCCTTCAGGAGCAGATGGATGACAACAATGACTGAGTTTGTTCTACCCATTCGCATCTATGTCGAAGACACAGATGCAGGTGGCATTGTGTTCTATGCCAATTACCTGAAGTTTATGGAGCGGGCGCGCACGGAGCTGATGCGTAGTCTAGGCTTTGACAAACCGGCGCTGTTCGATGGCCTGCAATTTGTGGTCACGGATGTGGCTCTCAAGTATCACAGCCCCGCAGTACTGGACGATGAAATTACCGTGACCGCGGTTCTGAGTAAGGCTAGCAGAGCAAGGTTTGAGATGACTCAGCAGGTGTTTCGCGGTGAGGAGTTACTCGTAGAAGGCAGCGTTAACGTAGCCTGTGTTGACGCCCACAACAAACGTCCTAAGGGCATGCCGAAAAATATGTTTGTAACCTTAAATAGCCAACTTGGCTAAATCTGGAGTTTATGCTGGTGAATGAAGAAAACTTATCTATATTAGCGCTTATTACCAACGCCAGTGTGCTGGTTCAGTTGGTGATGGCCACGCTGTTTATAATGTCGGTACTGTCCTGGATTATGATTGTGCAGCGCGCACTCTTTTTAAATGGTGCCCAGCGCAGCTTTCGTGATTTTGAAGATACCTTTTGGTCCGGCGTTGATCTCAATATTCTCTATCACGACCTTACCGATCGGGCCAAAGAAGAGGGCGCTGGAGACGGTATCGAAAATGTATTCCGCGCCGGCTTTCGCGAGTTCAATCGCCTGGCCCAGACAGACAAAGCCGACCCAGAAGCCGTTATGGAAGGCACCGACCGCGCTATGCGAGTAGCACTGTCACGGGAAGAAGAAAAGCTTAGTACCAATCTCCCATTTCTGGCCAGCGTGGCCTCGGTAAGCCCCTATATCGGCCTGTTTGGGACGGTTTGGGGCATTATGAATTCTTTCCGTGGTCTGGCCATGGTGCAGCAGGCTACCCTGGCTACCGTAGCGCCCGGTATCTCTGAGGCATTGATTGCCACGGCTATGGGTCTATTTGCCGCCATTCCAGCCGTAATAGCTTACAACCGCTATGCCGCTCAGGTTGAGGTGATCAATGGCAACTACGACACCTTCTCTGATGAGTTTTCGAGCATCCTGCACCGTCAGGTTCACTCGCGCTAATTAGCGCCTAGATTCTGAGGCCGAATTTGTGAAGCACAGAAAAGCAAAACGTAAACTAGTCGCCGAGATCAATGTGGTTCCCTACATTGATGTGACCTTAGTATTGCTGGTGGTATTTATGATTACCGCGCCCCTGTTAATGCAGGGCGTTAAGGTGGAACTGCCCGACGCAAACTCAGCGCCAATGGACAGTAAAGATCTGGAGCCATTTATTGTATCCATTAAAGCCGATGGCAGTTATTGGGTCGACGTTAAAGGAAACAACCAAACCCAGACATTGGCGGTGATTAAAGATCGCGTTGCCAAGGTACTGAGGCAAAAGCCCAAAACCCCCATTCTAGTTTGGGGCGATACGGCTGTAGATTACGGTGCAGTGGTTAATTTAATGAGTGAGCTGCAGCTGGCTGGAGCGCCTTCTGTGGGGCTGGTAACGGAGCCGCCCAGTCGCTGATGAGCAACTTTCTTAGCTACGCGTCAGCCATATTAGTCAGCATTGCAGTTCATGTGCTGGTGGTGGGTGCGCTCCTAGTTAACTGGCAGCCAGAGTCTAAGCGGGTGATGATACAGCCACAGTTTATTGAGGCTAAGTTGGTGGAGTTGGCGCCAAAGAAAAAGCCGGTGGTTAAAAAGCCCGCGGCGAAAAAACCAGCAAAACCCAAGGTTGATCAGGCTAAGAAAAAGCGCGAGGCAGATCGACGCCGCGCCGCAGAAAAGAAAAAAGCGGCCGCGTTAAAAGCCAAGAAAGACAAGGAATTAAAGGCTAAAGAGCTAGAGGAAAAACGCTTGGCGGAGTTAGAGCGCCAGCGTGTGGCAACCGAATTTGCTGAAACGCTGGAGCAGGAACAGGCCCAGCTTAATGCTCAGGAAGAAGACCGCATTGCCAACAGTTTCCGTCAGCTTATTCAGCAGCGGCTGTCAGAGAACTGGAGTCGTCCGCCCAGTGCCAGACGAGATATGGAAGCGGTGATTAGAATTAGACTGGTGCCCACGGGTCGTGTGGTTGGTGTCACAATATTGCAGTCCAGTGGTGATATCGCCTTTGACCGCTCAGTGGAACAGGCAGCGTTCAAGGCAGAACAGTTTGTAGAATTACAGAAGATGGATGCGGGTTTGTTTGAGCGGCGATTTCGTCAGGTAGACGTAGCCTTTAGCCCGCAGGATCTGCGACTTTAAATAATGGAGAAATACAATTGAGCCGGATAAACAGAATATGTATGGCGCTTTTATTCTTGGTGCTTTCCAGCAGCGCCTGGAGTGAGTTGGTTATTAGGGTCACCCAGGGCAATGATCAGCCGACGATAATTGCCGTGGCACCCATTGCCCTAAATGGCATTCAAATTAAAGAAGATATCGGCAGTATTGTGGAGGCGGATTTAAAGCGCAGTGGGCTTTTTTCAGCGATTCCCCGTCGCGATATGTTGGCATTTCCCTCTGTCGCCAGCGACGTTTACTACCGTGACTGGCGCATGCTGGGTACAGAGTATCTGGTGGTGGGTGCAATGATCCCCATCGGCGAAGATCGCTACCAGCTAGACTTTAGTCTGCTTAATGTAACCGCTCAGAAGACCGAATTTAATCATCGCGTCAGTGGTAGCAAAACCCAGATGCGTGATTTGGCCCACCTGATTAGCGATAAAATCTACCAGGAAATTACCGGTATTCGAGGCGCATTCTCTACGCGCCTCGCCTATGTCACGGCCAACCGAGAAAAGGGCAAATATGTCTACCGACTCAATGTGTCCGATGCCGACGGTGCCCGAGAGAAGCTAATGCTGGAGTCTCCGGAGCCCATCATGTCGCCATCCTGGGCTCCCAATGGTAAAGAATTGGCCTATGTATCTTTTGAAACCGGCCGTCCTGCGATATTTCGCCAGAATCTGGTGACAGCAACTCGGCAGCAGCTGACTAATTTCACCGGCCTTAATGGTGCGCCATCCTGGTCTCCAGACGGTACAAAGATGGCTTTGGTGCTCAGTAAAGACGGGAATCCCGAAATTTATATGCTCGATTTGGCCAGTAATAAATTTACCCGTCTGACCCGTCATTTTGCGATTGATACAGAGCCGACCTGGATGCCCGATGGCAAACATCTGCTATTTACCTCAGATCGTGGCGGCACCCCACAAATTTATAAGTTAAACATTGCGAGCAAAGCCACGGAGCGCCTGACTTTCAGGGGGAATTATAATGCTCGAGCCAGCCTGGCGCCGGACGGACGAACTCTGGCGCTGATCCATAGATCCTCAGATACCTTCCATGTTGCCTCGTTTGACCTTGTAACCGGCAGGATGATTGAGCTGACACAGACGAGATTAGATGAATCTCCTACTGTCGCGCCCAATGGAGCTATGTTAATGTACGCAACTAAACAGGGGGACCGTGGTGTACTAGCGGCGGTTTCGTTAGATGCTGGTGTACGATATGTGCTGCCAGCCAAGAGTGGGGATGTGCGAGAGCCTGCATGGTCGCCATTCTTGCGTTAAAAATTTACAATACATATAAGATGTTTTTCTACCACCCACGTTAACAGGAGTTAACAATGATTCACTCTAATAAATTTGGTTTTACCGCAGTTGTTTTATCCATGATCTTGGCCGGCTGTAGCTCAGCGCCTACGGACGAGAGCACTGATATTGAAGATACTGCAGTACAGACAGGGCAGGTTGATACCAGTGCTATCGATGATAGCGCAATGATGGATGCCGCCTCAGCCGCTGATACAGTTTTTTACTTTGACTATGACAAGGCGCTACTTAAGCCTGAGTCACGTGCTGCCCTCTTAGAACATGCCGCTGCTTTAAACAGCAATCCGCGCAGTGTTCGTCTCGAAGGCCATGCCGATGAACGTGGTACTCGCGAATACAATATGGCACTGGGCGAGCGTCGCGCCAATGCGGTTAAAGAGTTTATGGTATTGCAGGGTGTTTCAGCTGGCTTGATCGAAGTGATCAGCTACGGCGAAGAACGTGCAGCCTCTTACGGCAGCAACGACAGCGCCTGGTCTATGAACCGTCGCGTTGAGCTGAAGTAATACTTCTAGAGTGCTCTAATGTACCTAAACGTACGCAAAAATAGAGCGCTTTAAAGTAGTTCAAAGGTACCTTAANNAAGCATCTTTAAAGTACCTTTGTACACTGCAACACAACGACTAGCGCGGCTGAGGTTATTACTGACCTCGGCCGTTGCTGTATATGGAATAAATCTGGAAACAGTTAATTAGTCATGAAATCAAACATCGCACTTGCTCTACTGCTGTCTTCTTTTTCGACCACCGCTATCGGTCAAAACCCGACACCGGTTATTGACTTAAGCAGTCCGGTCTCATCGAGCCCGCCCATAGAAAATAACGTGACCAGCACTGCGGATGTCGCAGCGGCGGGTGATAGTTATTATCAGTCTCAGGTTCTGCAAGAAGAAGTCAGAATGTTACGTGGCCTGGTTGAAGAGCTAAGTTACGAGTTACAGCAGGTTAAGCAGCGACAGATGGATGATTATCTGGACCTGGATAGACGCCTCAGTGCATTAATGGCTGGAAACTCTGCGGGTCAGCCCGCTGATCAGAATAGGGTTGCCCCACAAAAGACCGCGCCGAGCGCCGTTTTGCCCTCTGATCCATCAGATACATCCTCTGCAGTACCACAGGTTGCAGCGGCAGCAGATACTGCTGAGATGAAAGCCAATTACGACAATGCCTCTGACCTACTGCTTAAGCAGCGAGATACTGAAGGCGCAGCTCTGGCCTTTAAACAGCATGTTGTGGATTTCCCTGCCAGCCCCTATGTTGCCAATGCCTATTACTGGCTCGGTGAAATCTATTTATTGCAGGGACAGGATGAGTTAGCACGCCAGGCATTTACTGCCGTTGTTGAACAGCATGTTGGACATAGCAAAGCCATGGACGCAAGTTTTAAGCTGGGCAAAATATATCACCAGCTGGGTGATAATAAGCGCGCCCGTGAATTACTTGAAATAGTCACCCAAAGTACCGGTCGTGCCGCTAGAAAAGCGCAGAGCTATCTCGATAATAATTTTTAGTGGCTACTGTTTTGGCCACGGCTTTTCAGCAGTAGCCTGTTAGCCACAGCTTTTTAGTCGTACTTTTTTGGCAGCACCTTTTTTAAAAGTACTTTTTTAGCGGTACTTTTTTAGTCGCACCTTAAGAACCCAATCAATGTCTGATACTTCATTACGTATTACTGAAATTTTCCATTCCCTGCAAGGTGAAACCAGCACCACCGGTTTACCCACGGTATTTGTGCGTCTAACAGGCTGCCCCTTGCGCTGTGGTTATTGCGACACTGCCTATGCCTTTGAAGGCGGCAGCAAGATTGCCCTAGCAGACATTCTTGCCACTGTGGCAGACTATGGCGCCAAACATGTCACTGTCACCGGCGGCGAGCCTCTGGCGCAGCCTCAGTGCATTGAATTACTCGAGAAACTCTGTGATCAGGGCTATCGTGTGTCGCTAGAAACCAGCGGAGCCTTGCCTATTCAAGATGTTGATCCGCGAGTGTTTAAAATTGTCGATCTCAAAACGCCGGGCTCTGGAGAAGTAAGCCGCAATCTGTACAGCAATATGGACTATTTACTGCCCCATGACGAGATCAAATTTGTGATCTGTAATCGTCAGGACTATGACTGGTGCGCCATGAAAGTGGACGAGCTGGCGTTGCACGATAAGGTCGGCGAAATTCTATACTCCCCCAGTCAGGGAGAGCTTGCACCCAGGCAGTTGGCAGAGTGGATTCTCGCCGACAAAATAAATGTTCGAATGCAGCTACAAACTCATAAATATATCTGGGGTGACCAGCCCGGTCACTAGGACGCAAGCATGTCAAAAAAAGCCGTTATTCTCGTTTCTGGTGGACTCGATTCCACCACTGTTGTCGCCATGGCCATGGAGCAGGGCTATGACTGCTACACATTGAGTTTTGACTATGGTCAGCGCCATCGCTCAGAGTTGGTTGCGGCCCAGCGAGTCTCAGAATTAATGACAGTGCATACCCACAAGGTGGTTAAGCTGGATCTTGGAGCCATTGGTGGCTCGGCGCTTACGGATATTAATATTGATGTCCCAGAACATGAGACACCAGGTATTCCCGTCACCTATGTGCCGGCCCGCAATACAGTGTTTTTGTCTATCGCTTTGGGCTGGGCAGAAGTGCTTGGCGCCAATGATATTTTCCTTGGTGTTAATGCCGTGGATTACTCCGGCTACCCAGACTGCCGACCCGAATATATCAATGCCTTTGAATCCATGGCTAATCTGGCAACCAAGGCCGGTGTCGAGGGTAATAAACTGTCTATTCATGCGCCGCTACTTAATATGACCAAGGGCGAGATAGTGCAGGCGGGAATGTCGCTTGGGGTAGATTACAGCCAGACTGTTTCCTGTTATCAGGCAAGCCTTGAAGGCCTTGCCTGTGGCAGATGTGACAGTTGTCGACTCCGTTCTCAGGGTTTCGATGATGCAGGGGTAAATGACCCTACCAGATATCAAAATAACGCTTGAATTTTGATTGCTGGTCAGTATGATACGCACCTCCTCTGAGGGCCGTTAGCTCAGTTGGTAGAGCATCGGACTTTTAATCCGCTGGTCCCGCGTTCGAGTCGCGGACGGCCCACCATTTTTACTCTGATTTAGAGTCAAAAATAGTTATAAATACCTCGCACGTTTTTTACATGAGCATTATCGCTTTTTTTACGCGAGCAGTGTTCGTCTTTCCAAGGGCAGTACGTCTCTCTATCTGCGCAGTGCCAGAATTCCCTTCAGTTAGCTTCAGCTATTAAGTACATCTGTTGTCGACAAGATACTTGCTTTAGACTGCCTGTCTAAACTATTCAGGGTTCCAAGATGAAAATTCATCAGGTCTACACACAGAGCGTACTAGATAACTTTACCTACCTTATTGAGCTCAATGACGGCAGCGCCATAGCCATAGATCCCTGGGACGATGTTATTACCAACCAGCTGTTGGTCGACAACAGCCTCAGTCTCAAAGCCATTATCAATACCCATGAACATTGGGACCATATTCAGGGCAACGAAGCGCTCGTCGCACAGCACAGCTGTGAGGTTTGGGCCCATGCCAATGGTCAGGATAAAATTCCAGGCCTCAGTCGTGTCTTAACCGCTGGGGAACTAATTACGCTGGATTCAGGTGTTGAGTTAAAGGTTCTTGATACCCCAGGACATACCTTGGCACACCTGTGCTTTTTGGTGATAGAGCAGGGTGTTCCTCAGGCGGTATTTACGGGGGATACATTATTTAATGCCGGCGTAGGTCACTGTCGCGGTGGCGGTGATATCGATCTGTTGTACCAGACTATTGTTGAACAGTTCCACAGTCTCGATGACGCGGTGGTTATTTACCCGGGCCACCGATACCTAGAAAATAATCTGCGATTTACCCTGAGCCTTGAGCCTGAGAATCAAGATGCCAAAGACTGGCTGGTTCGTGCGCTAGAAGATAACGATCCCGTTAATCCCCTAACCACCTGCATTGGTGATGAGCGCAAACTGAATACCTTTTTCCGCCTTAATAGCAAAGCTCTCCGGTCCACACTCAACCTGCCCTCAGACAGTGAGAAATCAGTTTTCAACGCCCTGAGAGCCCGCCGCGACAACTGGTAGCTAGAAGCAGTTGGCCGCGCTGAGCGTGAAATCTAGTCTATATTTGAAGCATGGATTATCTTTGGGTCTTTATCGCGTTTCTGTGCGGGTTCGCCGCTAAAAAAATTCAACTTCCCCCTCTGGTCGGTTATCTCGCCGCAGGGTTTGCCCTGCATGGCATGGGCGTGGAACCCGAGGCCACATTGCAATCACTTGGCGAATCCGGTGTTACTCTCCTGCTGTTTACCATTGGTCTCAAGCTCAATATTAAAAGCCTGTTTAAACCCGAAGTCTGGGCTGGCGCATCCGGGCATATGGTTGTTATTACAGGCCTGACGATTATTAATAGCTTTATCTGTGCGGCGCTTGGTCTCGCCTACTTTACTGAGTTAGATTTAGCAGGTGCGGCACTAATAGGCTTTGCGGTTAGCTTTAGCAGCACCGTGATCGCCGTCAAAGTACTCGAGGAAAATGGTGAGTTGCGCGCCCGCCACGGCCAAATCGCCATAGGCATACTCATTGTTCAAGATATTGCCGCCGTGGTGTTTGTCTCCTTCGCCACCGATGTTAGCCCCTCGCTGTGGGCCCTTGGCTTATTGGCGTTACCCTTACTACGTTTTGTGCCCCAATACTTTCTGCGTCACTGCGGTCATGCCGAGCTATTGCCCTTGGCGGGCATCTTTCTGGCTTTCACGGGCGGTGAACTCTTTGAGTTTGTCGGTTTAAAAGGCCATCTGGGCGCTCTGGTGATGGGTGTTTTGTTGAGCAAAGACGGCAAGGCCCCAGAGTTGGCAAAATCGTTGTTGGCCTTCAAGGATATTTTTCTCATCGGATTCTTCCTGTCGATAGGCTTTACGGCGCTGCCCACATTCTCAATGTTGGGTGTGGCGCTCATCATGGCCGTGGCCCTGCCTATTAAAGCCGCAATGTTCTTTGTCTGGCTGACCCGATTAAAGCTGCGCAGTAGAACCGCCTTCTTAACGGCTCTCAGTCTCGCTAACTACAGTGAGTTCGGCCTAATTGTCTGTTCGGTTGCCGTGGGTCAGGGGCTTTTAGAAAAAGAATGGCTAGTGATAATGGCCCTAAGCGTCTCGATCTCATTTATATTCTCAAGCATTCTCAACACTAAATCACATGGCCTCTATGCCCGTTGGTATGCGCGAATTAAACGATTCGAACGTCCCGAACGACTGCCGGAAGATGCGTTTTCCCAGCCCTCGGATGCAAGGATACTATTGATTGGTATGGGACGCGTGGGCACGGGTGCTTACGATTCCCTGCGGGAGGACATGCAGATAGATGTCTGTGGCATTGATATGGATTCAGCGCGAGTGGCTAGGCATTGTCAGCAGGGGCGCAATGTTATATTCGCCGATGCCGAGGACCCAGATTTTTGGTCTCAGGTCAGTCTACAGGGAATCGAGTTAATCATGTTTTCTATGCCTAATCACCTGGATATTTTGGAGGTAGAAAAACAGATCAAACAGGTTGGGTATCGGGGAAAAACCGCCAGTGTTGTGCGTTATGAAGATGAAAAAGAGCAGTTGGTTAAGGCCGGTATTGATGAGGTATTTAATGTCTATTCCAGGGCGGGTACCGGATTTGCCGACCAGAGTATTCACCTTCTAAAGTCCGATTAGAGCGGTGTTCTGTTCTCAGACAGCCTGCGCATCCTCCGAAAGTTGATCTACATCATCTAAAATTAATTTTAATCAGCAGGTAGGGAAATCGAGCTCGAAAGAGTCTTATAGAGCATGGCAGAGTACTCTCAATGGCGCTATTAATGGCACTAATGCGGATTGCGATTGAATTTGCCAGCTGAGATAGGGATTCTCGGGAAATGCTAACTGCGGGAGTGCGGTTAGAAAAAGGATTTTATAGGGGACAGGGTGCGTCGCAATAACGAAGACCTAGATCGAGAGATTGAGGGAATAATTTTGGAAATCAGCGCCGCAGAAAATACGGCTGAGTTTACGCAGCTGTATCAGGACACGTCGGATGAATTGCGCCGGCTATTAGTCCGCAAAATGGGCAACAAAGAAGAAGCCGAAGAGATAGCGCAAGACGCCTATCTTAAACTGTGCCGTCTAAAACATAATCGAGATATCGGTAATCTACGCAGTTACCTCTTTAATATGGCCGTAAGGCTAGCTATTAATGTCTTGCGCAAGCGAGAAGCAGATGGTCGTCAAGATTATTTGCAGCCCGCCGAAGAAGATGGGCCATCAGCCTACAAAATTCTTCTCGATGAACTCAAGGCCGAGACCATCAAAGATGCCTTGACGCATCTGTCAGAAAAAACTCGTTATATCTTTTTACTGCATCGATTCGAAGGCCTTAGCTACAGTGCAATTGCCAAGCGCCTGACTATTTCCGACAGCTCAGTCGAGGATCACATAAACCGTGCACTAGACAAAATCATGTTGGCTACCGCAGAGTTTCGCCGCATGGAAGGTCAGGGATACGGGCATTAATCTTAGAGCAATAGCCTCAGAGTGGTTTGTGCGCTTAAAGGCGAAAGATATTAGTGATATTGAACGGAACCAACACAGCGAGTGGATTAACGAAAGTCCAGATCATCAAAAAGCCTACCGAGATTTAAACCAACAATGGGATGAAATGGACGAACTCACTCCTTGGGCTCTGGATGAGGTTAAGCGTCTGCAGTCGAGATTTGAATCCAAGACAAACGAGAGTCAGGGAGAACATTATACTCTGAAGCGAAAGCGGCGAAATCTCAGTAGCGGAAAAAGACGCAAAAGCAACCTGATCTGGACGCTGACCTTTGCGCTCGCCATTACTTCAATACTTAGCGCCGTCTTTATCACCACACCCTGGCCCTGGCTTCATACCAAAATTAACTATGAAACTAAGACTGGGGAGCAACGTAAAGTGGTACTCCCCGATGGCTCATTATTACATCTAAATACCGGCACCTCTGTGGAGATTGATTTTAGTGCTGAGGCACGCAATGTTGAGTTGATAAAAGGTGAGGCCCTATTCAATGTGGTACAGGCATCCAATCGCCCCTTTGCTGTCGACGTGATTGATCACAATGTGGTGGCGGTGGGCACCACTTTTAATCTACAGATTACCAATGCAGCCCTGAAAATTGCGGTGGTGGAAGGGCAGGTGGCTGTTCGGCATCAAGACCCAATGGCCAATAGCTCACCTGACAGGGGTGGCGAACATGTTGAAGGCATGTTGCTCAAAGCAGGGCAGGGTGTAGAGGTAAACGCTGATGGCATTATTTCCGAAGCAACTAACGTTAATGTTGATCGGGCGATAGCCTGGGATAGAGGTCTACTGGTATTTGATGGGCTTCCATTGCGTCAGGCCACGGAAAAAATGTCGCGCTATATGCTCTTCGATATTCGAGTCGTCGTGGGTGTGCCCGACAAAATAGTCAGGGGTGAAATACAAATTCGCGATCAGGAAACCATGCTTAAACAGTTCGCTAAGATTGCCCAGGTGACTCCGGTACGGCAATCGGCCCAGCTAACATTGCTCTATACTGCCAGCCAGTAGAACATTACCCAGCAAAGGTATTTTGCTCAATAGGTTGTAGTCTATAATCCTGCTAACTTCATAAATAATAATAAGCACCTCGTATGTTTAGGCTCTTCAAAGATCGCAATTTTGTGGTTTTCTGGTTTGGTGAAATGGTCTCCGTTATCGGCGATCATATCAGCCTGATCGCGTTCCCATGGCTGGTATTGCAGATGACTAATAGCGCCGCTTTAACCGGCCTGGTATTTGCTGTGCAGGGTATTCCCAGGGCGGCACTGATGCTGGCCGGCGGTGCTATGGTAGATCGCACGAGCCCGCGACTAGTAATGATGATCTCCAATGCGTTGCGCTTTTTTCTAGTGATGTTTGTTGCCTATATGATCAGTCAGGATACGGTTGATCTAACCTCTGTATTTTTGATGGCATTCACCTTTGGTGTTGCCGATGCATTTTTCTATCCCGCCAGCACTTCGATAATTCCCCGCCTAGTTTCCCATGATCAGCTGCAAGCAGGTAACGCCATCGTGCAGACTACCCTGCATCTGGGAATGACAGTCGGGCCAGTGATAGCTGGGTTGATTATTGCTGGAGAGGTGAACTCCATTCATCATCAGGCCGACTCGGCTGCGGTTAGCGCCACGGCGATCAATAGCTATGAGCAAGATCGTGAGGGTTTAGCCCGCGCCTTTTTTGTGGACGGGCTAACCTTTGCCCTGTCTTTTATCACTCTGCTATTTGTTAAGGTGTGGGGTCTGAATGAAGACGAAAAACCTGTGGCAGGCACATCAGTCTACAGCGAAATCCGCGAAGCCGCGCTCTGGGTTTGGTCTATTCCTGCCGTGCGTCTTGGTTTTGTGGGTATGGCGGTGATCCACTTTTTCTTTATGCCGATGATCTTTGTCGGGTTGCCGGTCTGGGCCAAAGAACGTTTTTTTGAAGGGGCCTATGTCTATGGCTTGGTGACAGCGTCGTTTGGTTTAGGCGCCTTTATAGGTGCCATTGCCAGTGGTTTTTTGGCGGGCCCCAAAGATGAAAATCTCGTGCCGACCATGTTTAAGCTCTACGTATTTAGCGGCTCGACGCTGGCCCTGATTATTTTTTATGATCCCTATTGGTGGGCGATGTTGCTGTTCTTTATCACCGGGGTTTTTGAAAGTTTTTTATACGTGCATTTCACCACCTGGTTACAGCGCATTACCCCGGCCGCTTTATTGGGTCGAGTAATGAGCATTTTAATGCTGATGTCCATGGGGTTACTGCCCATCGCCGATGCCATTATGGGCTTTGCCATTGATTGGAGTTTAGAGGCCACTATGATCGGCAGCGCGGCATTTTTGATGTTGTTCTGTGGCCTGATAGCGGCGCATCCATTGTCTCGGGTAGTTACCGCCAGAGTCTCAGCTGCGCAGCGCTAGTTCGAGCCAGATAGATGATATAAATCAGTCAATAAAAAAGGGAAGAGCATTTATGTGTACTCTTCCCTTTGGTTTTACCGATTAAACCTTAACTTTCATACTCAGAGTTAATCACAACCACATCCACATCGACTGCCGAGATAACACGCTCAGCGGTATTGCCTCTAAGCGTCTTAATAACACCGGTTTGACCCAGAGTACCAATAATCACAACGTCAGCGCTGATCGCTTTGGCGACCTTAGCAATGGCTTCATCGGTGTAACCCTGAACCACATGGATATTGCTTGAATCTAAGCCAGTCTCTTTAGCCAGACGACCACGGTCGGGGTAGAGCATAGAGTCGAGATAGGCATTTACCACGTGAAATTCAGCGCCATAGCTCTGTGCCAGAGCACTACCTCGGGCCAAAATATTACTGTTTAGTCGCTGCTGCTGATCGCGGATGGCCTGAAAATTTACCGCGGCCAACACCACCTTACGGGCGGGTGCAGCACCATCGCGCACCAGAAGTACCGGACAAAAAGCACGCTTAAACAGCTTCCATTTGTTTTCAGTAAAGGAAAAGCGACTGCTGCTTTTGAGTTTGCCCGCGCGAATGATAATACGCGTTGCCCCCACCTTTTTGGCCGACTGCATAATCGCTTTCTGCCAGTGGTCACTCCAGGAAATCTCAATCTGATAATCCAGACCAGCAGCTTTTAAGGGGCTGTGAATCTGCTCATCAAACCAGTCGGTGTTGCGATAGATATTCTGGTTGTCAGGGCTCATATCCACACTGTCATGATCGATGGCGACAAACACGTAAATTTTTGGCCGCGGCGTCATCAGCTGGGCGGTAATAATGGCTCGATCTAGAGCAACATGCTCGTCAAGGGTAGGGTTGACGACCACAAAGAATTTTTCTTGTTCAGACATAGGTTTCTCCTTGATATCTCTGTCTACTGTTACATGAGCATATGACAGAATAAAGACAGGTATGCTTATTCCGTTATGCGTAGCTATTAAAACATGCTTATTTGGTATAGCCAATGCTATACATGGCTTTCAGGGGTTATATTTCATGGTTTATGGCTATGGCGGGCATACCAATTTTGATATTTCCTCCTCTTAGGCCATTATTCTTTAGGCCCCAGAATTTTTTTAGCTGCTGCTCAATAGATAGTGACAGAAGCCCCTACAGAAGCCGTATAATGCCTCCTCGTAAACCTTATAATCTGTTCAAGCTAATACCTTGGACGTTTCAATTTTGGATCTATCAATGACTGTTCGCACTCGAATTGCCCCATCGCCCACCGGCGACCCCCATGTTGGTACCGCCTATGTGGCGCTGTTTAATATGGCCTTTGCCCATAGCCAGGGAGGACAGTTTTTACTGCGTATCGAAGACACTGATCAGGTGCGTTCAACCCCAGAGTCCGAAAAATCTATTTTAGATGCACTGCGCTGGTTGGGTTTGGACTGGGATGAGGGTCCAGATACCGGTGGTGATAAGGGTCCTTACCGTCAGAGCGAGCGCTCTGCTATTTACGCCCAACATGCAGATCAGCTGCTTGATTCTGGTCATGCTTTTCGGTGCTTTTGCAGTTCAGAGCGCCTTGACGAGCTTCGCAAAACCCAGATGGAAGACAAGCAGCAGCTTGGCTACGACGGCCACTGCCTCCACCTTAGTCAAGACGAGGTTACTGCCCGTCTCGCCAAGGGCGAATCTCATGTGGTGCGTATGCAGGTGCCGCGAGAAGGGCAGTGCACCTTCAACGATATGCTGCGCGGCGAGATTAGCATTGATTGGGCACAGATCGATCTGCAGATACTGCTCAAAGCCGATGGCATGCCGACCTACCATTTAGCCAATGTGGTCGACGACCACCTGATGGAAATCAGCCATGTGATTCGTGGCGAAGAGTGGATTAACTCAGCCCCCAAGCATATTTTGCTGTACCAGTATTTTGGCTGGGAAATGCCCGTATTCTGTCACCTGCCGCTGTTGCGCAATGTCGA
>DDDD01000087.1 GCA_002335945.1 Porticoccaceae bacterium UBA1989
TGGGATTGGATGGTCTTTTGCTACCGACAGCGCCGCAGCGGGCTTTTGCCCATGATGGGGCTGTGCCTGTGAATCAGGCTGATTTTACCTCGCTAGCCAATATGGTAGGGGCACCGGCGATAACAGTACCACTTTGTGCGCCGGATGGGGAATTACCTTGTGCCGCTCAGATCGTGGGGCAACGAGGGAGCGATCACAGCTTGATTGCAATGGGAGAGTTTTTAAAGGACTTGTCACCCGTATTGCGTTTAACCTGAAGGAGTCGCATGAAAAGGAGTTAACAACATCGTCTATCTTACGCCCCAAGGAGCAGCAGAGGCAGCGCGGAATGCAAAACGTATTTTTCTGGGTGGGTGCACTGCTGACCCCACGGAAATTCTTGATGCCGTTGCGACTGATCCGGCACTTTGGCGTGATATAACGCTTACAGGTGCCTTTATTCCGGGGGTTAACAACCGTGATTACTCTTCGCTTGGGCTTGATGTTAATGTTGAGACAATTTTCATGACCCCGGGACTACGCATAGACAACGCTTTAGGGAAAGTTAACCATCTGCCTATGCACTATACAACTTTTCGCGATAGAATCGCTCGACCAGGTGTCGTAGACCTTGTGGTGATCACTGTGCCTCCACCGCAGGATGGAACCGTGGGCCTCGGCCTTTGCGCTGATTTTGCGCCTGCCGCTATCGCAGCTGGAGCGCGTTTGATTGGCCTTATCAATCCTGCGATGCCCGATGCGCCGGGCGCTCCACGGTTACCAATAGATAGGTTTGAAGCATTTGCAGAAACTTCTTTGCAACTTCCAGAGCTTAAGCTTGGAACTCCTGATAGAATTAGCCACAAAATTGCCCGCCGGGTTGGAGATCTAGTGCCTGAGGGCGCTACGCTGCAACTGGGCCTTGGTAGCCTGCAAACTGCAATTCTTGATGCATTGCGCGGGCGAGATGACTTGGGCTTTCACGGAGGCATGATCTCGGACGGTTTACTCGTTGCCTTATCATCAGGAGAGTTTCGGCGTGGCGTTACGACTGGTGTAGCGCTTGGCTCTACGTCCTTTTATGACAGGCTTGGTACAGCAGAATTGATCCGCTTTGTTCCTGTAGACCAGACACATGGGATTATTACACTCTCGGCTATCCCAAAATTTGTCTGTGTCAATTCCGCCCTAGAAATAGAATTGACGGGACAGGTCAATGCGGAGTACTTGGGTGGCGTACAAAACAGCGGACAAGGTGGAATGGTTGATTTCATCAGAGGAGCGCGTGCGTCGGAGGGGGGATTGTCGATAATGGCAATGCCATCAACGGCAAACCGAGGTCAGGTAAGCCGAATAGTAGCTCAATTCTCACCTGGCACGCCAGTTTCGGTCGCACGGTCTGACATAGATATTGTAGTAACAGAACACGGCGTTGCAGACCTTCGCGAGGCAGACGTGAAAATGCGCCGAGATCGTTTGATCGCAGTGGCTGATCCTGCTTTTCGTGCGTTATTGTCCCGAGAATCCAGTTGACCAACGTCCGCGCCGGTAAAAGCGAGACGGGCAAGTTGCACCAGTACATGGAGATAGGAAACGAACTCCGGCGTAGAATTACGTTGGGCCAATATTTGGTGGGCTCCATATTGCCAACTGAAGGCATGCTTTGTGAGGAATTCACCACAAGTCGCCACACGATACGCGAGGCACTTCGTATGCTAACTGATGCTGGCTTTATTGAACGGCGACAGGGGTCAGGAAGCCATGTTTTGACAGCTGTGCCAAGCCAGAGATACGTCCATGACATGTGGTCACTCGATCAACTGTTCCAGTATGCAGTTGATACACGCTTCATTATCAATGACGTTAAATTTGCAGTTCCAGAAAACTCTATGTTATCTGACGTTAGCGGTGGTAAGGCAGAATGGTTGATCGTTCATGGTCTGCGCTTAGAACGTGATGAGGATATTCCAATCTGCTTTTCGATTGTTTTAGTCAACAGGGACTATGCCAGTATTGCTGAGGAACTAGAGACAGGTTCTGGGGCAATCTATAGAAAGATCGAGGATAAGTTTGACATTAAAGTTTCTCAGGTTATCCAGGATATCACCATAACAACAATGCCCCAACGTGCCGCGCTCGTTTTGGATAAAACTACTTTGGATGTTGCGGTGCAAGTGCGGCGCCGTTATTTACTCGCCGACGGTACGGTCTTTCTTGTTTCAGTGAACCAGCACCCAGCTGATGAATTTTCGTATACGATGCAATTACGTCGTGAAGGCGAAAATTAGATGATGGCGTCCTCTGTGATCAGTGATATCCCAACGTAAAAATATTCATGAACTTGCTATGCCGCTTGCTATTGCGTTCGTGAGTGCGGCGGTTAGCACGAGCCAGCGCGTTAGTAGAAGGCCCTTAACAAGGCATCTCGAAGACCTATCCATCAGCACTTAACCTCAGCCCGTATTTGTTTACCGCTTTCGTCAAAACCAGGGAGGCTTAGGTTAGGTCGCCCTGGTTCTGCACGATATTTGATTGGAGTGCCAATATGATGATTGCCCTGAGTGTCTGTCAACAGCATTTCCCGCGCTGATATTTGTGGTGAATTCCAAGCCTCATGCAAATTTAGTACAGGAGCGAAACATATATCGCGATTTTTAAACCATTTCACCCAATATTTTAGGGTGTGG
>DDDD01000024.1:0-2849 GCA_002335945.1 Porticoccaceae bacterium UBA1989
TTAATAGGTCTGCCGGGATGACAATATTAATAGGTCTGCCGGGATGACAATATTAATAGGTCTGTCGGGATGACAAAATTAATAGGTCTTTCTGGATGTTAAGAAAAGCTGCCGGGAACAGGGTTATGCTTTTGTGTCAGAGTGAAAACTTATTGGGCGCTGGCCGCTTTTAATGCTTCCACATAGGGCATTCCATGACCATGCTCAGCAGCGACTGCTGCAAGGGTTTGCCCTTCTGGGCTAGTGGCATTGATATCGTGACCCGCTTCTTTAAAGAAGTTTAAAAAGGTTACAAAGTTATCGATATTCATACCGCGATAGGCTTTTTCTAATAGGTGAAAGTCTGCGCTTACGCCTGTTGGGGCCTGGCAATCTAAAAAGCTTTTTACGCGCTCGTCATCAAACACTTCGCCGAGAACTTTTTCTTTATCTTTCTTCAGTGACATGATTTTTCCTAATTTCCAGTAAATAGTTCAGACAAATTCAAAGTAGGTCGTTGAGTTTTTGAGCAAGGATTTGATTCACTTGCTGGGGGTTGGCCTGGCCTTTTGAGGCTTGCATTATTTTACCCATAAAGCCGCCAAGCTTTTTCTTGCGTTTGGCTTCGTCGGTACTGATGTAGTCGTCGACCATGGCCTGATTGGCCGTTAATACATCGGCGACCATTTGTTCAAGTGCGCCGCTGTCGGATACTTGCTTTAAACCGCGCGCTTCAATAATGTCATCAGCACTGCCTTCGCCGGCCCAGATACCTTCGAATACTTCTTTAGCCATTTTTCCGGAGATACTGTTATCGGCGATCCGAGTGACTAGGCCGCCGAGTTGCTCGGCACTTACTGGGCTATTGGCGATGCTTATGTCTTCGTTGTTCAGACGCGCTGAGAGTTCGCCCATGGTCCAGTTTGCGGCGAGTTTGGCATTGTTGCAGGCTGAGGTAACGGCTTCAAAATATTTGGCCATAGCGGCATCGCTGCTGAGTATGCCTGCGTCATAGTCTGACAGGCTGTACTGTTCAACAAAGCGTGCCTGTCTTGCATCTGGCAGCTCTGGAAGATTGCGGCGTAGTTCTGCAACCTCTTCGTCGCTGACGACAACTGGCAATAGGTCGGGGCAGGGGAAGTAGCGATAGTCGTTAGCTTCTTCTTTACTGCGCATGGAGCGGGCAACTTTGGTGTCGCCATTATACAAGCGGGTTTCCTGGGCAATGGTGCCGCCATCTTCGATAACATCTATCTGACGTTCCACTTCTCGCTTTATGGCTTCTTCCATAAATTTGTACGAGTTGAGGTTTTTGGTTTCGGTTCGAATGCCAAGAGTTTCGCTGCCGCTGGGCTTTACTGAAACGTTCACATCGAAGCGCATGCTGCCCTGAGACATTTCGCCATCGCAGATTCCCAACGAGGTGACTATGCCGTGGATCTTTCTCGCAAAGGCGACGGCTTCTTCGGCATTACACATATCCGGTTCGGAGACGATTTCAATGAGCGGTGTGCCGGCGCGATTAAGATCAATACCCGAAAAGTTGCTGTTGAAATTGCCTTCGTGAAGTGACTTGCCGGCATCTTCTTCTAGATGGGCATGGTGGATGCGCACGTTTTTAGAGCTGCCATCGGCGAGCTGTATCTCGACGTTGCCGCGGCCGACAATGGGTCGTTCCAGCTGCGTGGTCTGGTAGCCCTTTGGTGAATCTGGGTAGAAATAGTTTTTCCGCTCGAAGGCTGATACCTGACCAATCTCGGCATCAATCGCCAAGCCAAACATGATGGCGTAGTTAACGGCCTGCTTGTTGAGTACGGGTAAGGTGCCTGGCATGGCTAGGTCGATAGCGCAGGCCTGGGTATTAGGTTCGGCACCATAGGCGGTGCTGGCGCCGGAGAATATCTTAGTTTTTGTGGCTAGCTGCACATGGATCTCTAGCCCGATTACGGTATCCCAGCTCATGAGGCAACTCCCTCTGGCGCTAGATCATGCCAGTCGGTGGCCTGCTGATATTGGTGGGCGACATTGAGCATGCGCGCCTCATCAAAATAGGTGCCAATAATCTGTAGTCCGACGGGTTTGTTGTCAGCCATGCCGCAGGGTATCGACATGCCGGGCAGGCCTGCCAAGTTGGTGGCGACGGTATAAATATCTTCTAGATACATGGCCACCGGATCATCACTTTTGGCGCCAAACTTAAAGGCCGGCGAGGGGCAGGTGGGGCCCATTATTAGGTCGACGCTTTCGAATGCACGGTCAAAGTCTTGCTGGATCAGCTTGCGAACCTGCTGGGCTTTGCCGTAGTAGGCGTCGTAATAACCTGCAGATAGACAGTAGGTGCCAATCAATATGCGACGCTGCACCTCTTTGCCAAAGCCTTCGCTACGGCTGCGGCTGTACATATCTTGTAAATCTTTGGGGTCTTCACAGCGATAGCCATAGCGTGAGCCGTCGAAGCGTGACAGGTTGGCCGAGGCCTCTGCTGGCGCAATCACATAGTAGGCGGGGACTGATAGACCTGAGTTAGGCAGGCTGATTTCAACCAGCTCTGCGCCCTGGGCTTCTAAGTTAGCCAGTGCAGCGCGAACGGCTTTTTCAATACCAGCGTCTAAGCCTTCGGAGAAATACTCTTTGGGTACGCCAATGCGCAAACCCTTTACTGAGCCATCTAAGGTGGCTGTGTAGTCTGGCACTTCGCGATCGATGCAGGTGGAGTCTTTGTCGTCGTAACTGGCCATGCAGTTAAGGAGTAGGGCACAGTCTTCTGCGGTGCGGGCCATTGGGCCGCCCTGATCAAGGCTGGAGGCAAAGGCAACCATGCCCCAGCGAGAGACGCGACCATAGGTAGGCTTGATGCCGCTAATACCGCA
>DDDD01000024.1:2868-9098 GCA_002335945.1 Porticoccaceae bacterium UBA1989
GCTGCAACGGCTGCTGCAGAACCGCCAGAGGAGCCGCCGGGCACGCAGTCGGTAGCCCAGGGGTTTTTAACCGGGCCATAAAAGCTGGTTTCGTTAGAGGAGCCCATAGCGAACTCGTCCATATTGGTTTTACCGAGGACCACGGCACCCGCCTGTTCGAAGTTTTCGACCACAGTGGCATTGTAGGGAGGGATAAAATTATCCAGCATCTTGGAGCCGCAGCTAGTACGCACCCCATTGGTACAAAAAATATCTTTGTGCAGTATGGGCACGCCACACAGAGCAGGGGCATTGCCTGCGGCCAGGCGCATATCGGCCTCGGCAGCGGCTTTGAGGGCCTGTTCGGCGGTAACGGTAATTACCGCGTTGTACGCCGGGTTAAGGCTGCCAATACGGTTTAAAAAGTGCTGAGTTAATTCAACACTGGAAAATTCTTTGCTCTGTAGCCCTTTGATAAGCTCGGCAATGGTGAGGTTGTGCATGCTATCTGGGCCCGCTTATTCTATGACTTTGGGCACTAAAAATAGCCCGTCTTCGGTTTCTGGTGCTATGGCCTGAAAGGCTTCGCGCTGATTGATCTCGGTAACTTCGTCTTCCCGCAGGCGCTGCGTGGCTTGCATGGGATGAGACATGGCTTCTACGCCCTCGGTGTTGACCGCCTGCAGCTGATCCACTAGGTCTAGAACGCTGCTCAATCGCTGGGATACTTCGTTGATAGTGCTATCGTCGATGGCAATGCGGGCTAGGGTCGCCAGCTTTTCGATTTCTTGCCGTTCAATGTTCATTTTTTAGTCTCTGGGTTGGCTGAAATTCGAATGTTTTCAGCAGGCGCAATTTTACATCAAATAAATGTGCGAGGTTAGGGGGTGAAAACAGTAAAATCGGCTAATTTCACTGTTTTTGGCTTCTTTTGGCGTTGTTTTAAAAGACTAGTATGAAGTTTTGTTCAAGATCGGCTAGAATCCGCTCCGAGATGACGAAAGTAGGGCCGCAGCTGCTTTAATTGCTGCTATACCCTATTGAATAGTTGCTACATATTTTAGGCTGTTTGTGCATTGAATCCACAGGCAGTGATTGAGGAATCGTAATTGATGTTATTTAAAAAACTCCGTGGCTTCTTTTCCAGCGATCTGTCGATCGATCTGGGTACTGCAAATACACTGATTTATGTGCGCGAAAAGGGCATCGTTCTTAACGAGCCTTCGGTGGTTGCGATTCGCCAGCATCTGGGTCAGAAAATTGTTGAAGCAGTAGGTGTTGATGCCAAGCGTATGCTGGGCCGTACACCAGGCAATATTACTGCAATACGGCCATTAAAAGACGGCGTTATCGCTGACTTCCAAGTGACTGAGAAAATGCTGCAGCACTTTATTAAGAAAGTGCATGCAAAAAGCTTTGTACCCCCGAGTCCTCGTGTTCTTATCTGTGTGCCCTGTATGGCGACAGAAGTTGAGAAACGAGCGATTAAAGAGTCGGCTTACAGTGCCGGTGCTCGAGAGGTGTTTTTGATTGAAGAACCAATGGCTGCGGCGATTGGTGCTGGCCTTCCGGTTGAAGAAGCGGTGGGATCGATGGTTGTGGATATCGGTGGTGGTACTACTGAGATTGCCATTCTGTCGTTAAATGGCGTGGTGTTCTCTGATTCTGTGCGTATCGGTGGCGACCGTTTTGATGAAGCCATTGTTAACTTTGTTCGTCGCAAGTACGGCAGTGTGATTGGTGATACTACCGCTGAGCGTATTAAGATGGAAATTGGTGCTGCTTATCTAGCCAAAGAAGTCCGTGAAATTGATGTTCGTGGCCGCAACCTCGCTGAAGGTGTTCCCAAGAGCTTTACATTGACCAGTGATGAAATTCTCGAAGCGCTGCAAGAGCCATTGGCTGGCATCGTTCAGGCAGTAAAGCGTGTTCTAGAGCAATCTCCTCCTGAGCTGGCCTCAGATATTGCTGAAACCGGTATTGTGTTGACCGGTGGTGGCGCGCTGTTAAGAGATCTCGATCGTCTGCTTACCCATGAAACTGGTTTGCCGGTTATTCTGGCTGAAGAGCCTCTGACCTGTGTCGCTCGTGGCGGTGGTGAAGCGCTGGAGATGATGGATAACAGAAGACTGGATACGCTAACTTACTAGATACCAATATCGCCCTGATATTGGTTATTTTTCGGGAGCGGATTTATTAAAAATGTTTTTGCTAAATCATCCTCCCCGATTCGAAAGATTCTGATCGTTGGCCTGATTGCGTTTGGCTTAATGGCCGTCGATAGTTATACCACCTGGCTCAGCCCCGTTTATAAAATCGTCGATAATGCTGTTCGTCCTCTGTATTGGCTGACGAATATCCCCAGTCGTGTTCAGGAATGGGGTCAGGTTAGTGGCACCTCCAGAGCTGATCTTGAGCAAGATAATATTCGTCTGGAACAGGAGAGTCTGATTCATCGCGGGCAGCTTCAGCGCATGTCTGAGCTGGCCGCCGAAAACCTCCGTCTGCGCCAATTATTGAATGCCACCGAATTGTTGATGGACAGTGTTTTAGTTACTGAAGTCATCGGTGTTTCTCCGAGCCCCCAAAGCCATACGGTTACCATTGATCGCGGTCGTGATGACGGCGTTTACGTGGGTCAGCCTCTGTTAGATGCTGAGGGCCTTATGGGGCAGATTATTTCTGTTTACGGCGGTCATAGTGTGGCGCTGTTAATTACCGATAGCACCCATGCGTTGCCTGTGCAGGTTTTGCGCAATGGCGTGCGCTCTATTGCTGAGGGCCAGTCTGACTATGGTCGCATGACATTAAAATTTGTGTCGCCCACCGCGGATATTGTCGAGGGTGATGAGCTGGTAAGTTCTGGATTGGGCGGGCGCTTCCCAGTGGGCTATCCCGTGGGTACCGTCGCCAGTATCACCCAAAAGCCCGGTGCAATATTTGTTGATGTGGATGTTAACCCTGCTGCTGAGCTTGATAGAAGCCGGCACCTGCTGTTGGTGTTTTCCTCAGGTCGCGACCGAGTTCGTGGTATTCAATGAAGCCGGTTAGCTTTACTGGCCCTA
This sequence comes from Porticoccaceae bacterium UBA1989, assembly GCA_002335945.1. GTDB lineage: Bacteria > Pseudomonadota > Gammaproteobacteria > Pseudomonadales > Porticoccaceae > HTCC2207. The sequence continues at coordinate 5,913 of DDDD01000024.1, forward strand.
TGATTGCGTCATTAATTTTGGCTGCTATCTTCCAGCTTTTACCCGCTTCTGGTGAATGGATTCTCTGGAAGCCAAACTTTCTCCTGCTAGTGACCCTTGCCTGGATACTCTATGTTCCCACCCAGTACGGTATTGGCTTTGCTGCAACAGTGGGTCTAATTGCTGACACCCTATTTCGCACTACCCTCGGGCACTATGTGTTGGTGTTTGCGCTCTGTGGTGTTGCCGCCTATTTACTCAGCCGCTGGCTCACTTATTTTTCGATATTTCACCGTATTTTTTTGGTTGTGGTGTTGGTTATCTGCGCTGAATTGCTTCAGAACATGTTGTTTTCTATCTGGGATGTGCCTATGACTCTAGGGCACCTTCCTGCCCTGGCGTTAACGTCGGCACTGGCCTGGCCGCTGATCGACCTGTGGGTTGCCAGAGTACATTTACACCACCGTTAAAGGCTTTTCTCTTGTCTTCATCTTCCTTGTCTCAGTCTTCCGAAGAATTGGCAACCGCTGATCTTATCTTGGCCTCGGCGTCTCCGCGGCGCAGTGACCTGCTTCATCAGATCGGTGTGCACTTTGTGGTCGCAGCTGAAGATATTGATGAGCGTCAACGCCCTGCAGAGCAAGCCGTTGATTATGTGGGGCGGCTGGCATTGGAAAAAGCTCAGGCGGGTTACCGCCGCAGTGAGACAGAATTACCGGTCCTCGGTGCGGATACTATTGTGCTCTGTCAGGGCAAAATTTTTGGTAAACCCGCTAATGCTGACGAGGCAATGGCTATGTTGCAGGCCCTGTCGGGGGCCACTCATGAGGTGTTATCTGGAGTGGCCATCGTCAATGCTCATAAGTCTGAGCTGGTGGTTTCAAAAACTTCCGTTACTTTCCGCACAATCTCTCCACAGGACTGTCTGAAATACTGGCAGACGGGCGAACCTGAGGGCAAAGCAGGGGCTTATGGCATTCAGGGATTTGGCGCAATCTTTGTGGCTCACCTCGAGGGAAGTTATAGTGGCGTGGTGGGTTTGCCGCTATTGGAAACCCAGCAGTTATTAGAAAAATTTAATGTACCGATTTGGCAGCAGCCAAACGCCCAAAAATAGCGTTAACGCTAAACTGGAAAAGCCCATGAGCCGAGAAATTCTTATCAATATTACGCCAATGGAAACTCGCGTAGCCTTGGTAGAAAACGGCGTGCCCCAAGAAATTTCCATAGAGCGCAATCAGCGCAGTGGCCTGGTAGGCAATATTTATAAGGGTAAGGTGGTGCGCATACTGCCTGGTATGCAGGCCGCGTTTGTCGACATAGGTGTTGAGCGGGCCGGATTTTTACATGTTGACGACCTACTGCCGAGTAAGCCTAAAAACAAGAATGGTGTCGCTGAGACCAAGAGCCCAGAGATTCAAGATCTCCTTCATGATGGGCAAAAAATTCTCGTTCAGGTAATCAAAGACCCTATTAATAATAAAGGTGCGCGACTCACCGCTCAGCTGTCTGTGGCCTCACGCTATCTGGTGTATATGGATGGCAGTGCCCATATAGGTGTTTCCCAGCGTATCGAAGATGAAGAGGAGCGGGAGCGACTCAAAACAGCCATCGCTACCACTATTGATGAACTCGCCGCGGCAGCAGAGCCTGTTAAGCGTCATAAGAACGCCGTTGAAATTCCTCAGCGCAGGGGCAGTTACATTCTTCGCACAGCGGCAGAAGGCGCCACGGTTGAAGAACTGCGCGTAGATATGCGTTACCTGCAGCGTGTCTGGGAGCATCTTGTTGGGGTCAAAACAGAGGCTGCGGTGCCTAGCTGTGTGTATGAGGAGCTGCCTCTTTCTAAGCGTGTATTGCGCGATATGGCTAGCGATGATGTTGAGAAGATTCTGGTGGACTCCCGGGAAGTGCTTGATCTACTGATCAAGTTTGCCCATAAGTTCAGCCCTGAAATTGCGGGCCTACTTGAGCACTATCCAGGCGAGCGACCGCTGTTTTTTCTCCATGGTATTGAAGATGAAATTGCCAAGGCACTGCAGCGATCTGTAATGCTCAAGTCGGGTGGTCATCTGGTGATTGATCAGACTGAGGCCATGACCACCGTCGATGTTAATACCGGTGCCTTTGTTGGCCATCGCAATCTTGAAGAGACGGTTTATAAAACCAATCTTGAAGCGGCAACAGCTACGGCAAGGCAAATGCGCATGCGTAATTTGGGCGGTATTATTATCGTTGATTTTATCGATATGCAAAATGCCGAACATCGCCGACAGGTTTTGCGCACCTTTGAAAAAGCACTGGATAGAGATCGTGCCAGAACCACGATTTCTGGTGTGACCGAGCTGGGTTTAGTGCAAACTACCCGCAAGCGAACCAGCGAAAGTTTAGGGCAAATTTTATGTGAAGGATGCCCCGCCTGTGGTGGTCGTGGATCGATAAAGTCTGCAGAAACCGTGAGCTATGAAGTGTTGCGCGATATTCTCCGAGTGGCCCGTGCCTATGAATGTGAGACTCTACGCGTTCTGGCATCGCCGTCGGTGATAGAGAGATTATTAGATGAAGATTCTGCACAGGTTGCAGATCTTGAAGCGTTTATTGGGCGATCCATTCAGTTCCGGACTGAAGATTTATTTGCCCGTGAACAGTTTGATATTATTCCTGTTTGAGTTTAGATAATGGCTGACAGTAACATCAGAAAAATCGGAAAGGTAATTAGTCGTTGGCTGTGGTTAACCGCAGCTATGCTAATTATCGGCACGGTTATTTTGGTGGTTATTGGTCGCCAGACTATTAGCAGTGTTGATGAACTGCGCCCCGTTTTACAGCAACTGATCACCGATAATATTGGTATGCAGGTTCGCCTTGGTGAGATACAGGGTGAGTGGCCAAGACTGATTCCAATTCTCGATATCGAGAAAATTGAAATTGTCAGTGAAGATCAAACGCCGGCCATTGTGCTAGATCACGGCCGCGCCGATCTTGATCTCTTTAAGAGTATCAAACACCTTAGCCCTATTTGGCGCGAGCTGGTCATCGATCAGTTGGCCATTACTATGGTTGAAGATGAGGCCGGTCGTTGGAGCCTAAAAGGCTTAAAGGGCGGTGCCAATGCAGATCTCAATATTATTCTCGATCCTCTATTTTATAGTCGTTCGATACGCCTGAGGCTGGTATTGATTAATCTTGAGTTCTTTTCTGGCAAAC
>DDDD01000024.1:9189-9858 GCA_002335945.1 Porticoccaceae bacterium UBA1989
TCTCAGCCAATTCTAGGCCTATCGAAATCCTTACTACCCAAATTATTTGACAATCTGACGGCGTTTAAAGCCAATGCCAGCGGTGAGGTTTGGTTTGATATTCATCCTGGTGGCTCGCTAGACTTTGAAGGAAATCTGGCGATTACGGAAATACCGCTCGACTGGTTGGCCGATGTTCCGCCTATTCAAAATCTCAGCACGGTACTTACCGGCTGGTATACGCCTGGGTCTGATTGGGGTACTCGGTTGCAGGGTTTTGATTTTGATTGGTCCGATACAAATATTGAACCGCTAGATTTGGTGTTTAGTCAAAAACTAGGATCCCGCTGGCAGGATTTTGACATTTCAATGAACCAGCTAGACCTAACAATACTGTCTGACTTACTGCGTGAGACCAAAATTCCTGCGAAAAATCTTCTAGATGCGATAGATATACTGCGGCCGAGGGGAGAACTAAGCGCACTCACCTTGGGGCACAATAAAGGCGGCTACTATGCCTCGGCTAATTTGGATGATATTTCTGCTCGCCCCTATAAAGGTGCGCCGGGCGTAAAGCGTATTAATGGTTATCTCGAAGTGCAGGGGTCAGGTGGCTTTTTCCATCTTGCAGATACAGATGGTTTTGAGGTGTTTTTCCCTAAGCTGTACAAAGAGTATTTACTCGTCGAA